>MEQJ01000032.1:13580-22937 GCA_001770165.1 Bdellovibrionales bacterium RIFOXYD1_FULL_53_11 | reverse complement strand
CAAACGACGGATGGTCCACATAGGCATCACCGCTGACCAGAAGAATATCCAGCCCGCTCCACCCGCGCCCCTCCATCTCCTGTCTCGTCGCGGGAAGGATCATGTGACCGTCTTCACGCCCTTTGAGGGCCGGAAAAAAAACATCACGAGCGCAAAGGTAAACACCAGCATCAGCGTTGAAAGCGCGTTTATCTCCCGGCTCACGCCGAACTTGATCATTGAATAGATCTTGAGCGGCAACGTGTCGGAACCCACTCCGGCCGTGAAAAAGGTGATCAGAAAATCGTCAAACGACAGCGTGAACGCCATCAGCGCGCCCGAAAGCACCCCCGGCCAGATGAGCGGAAACGTGACCCTCCAGAACACCTGCCAGGGCGAAGCGCCGAGGTCGCGCGCCGCCTCTTCGAGCGAATCGTCAAAGCCGTGCAGCCGTGCCTTTACCGTGATGATCACATACGAAACACTGAATGTTATATGCGCCAGGATGATTGAAAAATACCCGAGCGTGATCCTGAGCAGCACAAACCACATCAGCATCGAAAGACCGAGCACGATCTCCGGCATTATCAGGGGAACATGCACGATGCCCTCAAGCACGCCACGCCCCGGAAAACGCGTACGCTCAAGCGCAAGCGCCGCCGCAGTGCCGATCACCGTCGCGCCAACCGTGCTCCACAAGCCGACCCATAAGCTTGCATAAAGCGAACCGAGTATCTGCGTGTTGGAAAACACCTTTTCGTACCACACCAGGGTGCCTGCGTCGGGCGTGCCGGGACCGTTTGAAGGCCCGAGAAACGAATAAACCACCAGCGCCGCAAGCGGCACATAAATGAGAAGAAACGCAAAAGCGGTCATGGCCTTTGCAGCAACCGGAGCCTTTGGCCTTGGCCTGCCCCAAGCCGCGCCGCTCATGCTCCCTCCTCCGCTTTTTGCCTGCGGGCTTCCATCCTGAGATAAAGCACAAGACTGCCCGTCACCGTCAAAATCAAGAGCAGCGAAAGCGCGGACCCGAACGGCCAGTCGCGCGTTTTTAAGAACTGCTCGGTTATAAGATTGCCCACAAGCATTGTCTTGGCGCCGCCAAGAAGGTCCGGAATCACGAATTCACCAAGAGCCGGCGTGAAAGTGAAGACCAGCCCCGTCACGATTCCGGGCTTTGTAAGCGGAACAAGCACCTTGAACAACACTTTTACCGGCGATGCGCCAAGATCGCGCGCGGCCTCAAGCAGGGAAAAATCAAATTTTTCGAGAGAAACGTAAAGCGGCAGCACCATGAAGGGCAGATAGTTGGTAACCATGCCGAGCCAGACCGCAAAAGCGGTGTTGGCAAACACCACCGGCTCGCTGATGAGCCCGAAAGACGCCAGCAATGCATTGACCGGCCCCTGTTCTCCGAGCAGAACCTTCACGGCATAGGCGCGCACGACAAAATTCGTCCAGAACGGCACCACCACCATCACCAGAAGGAACGCGCGCATGCGCGCCGAAGCGGTGGCCATCACATAGGCCATCGGGTAACCGATCAGAAGACATGATGCCGCCGTAAGAGTTGCAAGCTTGATGCTGTTCCAGAAGATATGCAGATAAATCAGATCGGCCGAACGGACATAATTCGACAAACTGAATTTCATTACGACGCCGCCGTAAACGCCCTTGGAGGCAAAGCTGTATACAAAAATAATGGCCAGCGGAGCGAGAAGAAACCAGAGGAACCACCCGGCCGCCGGAAGCACGAGCAGCGGAGGACGCCTTAGCCGCGGCCTGGCTTTCTCAGCCACCTTGCGCCACCCCGCCCGCCATGCGGACATCCTCCATGATGCCAAGCGGAAGCTGGAGCTGAGCGTCTGAAAGAGCCGGATCAACGGGCGGTGATTCAAGAACCGGAAGCGGCCCGTCGCGCCCCATGAGCAGACAATCCTCCGGCGCCCAGGCTACAAACACCTTGTCTCCGCCCGAAAAACCCTTTCGCGCGGTAACCGCGGTGTTGGGCTGGGCAATTATAAGGATCTGATCCCTGAGCTGCACGAAAAACTGGGTAACCGGGCCCTGATAAAGTATCTCGCGGATGGTTCCGTCAAGCGCGTTTTGCTCCGGGCCGGGCGCGGATTTGAGAATCTTGAATTTCTCGGGCCTGACAAGAATCCTGATGGGAGTACCCTGCGGTATGACCGGAAGGGGCCTGAAGCCGTCACGCGAAGGCCGCACGGTCATCATGCGTTTTGTCGGGCCTCCAACAATTATGACATCGGGGCGGCAATCCTTGATCTCCCCGTCGATCGCATTGACGGACCCGATGAACCGGGCGACAAACGGCGTGCGGGGATATTCATAGATCTCCTGCGGCGTACCGACCTGGTCGATCACGCCGTCGTTCATCACGGCAATGCGGTCCGAGAGCGTGAGTGCCTCTTCCTGGTCATGAGTGACGAAAATAAACGTATGCTTGAGCCGGCGCTGCAGGGCCAGAAGCTCGACCTGCATCTGCTGGCGCAGCTTGAGATCAAGCGCCGAAAGAGGTTCGTCGAGCAGAAGCACCTCGGGGCGATTGACCAGCGCCCTCGCCAGCGCCACGCGCTGCTGCTGCCCGCCCGAGAGCGTGGTTACGGAGCGCGAGGCCAGGGCGGCCATCTGGACAAGCGAAAGCATTTCGTCGACACGGGACGCAATCTCGCGCGACGCGACTTTTTTCATCCTGAGACCGAAGGCCACATTGTCCCGGACACTGAGGTGCGGAAAAAGGGCATACCGCTGAAAAACCATGTTGAACCGGCGCTGGTTTGCCGGAAGCGTGTCGATCCTCACACCGTTGTGATGAATCTCGCCGGTACCAGGCCGGTCAAAGCCGCCCAGCAGGCGCAAAAGCGTGGTCTTGCCGCAGCCACTCGGGCCGAGCAGTGAAAAAAACTCACCTTCCTTGATAGTGAGGCTTATGTCCCTGAGCACATCCGCTTTGCCGAAGGACTTCGAAACCGACTTGATCTCAAGCATGTCTAGTATTGCCTTATAAACTTCGCCGGCTCACGAAGGCAAGCGGTTTAAAAACGTCTTTTTACGGCTCATCCAATCTTCCCTCTTCGATATATCAATGCTAAGTTTTTGCCATGCAAGCATCGCATTTATCAAACGCCGGCATTTTTATTTTGTTGGCGCTGGCAACCATTGCCGCCCACGCCATTTTCATTCCTGTGGGATATTACTTTCACGACAGCGACATGAGTGTTCCACTGCTTTTTGCCGAACATGTCCGCAAAGGCGAGTGGAGCGCCTTCTATTTTCAACAATCGTATGGCGGCACGGCCCTCAGTTATCTTAGAGCACTTTGGGTTGCCATATATGAGCATTTCAATCCCACCCACACCGGCTATCTCAAGGGTCATATGATTTTTTCGTACTGCGTCGGCCCGACGCTGGCTACGTGGTTCAGTTATATGTGCGCCAAGCGGTATTGTTCCATGGCCGGCGCCCTGGTGGCGGGCCTTGTTACGGCAGTAAGTTTCCAAGGCATGATCCAGCATTGCGGCGATGATTTTTATTATGCCTTTTTCATCGCCGCGCCACTGCTGCTGATGATGGCTTCAAAAACACAATCCTTTTTTCTTGAATCCACCCGGAACCGGCTTGCTTTGGGCGGCATTTTATGCGGCTTCATGTTTTACACGTTTCGCGGGTTTTTGATCTACATACTTGCTGTAATGGTGCCCTGGAAACAAACTTTTGCCGAAGCGCGAAGGCTGCTGGCCCCCCGGGGCGGTCTGGAAAAAACCGGCATCGGTCTCGTTTATTTTCTGCTGGCTCTTTATCTGTATCTGGATTTTTTCGGACCCGTTATCGGAGACTACAAGGGCCGTCCGGTGAAGCTGTACCCGGAACCCAACCTGACCATTGTCGCCGCAATCATCCTGCTGCTGGAGCTGAAAATCCGTTACAAGTCGATCAGCCTGGATTTCGTCAAACGTGCGGGTATTTTTATCGCCGGCTTCGCGACCGGGTTCCTGCCCGAGATATTTCACCGGCTTGGCAAAAACGACACCATCATTCTGGGCAACTGGGAAACCAACTCCTTGATGCAGGCGTTGGATCTTCTGGCCAATAGATTTGCCATGTCAGTCAGACAGCTTCTCCTGGGGCACGAAATTTATAATATTTACAACGGCATTCTGAAAAACACTCCGTATCTTCTGCTGATATTTGGTATTTGGGCGCTGCTCAGGGAAAGCAAGCGCAGACCGCAATTGCTTCCCGTCCTGATAGCACTTGTTCTTGGAATACTGGCCTTTTTCAGAGTCCATAAAAGCGGCGCCGGACAATACCGCTATCTGATTCCCGTGTTGCCGGTTGCGGCACTCATGGCCGGAATATTATGGGATCATGTGTACAAAAAAGGACTTAAATACCGCATATTGGTCGCACTGCTTGTCGCGGCCGCCTGCTCTTACCAGTTGATTCAACGGCAGCTTGTCATGAAAAGCACGATCCAACTCGGTAAAATCGATGAAATCAGCAGGGTGGTGGATTATTTCAAGCGCAACGGGGTCCGGGTGGTGATCAGCGACGAATTTTTCCAGTCCAATCACTACACTTTCTATGGCCGTGAAAAACCCTTCTTCGTCTCAACGGGCAGAATATGGGGCCCCCCGGAGGGCTTCGAGCTGGCCAATACCGAAAAGCGCGTTGGCATACTTCTTACAACGGGAAAATTGCGACCCGACGCCGGTCGGCGCCTTCAAATACGCGGAAGGAGCTTCCAGCTCGGAGAATGCACCGGTATTTACAACAACAAACTATGCATAGGTGTTGAAACATGACCGCCGTCAAATCCTTTTATCGCAGGCTCATGGATGTCCTGTTCTGGTTCGCCCTGGTTTATTATGCCTATGGCGGAACGAACATTGGCGGGAAAGAGCGTTTTACATACATAAATGATGTATTTACGTTTGTTGCGGTTTTTTATGCGTTTGGACGCCTTTTTCTTGAAGTGCGATTCCGCGACACGACATTCGGGGGCAGTTTTGATTCCGCTTTTGATGCCGGCATCCGTTTTATCAAAACCCGGTCTTTCAAGCATCTTGCCGGGACGAACACTGCGGGCAGGATACTGCTGGTATTTGCGATATATTTTATCGTGCTTTTTTTCGCAGTTCCGGTAATCAACCACTATTTTTTCGGAAACAGCACTTTCGACTTCGGCGTTATCGAAAACACCATCTACAACGGTTCAAGAACCGGCCGGTTTTTTACATATTTTTTAATCCGCGAAGACCAGCCGGCTTCTTATTTCCCAAACAATCATTTAAACTTCGGGCTGATTTTTTTCGCGCTGATTTACAAAGTCCTGCCAAGAGCAGAGGTTCTTTTTCTGTTTCAAAGCCTCGCGCTGGTTTCAGCCATGATTCCTTTATACAAGCTTGCAGACAGATATCTCCCGGCCGACCTTCCAAGATGGGCCCCGCTTGTTGCCTATTGGTTCTTCGACCCCATTCACCGGATCAACATGTGGGACTATCACGAAGCGCCGTTCATGATTCCGTTTGCCTTGTGGGCTCTTTATTTCATTGAATCCGGCCGTCTGCGCTGGGCCCTCGTAAACATGTTTTTAATGGCCATGTGGCGGGAAGATGCCTGGCTGGCATTCGGGGGCATGGGCCTTTACGCCGCCATCAGGACAAAAAAATGGCCGCTGTTCCTGCCGCTTTCAATTGCAGCGTTTTTTGTTTTTCCTCTGCACGGGCTTCTATTCAACAAGGTCAACAACCTTCATGAGGTTTATAGCTATCTGGGCAGGGATTTTAATTCCGCAGTCAATACCATCATGGGTGATCCAAAAGCCCTGCTCAATGCAATGATCAGCAATCGCAACTACTATTACAGATTGATCCTGCTGGTTGGAGGTCCACTGTTTTTATTCGGCGGATTCAAAATTATTCCGATTTTACCCAACCTCGCGCAACTGAGCCTTGCCACCTGGCCGGGCATGATCCAGTTCAACACGCATTATCCCGCGCTGTACACGGGGCCGCTCTTTTTTGCTTTGATTTTTGGCTGGAAAAACCTGTACGAATTTCTTGACAAAAGAAACGTCAGCAAAAACTTCATCATCAAAATCTTTGCGCTCAGTCTTTCGATTTCGGTTACCCAGCTTTATATGACCGAGGCCGGAGCACTTACGAAAAAGTTTTCATTCATTGAAACCAAAAAATGCCTCGATGACATGCTTGCGGCGGTACCGCCCGGCGTACCCCTGATCGCAACCGATCCACTGGCAATTCGCCTCGCGAAAAGGGAGTGGATTACGATGCCGATCAAATGGATTCATTTGAACCAGGCCGACTGGAACAAAGTGGATCTGACCCGGGCCGAATGTCTTGTAAGCCTCGACAAAACCCAGCTTGACCTCGGGATGCGCGGACGCTTCGCCCCAAGGCCCTGGACAATTGTAAAAGAAGGTTGCGGGCTTTATATTGCGGTCAGGCCGCCGGGTGTTCCCGCCCCGGTAGGAGAGAAGAAATGAAAGTAGTGGTCACACTGCCCGCCTACAACGAAGAAACCGCGCTTCCGGCGCTGCTCGATTCGATCATCGAAACGCTTTCGCATGAGCGGCGCGAATATTCCATCGTGGTGGTGGACGACGGCAGCCGCGACCGCACCGGCGCCATTATAGAAGAATACGCAAAAAAAGCCCCGGTCATCGCCCTGCACAACAATCCGAACATGGGACTTGCCTTGACGCTCAAACGGGGGCTTCTTGCCGCCCTTGAACGCACTCCCGGAACGGACGACATCATCATCACGCTGGATGCGGACAACACCCAGCCGCCCGGCCTCATGCCGCGCATGATCCGCGGCATTGCGGAAGGCAACGACGTAGTGATCGCAAGCCGCTACCGCGAAGGAAGCCGTGTGCGCGGCGTACCCTTTTACCGCGAACTGATCAGCCTCGGCGCGGCCATGCTGTTCAAGCTTGTGCTGCCGATCCGCGGCGTGCGCGACTATACCTGCGGTTTCCGGGCGTACCGGGCCTCGCTGCTCAAAGAGCTGGTCGATCATGACGGCGACCGCTTTGTTTCCGAAAAAGGCTTCTCGTGCATGGTCGACGTGCTTTTAAAGCTCAGACGTTTTGACCCGGTGATGACCGAAGTTCCGATGGTGCTTCGTTACGACCTGAAGCCCGGCGCCTCGAAAATGCGGGTCATAAAAACGATTTTTGACACCCTCAGGCTCCTGGCCCGCCGCAGGATGGGCGGGCGCACATGAAACTGTCGGTCGTCATCCCCGCTCACAACGAGGAAGGCGCGATCGATGGCACTATCACCTCACTTCATGCAATTCTTTCGAAAGAGAGCATTGACCACGAAATACTCGTAATAAACGACAACTCCTCTGACGGCACTGAAGCAAAACTGCTTGCGCTTGAAAAATCAATCCCCCCGCTCCGGCACATCAACAACAGGCCCCCCAATGGTTTTGGCTTCGCGGTAAGATGCGGATTGAACAATTTTACCGGCGACGCCGCTGCCATTTTCATGGCCGACAGCTCCGACCGCCCCGAGGATCTGGTGGCCTTTGTCAGGGTGATGGAATCCGAGCAGGTGGATTGCGTCTTCGGCTCCCGCTTCATGAAGGGCGGCCGGACGATAGATTATCCCCTTCCAAAACTCCTCATCAACCGGCTGGCCAACACGTTCATACAACTTTTGTTCGGCCTCAGATTCAATGACGTGACAAATGCCTTCAAGCTTTACCGGCGCAATGTGATCGAGGGGATCAAGCCGTTTATCAGCTATCACTTCAATCTGACGGTCGAGCTTCCACTCAAAGCCATCGTCCGCGGCTACAGCTACCGCGTGGTACCCAACTGGTGGATCAACCGCAAAACCGGCGAGTCAAAACTCAAGATCCAGGAGATGGGCTCGCGCTATCTGTTCATTGTGCTTTACTGCTTCATCGAAAAATGGCTTTCGAAGTGCGATTATCTGAACAAAAATCCGGATCAATAGCACTCCGGCCTTCTTTGCAGGCACGGCCTGCCGCCGGGCCTTGAATAAACCACCACATCGCGGCAGCGCCAGAGTTCCGTAAACCCCCGGCTGCGGACTTCTTCAAAAAACGGCCCCGCCGCACCGGTGGCAAGCGGCCACTGGTTGAGGGCCGGATCGTATATCACGCAGTCAACAGTGCCACCGCCCGGCATCATGAGCTTTGGATGGTGATGGGCCCAGTGGCGCGCGGCAAGATGCGGCACCAGCGCCCCGGTCGCAGACACTGCGGCCTCCGGCGCCACGGCCGGCAAAAACTCCCTCCGCATCCAGTCCATGTGGCTGTCCGGCGAAAAATACCGGATGCGGTAGAGTTCGCTCCGGCCGAAAAACAGGAAAGCAAACGCCGCCAGCCAGATCAAAAGACGTTTCTCGGTGAAAAACCGGGACCAGGCACCCGTCAGAAGCGCCGCAAGCGCGACCGGTACGGCCCACAGCAGTCCCACCGACGGCTCGATTGAATAATGATACGCCGGCGAAATCCGGTGATCACCCTCGGTCAGAAAAAGCATCATGAAACACGGAACACTGGCAACAAGCGGGCGCCAGCCGACAAACGGCAGAAAACCAAGCGGCCCGACCAGCGCAAGCACGAACTTGAGGCGGGCCACACCGAAAAGACGCGAAAAAAACAACTTTGTGTGAGTTAGCGGCGCCAGCAAAATGGCCCCCACGCTCCCGCCGCCGAAATCGGAGTACTGGGCGTTGTACGGATAATCCCCCCCGCCCATCAGACGCGGCACAAGTTTGAGATCAAAAACAAAAAGCCCGATACCCACCGGCACCAGCGCCGCGCCAAGCCGCCGGGTGAATCTTCTCGTGCCCTCCGGGCCCGCCCCCAAAAGCCAGGCAACGCCAAGTCCCGCCGCAAGCGGACCTGACGATTCCTTGCCGGCAAGCGCCAGCAGCAAAAATACAAAACCCGCGCCCCGCGCCCCGCGCCCCGCCGCCTGTAAAAAAGCGATTGCGGCCAGAAAACACGGCAGGATGAAAACCTCGGGGTGAAAATCAAACGCGTTTGCATTGCGGGTCGGAAGATACGCCCAGTATAGAAGCGGCAGCGCCGCCGCAAACGCCGGTCGGCCCGGAAGGTGCTGACGCGCAAGCATGTACATGGGCAGTGCTCCGAGCGCCAGACCGAACCCCTGCACCACAAGCAGCGTCTCGGCGCGCGGCAAAAGCGCAAAAAGAGGCGCCAGCGTCCAGAGCACCGGCGACTGGTGATCCGTGAACAGATTGATGCCGTCTTTTACCGAAGACACATAGCCGTTGCCGTGCGTGAGGTTCCAGATGACGTTTGTGAAAATACCGAGGTCCGCCGCGC
>MEQJ01000032.1:0-13554 GCA_001770165.1 Bdellovibrionales bacterium RIFOXYD1_FULL_53_11 | reverse complement strand
CCCCGCGCCCCAAAGCGCCGCGTGCGGACGCCGCCCGACAAGCCTGCTCCATGAACGCCATATTTTCAAAAGAACACGCACGGAAGACGCTTCCGTGACACTTATGCCGCGCACCCGCCAGAGCAGAAGCGCGATCACCACAAGCGCAAACACCTGCGCGTCGATTTGCGTAAGCTCAAGCTTGAGCCCGGACCGCCTGATCCAGACGCCGCCTGTAAAAAACGGAAACATGACGGTAAACCACGCAAGCGCGTCCCAAAGCACAAGTGCCGGGGATTTCCGGTTTGCCACCTATCTCGCCTCCCCCACGTACAGCGTGATTCCGCGCACGGCGCCGATATAATCAAGCTTCCACACACGATCATCAAGCTCGATATGCCGCCTGATCTCGCCGGCCGGCTCATTCGAAAGCATGATCCCCGCGCGTTTTTCGGCACGGGCCATTGCAACCATTACAGGATGTATGAAGGTGGTGCGCGCGGGATAAAACACCGGATTGAAATTCGCCGCCACGGTGTACTGGTTGCCCTCCCAATAATTGTTGGTAATAACCGCCTTCACGCCCGCATCGCGGAACCGCGAGACGATTTCCATGATGGCTTCCGCCCGCCCGGACGCGATGTTCTCCTGCGCTTTTTCGACGCGCGAAACATATTGATGGATCATATGCACGCACGAAAAAATCAGAACCACAAGCGCCCCGGCACCGTACCGGCGCTTGCCCTGAAGGCTCAATTGGTCGAAAAGCACCGCAACCGCGGCCAGCAGAACCGGGAACACGGGAAAGAGATAGCGGGCGGGCGCAAAATCATAGGTAAGAACCCGGATGTAGGCAAACACGGCAAGCGCGCCGGCAAACACAAGCGGAACAAGTTTGCGGTCCCTCCGGGCCGCACGCAAAAGGGCGATCACCGCGGCCACAAAAAGCGCCATGGAAAAATTCCGAAGCACTGAGCCGTGGGAGGTCAGAATTTCCATGAGCGAGCCCGGAATCCTGCCCAGTGCGCGCATGCTCTCGTCAAAGCCGTATGTCCTTCCGCCGGTAAGTGACGGCAGCTTGTGCAGCAGTGCTGACCAGACCACCTCGGGCAGCATGCCGGTGACAAAGCCCGCGACGACCGCCAGACCGCGTTTGATCTGAAAACGACCGATGAACCTCGCGTTTCTTGAGAGCCAGACAGCGGCAAGAATCAGGGCGGCAAATCTGAAATTGGGCTGGGCGTGAAGCTTGATCCTCCTTCCGAAAACAGTACCGAGATCCGGCCCGAAAATCTCAAGCCAGACAAAAAGCGCCAGCAGACCCAGCGTGGTCCACAGCGCGATCTTCTCCACCCTTCCATGTGGTGGGCGTGCTATTTTCTTCACTTCCTCCCATGCCCATTCAACCGGAACGAAAAAAGCCACAATATAAACCACGGAGGCCCGGCAACTGTAAAATGCGAGGCCGCAAAGTACCGAGGCCCCGAAAAGCGCCGGCACTTTCATTCCAGCAAAAGGGTTTGGATATCTGAGCCTGATCCCCAGGATGAAACAACCCAATATCAGATACGCGTTGTAAAACTCTATGCCGCCGTTCCAGGTCCAGCTATTGAAGCCAATCGCCGCAACAAGTCCGGCCACGACCGCGCCCGCGCGCGAAGCCGCGGAGCGGGCAAGAAAATAAAACGACCACGCAAGCAGCACCGGCACCACCAGATGGGTGAAAGCGGTATTTGCCGCGAGAAAAACATCCCCGCCCGCGCCGCCGCCTCCGGATATGGCCTCATAAAGCCATATCCACGGCACTCTGAGCGCCGTAAGCGTCGCACCGCCGTAGTCGTAATACATCTGGAATGGATACAACACCCCGCGCGAGAGCATTCCGGCCGTAATGGGGTAAACGGCAAAATCCGCATTCAAAAGCGCAAGCCCCGCCGGGACAAGGCACAAGTGCGCAAGCACCGACACCACCGCAAGCAGCAGGGCATCAATCAGCCACGAAAAAAACGGTGCCGGCCTAAATCGGTTCGTAATGGTCCGCATCAAGTTTTATCCTGCAATGGGACGGGCCGTGAAGTCCATGCAAATCCTTCCACTTTTTAAGGGCTCCGGTCACGGTATGATCGTCGCGGGCGTTTTTTATAACCATATGCTCAAGCGGCCACGCGGGCGGATGATTGCCCGAATAACCGTTGACGGTCGGCACTCCGGTCTCCAGAGCTGCCCACATGGCATCGACATGATACTTCCAGCTATATTCAAACGACCGGCCGGAAATGACCGGAGTAAACACAAAGCTGAGACACGCGGCATCGCCTCCTCCGGCAACCTGCCCGGCAAGCCTTGACACCTGCTGCCTCGCCGCCCGCCAATCGTAGGACGGTGTATGGACAAGCTGCTCGGCGGCGCACAAAAGCGCAAATATCACGAACAAAGTGCGCCGGTGCCTCGCCACATTGAAGAAAAACACTACCGCAAGGCCGTGAAAAAGCAGCATGAACACACCGATGCGCCCGAATGCCCTGATCGCATCAGCCCCCGGAAATACACTGAACACATAGCGCCAGAGGGTGTGCCCCTTGATCTGGCTCGAAAGAATGACAACCAGCATGACAGTAACCGCCGAAACAACCGCGACCAGGCGGGTCTTCTTGTCCCTCCAGCCCGCCCGGTAACCAAGAACAACCAGCACGGAGGTCAGAAGCCCGAGCCCGAGCCGCTGCTCGTGTTCACTCACGATCATCCTGAAAATCTTGAGTTTGCCGAGCCACGCATACGGCACGCTCCACGGCCCCATGTGAAACCAGGCCTGCACGGGCGGAACAAGATCGCGGATGTTTTCAAACCTGCGGCAACCGACATCCCTTGCCGCCGCGAGATACTGCTGAACGAGCGGAACGAGCGAAAGAGCCGCAAGAGCGCCGATGAGTATAATGAAAAACCACTCCGTCTTGAAAAGAATCCAAATTCTGCGCCGGCCGCCCGCAAGCGCAAGACCGACGGCAAACGCGGCAGCAAGAAAAAAAAACATGAACCAGCCGAAATAAAAAGCGCCGTAAAATTGCAGGACAAAGCCCCCGAAAAACGCCGCGATCCAGAACCTGCGCCGTCCGGCGCGCGGCCGGGCACTACCCTCGTCGGACAAGAGCCAAAAGAGGGCGTAGAGGCCAAGCACCGCATAATACTGCCCCACAAGCTGCTGATGACCGGTCTGGTTGACCCTTGCCGCGGCAAACGAGAACAAAAATGCGCCGGCCGCGGCCGCAAGCGCGGAACGCGTGAGCCATCTGCGGGCAAGAAGATAAAACGATGCATAATTCAGGAAAACGGATATGAAATACCAGCACTGAAGGGCCCGCTCGGGCGCGGCGCCCGAAAATCTCGCCAGCCAGTACGGGAGCGCAACCCCCAGCATCGCATCACTGTAGGCAATGACGTTTTTTGCGGGAAAGAAAAAACCCGCGTCCCAGAACTCCTCCCAGGGAAGCCCGGATAGCAGCCACCTGTAACCATGTTCGAGCAGATAATGATTGAACCGGGTGTCTCCCTGGTCGACCTGCATCATTGCAAACCCGGAAAAAACCATCGGATGGAACATCATCAGGGCGCCGACGGCAAAGACGGCGACAAAAACCGCCGTCTCCGGGGAAAACACGGCATAAAGGATTTTCCTGGCTGCATTCATCAGATTGCAAGAAAAACACACTCCGGCGCCGGCCGCAACCAGGATGAAAAAGCCGCTTGCCTTTGAAACAGCCGGCATGACATTTTTATCTTCGTGAAACTCTCCCGCGCCATTCTGACCGGAACCGTCATGACCGTGATTGTGCTGCAGTTCATCTCGCTCGGTTTCCCGGCCATGAACGGCGACGAGGCGCTGTACCAGCTTGTAGTTGAAGAATTGCGCAAACTCCTTTCCGGGCAAATGCCGTCGCTCAATCCTGTCATTGATTATTCCGGACCGCTCGATTTCTGGCTCATGGGAAGCGTTTACGGGATCACATCCTTTTTGCCCTGGCTCCAGCCCGGGGCATGGATGGTACGCATCGTCCCGCTCGTATTTTTCTGGACGGCCGCCTATGGACTTTTCACGGAGCTGAAACGTCACCATGACAAGCCGTCTGCATACTGGTTTGTCCTTCTTGCCGCAACCACGCCTATGGCAATGGTGTATTCGCGCATCTCGTTTCCACACGCGCTTTTACTGTGTGCCATGATGTTTCTGACAACCGAGTCGCTTCGAATAAGGCGCGACGCCCTCCCAGGATTTTTGCGGATTGCCTTCCTGTGCGGATTTGCCATGGAGACAAATACAACCGCCGTAATCGGAATGACGGCGATTCTTGTCCCGTCCATCAAAAACCTGTTCAAAGCCATGCGGCGCCACTATTTGCGCGCCCTCGCCTCCGCACTGTTTTTTGCCGTCCTTGCGTATCCGGTGGCACGCAATTTCCCGCCCCCGGTAACCGGGGGCGAAGCCGGCAGCGCCCACTTCTGGATCGAGCTGAGATCCCTCCTTAATATCATGGCAGGAATCCAGCCGCTTGAGTTCCTGATGGGCCGTGATCCGGCGCCTCTTGCGCTCAAGGCAGCCGCAATCATGGCCGCGCTTGCGCTCATGGCCTTTGGAGCGATAAAGGTTTTCAAACAGCCATGGCGCGAAAGCGGCTGGCTCAAACAGCTCTGGCTCACGCAACTTGCGGGTACGTTTTTGGTCACCGTTATCTGCTACCGTGGCAGAAGCCTGCAAACCCTCGGACACGAGCGTTATCTCATCGCTCTCGTGCCCGGCTGGCTCATTCTTGCATCCGATGCACTGACCCGCCTGGCATCGCCCATGTCATGGAACGCATACCGGCGCGAAACGCTGGCCGTCGGAATTTCGTGCACGCTTGCGGCATTCGGGCTCTTCAGGCTTCCCATACCGGCGGCCATGCATGCCTTTTCACACAACGACAACTCACTCAATTCGGCCAGATGGCTCATGCACCACTGCAAACGCGGTGAATGCGCGGCTTATGCCGAAAATTTCTGGAACTACTGGCCCATCCGGTACTACGCCCGCGCCAAACTTGACTTGGGCTATACGCACCACAACTGGAAAACCATGCCCCAACCCGACGCCTCCGGAAAACACCTGGCCGGGTGCTGGTACAGCGGGTCGCAGTTCGCATTCAAGCGACCGGGGAAATCACGCGTGGATTTTTTGCGCTCACCCGGCAACCCGGCGCAGTTCTGCAAAAAGGTGTCCGCCAACTTTTCGCAGTAGGTCCGCCCACTTTTTGGTGGCACGGCGCATCATCTAATTGGCGTCAATCCACTCCACAACCGGAATCCAGGTTTTTGCCCTTGAGTTGATCCCGTTTACGACATCAAGGTGACCGGCCTCCGGAACAAGTATAAACGCCCGGTTCCTTGCTTCCGAATACTGCTTGAAACCACCCGAGCGGATCCCCTCCTGATGCGCAAGCATGTCCCTCTCTCCCGCGACAAAGAGCACCGGCACGCGGATGTTCCGCCTCCAGACAGAATAATCATATGCGTCGCGCGGCCTCCGAAGATGATAATACTCATAAGACTTCTTCGTCAGAATCGCGTTCCGGAGCTGCTCAAGCAATCGCGGACCGGGATCCTCCAGGGATTTTCGCGCATACTGAAGAACAACCTGCGGATCCATGTTCGAGCTGTTGTAAAGCATTTCAAAAAGCGGCGTACCTGCCAGTTCACGCCAGAAGCCGCCAGAAACACGCTCAAGTATTTTTCCGATGTACGGAATTTTTCCGAGCGGAAGATCGAGGATATGGCCCAGATAATCGAGCGGCAGCTCGTTCATCCTGTACGATACATGCCAGATCGGGACGGCAAGCGCAGCGGCCTCAAACGCATAATTCGAGTTACGGTAATCCTCATGATTTCTTACCGGATCCTTTAAAAAATTTTTCAGTTTCTTCGGCCATGTCAATTTATACATCCCGGCAATGGTCACAACCGACCTGATCCGTTCCGCATTGCCCGCAGCCCGCACCGGGTCCGGCGCCGGCCGGCCATCCTTCAGATAAACGCCCGACAGATACCCTTCGAACACCCACGCCGCCAGACTGTGCCCGACAAGCGTTACCGTGCGCTGCGTGCTTTCCTGCACCTTCTCCACGAGCGCCGGAAGGTCAAACGCCGCGTAATCCTCCACGGTCCAGTGCCTTGGCCCCGCAGGTGATTCACTCCTGAAGCCCCTTGAGCCCGCGCCCCTTAGATTGCCTATCCATACGTCAAATCCCCTTGCGTGCAAAAATTTTGCAAAACTGTATTTTTCGACCGGAGAGTCCCAGTAGATGTCATTTGAAGCAAATCCATGCACGACGAGCAGCGGCCGACCGCCCGGGCTGGCATAACGCTTGAGCGAGAGCCGGAGGCCGTCACGTGTCACCGTGGTGTGGTGTTCGGGGCGCGCGGCAGACGCGTTTTGACTGAAAAACAAGACAAATGCCACCAACAGCGCGGGCAGGATGTGTTTTTTGTGCATGGATTAAATTATAAAGTAGATTCCTAAATATGAAACCCCAAACCGGCAAGCATCGAATAGAGCACCAGTGAATCGCTTGAAAGCAGCATAAGCGCGGCACCGGCAAGATTGAGCGATACCTGGGGTCCGCTGCCCAGCGCGAGCGGGTAGCGCACGCCCCCTTCAATGCCGAAGCCATTACGTCCGCTTTGCAGGTCCCTTCCCATGCGCAATCTGATCTCCGGCTCCGCGCGGGACTGCGTGTAAACACGGTATATAACCGAAAGCGTGACAAAGAGCACGCGATTGAATGACGAAGCGGCAACACCGAGGGCCGCACGGCGGTTGTCGTACCCCCGCTCCCCCCTTGTGAATGAATACGAAAACTCACCATCACCCCCGACGACCCACGCAGAGGGACGAGTCTGCAATCCTCCGATTCCCATCGCCCGGAGGGTGAAGCGCCACTGCCAGTCTCCGTGCCCGCCTTCAGCATCAGCGCCGATCCGCGGCAGATCCTGCATTCCAGCCTCGCGCATGACGACCGGACTTGACCTGGGAAGAATATCACTGCTTTTGATGTATCCGACCTGGCCGCCCGGAGCCCGTATTTTGCGCCAAAACAGTCCGTCCTTTCCGCGTACGGCGGTATCGCTCACCATGACTTCGGTGCCGCCGGCAACAGCCGTTAGAACCATGGAACTCTTGTCCGGCGAGTGGAATATATCGGCATATTCAGGCAATATGCCCGCCTTCATGGCCCCGCGTGCGGACGCGGCAGACAGGAGCAGTAAAAACATGGCAAAAATATTCTTCATTTCAACCTTGGATTCTTCCGCCATTTATTCATAAGCCGCCTGAGCGCCTCGGCGTTTGACTCGAACTTGAGCATCCCGAGTGCTTCTTCCGGTTTCACAAATTTTGCCGCCTGGTGCTCATGCGGACTCACCCTGACAGAATAATCATATTTTCCGGGCCGCGCCTCAAACACATATTCCCTGGTCAGCCCTCTTTTGCCCCGGAACGTAAAACTGTAACCCGTCCGTTTCGGCTGGCCGGCAAGCCCCATGCAGGTCTCCTCCTGCGCCTCCCTGAAGGCGGCAAAATCAACCGTTTCGCCAGATTCAACGCATCCGGTAACGGGCTGCCAGAATCCACCGCGCGATTTTTTTGTTTTAAGAAGCAGCACGTATCTTGTCCCGTCCTTTGTCTTGTAATGAACCCAGACCTGTACCTTGAGCAGGCACTTGCGCTTCACCGCTTGTCACCAGCAATGCGGCCGTATGACTGCGGCACGCGCTCTTTTTTATACTGCTCCCGCCAGCTTTTTCCCTGTCTCGCGGTCCGGTCAAGCTGGTACTTGCGCACCGCTTTTGCGTGATCCGAAAAATTGCGCGTGAACTCGTGCGTGCCGTCGTTATGTGAAACAAAAAACAGATAATCACTGGCCGCCGGACGAAGCGCCGCATCTATCGCGGCCGTGCCCGGATTGGAGATAGGTCCTATTGGAAGACCGCTTATCGCGTACGTATTATAAGGCGTCCGCTCATTAAGATCGTCGCGCCTTATATTGCCACGGTAACGCTCCCACATGCCGTAGATCGTCGTAGGATCGCTTTGCAGCCGCATGCGTTTTTTGAGCCTGTTGTGAAAAACCGAGCTTATCAGCGGCCTCTCGCCCGCCGTTCCGGTTTCCTTCTCGATTATTGACGCCAGCGTCAAAAGCTGGTGTTTTGTAAATCCCATGGCCGCGGCATTCATTTCATATTCCTGTTTCCAGGCCATTCCAAAACGGGATACCATTTTCCGGATCATGTCCTGCGGAGTCATCGTCCGGTTGAAAAAATACGTGTCCGGAAACAGATAACCCTCGAGCGACGGCGGAAGCGGGGGCTTGTATCCAAGCTGCATCATCAACGGACGGCTTTTGCATAGCGATACGAAGTAATCCTTTTCCACCAGCCCCGTTGTTTCGAGCGCGGCGCCGATCTCGTACATGTTGTTGCCCTCATGAACGGTAACCGGATAATTTACGCTGATACCGCTCGTAATGACGGAAAACACTTCGACCGGGGTCATGGCGGGAGAGAGCTTGTATTCGCCGGCCTTTATCCGCCCCCAGAACCGCCCCCACCTGCCAAGGCGGTGAAAAAGCCCCGCATCGGCGACCACGCCCTGTTCTACCAGTGCCTTTGTAATCCGGGCCGGGGTTTCACCCTTCTGGACCAATATAATGTATGAATCCTGCGATCCGCGCTTTGCCGGGGAAAGCGAAAACCAGATCTCGTGTCCCGCAAAGGCCATGACAAGACCAAACATCATCACTATGAACAATGCCCAAGTCTGCCTTTTTCGCGTCATCCGCATAAACATATAATAATCTTTTTTCTTTACTGTTCCACAAGAGTTTGTTAGCTCAGTTTTAACGGTGCATTTCGCGCCGGTCAATCACCACAGAAAAGGCCGTTTTCAGGCAACGTGGTTTGAACAAATTTTATGAGGTAAAGCATATGCATCTGCGCGAACTTAAAGAAAAACGCATTGCCGATCTGATGGAAATCGGTAAAAGTCTAGGCGTCGAAAATGCCCATGCCATGCGCCGCCAGGACCTGATCTTCACAGTTTTACAGAAGAAATCCGAACAGGACGACCATATTTTTGCTGACGGCGTGCTTGAGTGCCTGCCCGACGGCTTCGGATTTCTGCGTGCCCCGGATTACAATTATCTGCCCGGTCCGGACGATGTTTACGTATCGCCGTCACAGATCAGGCGCTTCGGCCTGCGCACCGGCGACACGGTAAGCGGCGCCGTCCGCGCTCCCAAAGAGGGCGAGCGTTATTTCGCGCTCCTCAAGGTCGACCAGGTCAATTTCCAGACCCCGGAGCAAAACGCCGAGAAAGTCCTTTTTGACAATCTCACCCCGCTATATCCAAACAAAAAAATCAATCTTGAGTTCCTACCAAACAACTACAGCACCCGCATCATCGATCTCATGGTCCCGCAGGGCAAGGGCCAGCGCTGTCTGATCGTAGCGCCCCCCCGCGCCGGCAAAACCGTTATTCTTCAGGACATCGCAAACGCGATCACCTCCAACAACCCCGAGATCAAGCTCATAGTTCTTCTCATCGACGAACGCCCCGAAGAAGTGACCGACATGCAGCGCTCGGTAAAAGGCGAAGTCGTTAGTTCGACCTTTGACGAGCAGGCATCGCGCCACGTCCAGGTGGCCGAGATGGTGCTCGAAAAGGCCAAGCGCCTGGTCGAGAACAAGTATGACGTGGTGATCCTTCTTGATTCGATCACGCGACTTGCGCGCGCGTACAACTCGGTCGTGCCACCGTCGGGCAAGATCCTCTCGGGCGGCGTCGATTCAAACGCACTTCACAAGCCAAAGCGGTTTTTCGGAGCGGCCCGCAATATCGAAGAAGGCGGCTCGCTCACGATCGTGGCCACCGCGCTCATCGAGACCGGCTCACGCATGGACGAGGTCATTTTCGAGGAGTTCAAGGGCACCGGCAATTCCGAAATCCATCTTGACCGCAAGCTGATGGAAAAACGCATCTTTCCGTGTCTTGACATCAACAAATCGGCCACACGAAAAGAAGAAATGCTGCTGGCAAAAGAGGTCCTCAACCGCCTCTGGATCCTTCGCAAGGTGCTGCACCCCATGAACACCATGGACGCGATGGAGTTCTTCCTTGACAAGATCTCACACACCAAGACCAACGAGGAATTCATCAAGTCGATGAGCGGTTAAGTCGTCGCGCAAGCGTTCAGGGCCGGGGGCGAATTTCCACCGCGCGCCCCGCCGTCTTCCCCATGGAAAATCCCAGAAGCCTGGCAAGTGTGGGCGCAACATCCACCATATTCATGCTGCCAATGCTGCGTCCCCCGGCTATGCCGCAGCCGGCGGCAATAAAGCCGGCCGACATGTCGGGATTCGAAGGAAGATAGCCGTGCGCGCCACTCGTGCGCTTTTCTTCGGTGACAAGCTCACCTTTGAATTTCGTGCCTATTGAATAATTCTTCGCCGCTTCGAGGGCAAACGCCGCGGCCGGCAACGCCCTTAGTTTTTGAAGCCGGGACTTGCTAATTATGCTGTAATGACCGCCCGAATTCTTCCGGAGATATTCCAGCACGGCCGGGATCTTTGACTTGTCCTTGACGTGAACCGCCGCGCCCGGCCCGTTGTTGTCAACCACCGCGTCCCAGCTTTTGAGTTTTCCGGATTCATCAAGCCGTATCCAGCCGCCCTTGACCAGGAGAATGTTCGGATGAACAAGCTTTTTATAACTTGCAAGCCCGTGATCCCCGAGCACGACAACACAAGTCGATGGATCGGGTTTGCCGACGATTTTCCGGATCATCTCGTCGGTTTTTTTCATGGCCTCCCGGATCTCGGGGCCGTCACGGCCGAATTCATGCTGGATGTTGTCCATCATGTTTATATGAACCATGAGAAGATCGGGTTTGTATTTGTCCCTGATGTACACCGCGGCCCCGGTATCCCACTCGTCCCAGGCATCATCATCTGACGGACGTTTTTTGAATTTATCCTGCAGGGCGGTCTCAAGCTCATCCATGAGTCCCGGCGTGGCATGCTCCGCAATATAGCCCCATTGCGTTTTGTCCCGCATGCCATCAACCTGGAAAATCTCGGGCACTATCCAGTTTTCCCTGGTGCCAACGGTCACGGGCCACATCAGTATGGCGACTGTTTTCCCGTTTTCACGGGCCTTCTGCCAGAAAGTCGGGACTTTAATACGCGAAGTCTCCCAATTCCAGATTTTCAAAGGCCCCTTTTCAGGATCAAAAATCTTGTTCGTATGAATCCCATGCACCGCCGGATAGTGCCCGGTCATCATGCTGGTGTGGTTGGCATATGTGACCGTCGGAAACACCGTTCTTACGCTGGTTGCAGACACGCCTTCTTTTGCAAGCCGCCGCAGCGTGGGCGCCGGAAAATCCGGATTCTGATAAAACTCGGCCCGCATTCCGTCGACCGAGATTACAATCATTTTGTTCGCTGCATATGTTTGAGAAAAGCCGAAGAACATGAAAAAAAACAAACCAATCCTCATGTGAATCATCCCTTGTTTGGAAACATTCTACACTTCAGGCAAAAGTGAACATATATCCTGAAAAAATTTATTAAAAGACTTTGAATTCCGCCTCGCCTCTGCCATATCAAAAACACCTGCAAATGCAGGCTGGTCAACTGTTTCACTGTATGTGCATCCTTGAATCATTTTTCGCCCCAACCACCCCTTGGCATCCCGAATATCCTCTGATTGACTGGGCGGATCAAGAACATCTGAAAGTCCACGTTTACCAGCCAGGGAACGGGCCGCAGCAACAAACCAGGTTTCAAATTCTCTTTTTGCAATAATTATCTTAACGGAAATATTTTTATTCATTTCGGCTATAAAACCAAACAGCATGTTTTTCAGATCAACAGGACAATCATCGTCTGCATCCAATAAAACAATAATTGCACCAGACCCCGCAATTTTCCGGCTGGAAAAATCAACCGCTCTTCTAAAATCCTCTTTTTTAGTAAATCTGCCTCTTGGCAGCCTAAATGGCGTTGGAATTTCAAAATCAAAAGATAAATTTCTTTCATTTATCATCCTGCGAATCAAAACCGGCAGGGCACTAACTTCTCCATGTCCTTCAACAATACAAGCAAATTTGAAACTCAAACTTCCTCACCATCCTTGTCACTGCCGACATCACCTGAAATTTCTTGTTGGTTTTTCGGCGTCAACTGGTTCAAACGCAATAATTCGCCGGGGGTGTAAAGCCTGTCATTTATTGCCGTCTTACCGGCCTCATCAAGCAAAGCTATTCTTGTCACGCCACCCTCAGAAATTACCGCACGAATATGTTCGGCAGAAACCCCATAATCATCCAATAAATCCGGACTGTGACTGGTCACTATGATTTGCGTATTTTTAGATGCATCATTCAACGCATCACGAAGAATTCCCGCTGCAGCCGGATGTAGTGCAACCTCTGGTTCTTCAATACCAACAAGCCTTGCCCTGGTACCATTATTTTTCTTTCCCTGAAAAAGCGCCACAAGTATTCCAAGGGTCCGCAATGTTCCATCAGACATATTGGCGGCCAAAAAACGCCACGGATTGGCCGCACCCTGGATTTTTTGTCTGAATTCCAATGTTTCTTTGGGGCCAACATTTTTTACATCAACCCCATCAATCCCGGGAACAACTTGTGAGAGAAAATCTTCTATGCGTTGCTTGATAGCCGGATATTTATCCAGCTGACGCACAACGCTCGCAATATTGTTGCCATCACGCTGCAATAACTCGCCGGAATCAGGCGATTGCAAATCCCTGATCCGATCAGGATTAAGATTGTAAAACCCCATGTTTGACAGGCTCTCATATAGCCATCTGAATTCCGGATGCCCGGAAATATTTACAAGATAAAGCCTGTCGCTGACCGCAGCCGGCGGCGAGAGAGGCGTCGCAGAAACAACATTTCCTTTTTCAACCCTGTAATTTACGTCATCCTTGAAAAACCCATTCAGTTGACACTCCTCACTTTGAACTTCAAAGCCACCCTGTCGACGGGATCCGATCCTGAAATAGTATGATCCGGAACCATTTTTATCATCTTGAAAAAAAAGCTTGATACTAAAATGCGTGGGATGACCGCTGGAACGCCTGCGAACATCATTAATTCCACCTCGATCCCTCAACGCATGATCAAGTGTATGATTCAGCGCATCTGCAACAAATCGAAGAGAATCAAGAAAATTGCTCTTTCCGGAGCCGTTGGGACCAACGAGCCATATTTGCCGTGAAAGACTGACATCAACCGCAGCAATGCTTTTATAATTGCGCAAAATCACGCGAGTGATAAAACATGGATCGGCCACTCGTAACTCCTTATTTATTCACGAATAGTTTGTCACGCTGACCAACCCAATTCAAGATGTATCGTTTATTTATGATCAGGACACATCAATCCAGCATCCCCGGCCGCGCCTGCCAGCGCACGCGGTACACCCACGCGCCGCCGTCCCGGACCACTCCGAAGACGTGCGTTT
>MEQJ01000031.1:18141-23208 GCA_001770165.1 Bdellovibrionales bacterium RIFOXYD1_FULL_53_11 | reverse complement strand
CTCTGCGGCGCAGCCGTCGCCGCCGTTTCCGACCTTGCCGTCACCGCCGCCGCTGGCGGCCAGTGCCGCGGTCATGCCGGTCAATAGTGCCAGTGCCGCCACCGCGCCTGAAATGATTTTTGATTTCATGTCTTGTTCTCCTGTTTCGTGATTGGAAAAAATTGAATGGCAAGCGTGTAGATGTCCGTTGCCCTGTCGTCACTTGCGAGCGCGGACATCTTTTCCTGGAATTCATCCATGATGCGCGCGGCCTCTTTCAGCCGCTCGGGCCGCGTTGGTATGCAGATGCTGTTGAAAATCCTGCGCGAAACGGGTTCTTCATCGAGCGCGATTTCGGCCTTGCGCAGGTTCTGCCTGTGGTATTTGCGGATTGATTCGGAAGGCTTTCCGCCGGGGACGGAAACGGCCGGGGAGGTGCGCACGATCCTGCCCGCGCGGATGTCAATGAGCCCGAGCCGGGCCAGGACGCCCAGCGCCGAATGCGCTTCGATCTCGGAAATTCCAAGCCGGTCGGCTATCCATTTTGCGTCAGCCTTGTGGTCGGGCAATTGCGCCAGCAGCAGCACTCCCATATAAAACCAGTCCGAAATGAGTTTGAACCGGTCTTCCTGCAAAAGCAGATATTCGCGCACGTCAACCTGGTCCGTATTGTCGTGGTTATTGGTTCTTGCGTCCTGCATCTGTTTTGAGAAAATATTTTTCTGGGCGGGCGACAGCATGAGTTTCCGGGAGATTGTTTCCACCGCTTTGCGGGAAAACCGCCTGCGTCCGGAAAGTACGGCTGAAAGAGCGGTTTTGCTTATGCCAAGAAATTTAGCAAACGCCCTCAGGGAGTAGTTGGGATTGCGGCTCTTGCGGCTTGCGAATGCATCAATGAGCAGCGATTTGCCGTCAAGATCCGCGTTTATTTCTCCCAAGTTCATGAGCGGCGTATAACAGCGGTCGTGGCGCGCAGCAACTAGATTCGGAACAAGGTGTCCCTATATGTCGGGACATTGGACTAAAATGGTCCAAATTAATGCGCTGCATATACCAAAAGTTGGCGGACACTTTCCGAAAAGTTGGCGGACACCTTTTTTATAGCACTCGTACGGTCAAGCCGCTGCGGAGCTTGGGCTCGAACCAGGTCGATTTGGGCGGCATGATCTTGCCGGCGTCGGCCACGGCCATGAGCTGCTCAAGTGTAACGGGCGCGAGCGAGAAGGCAACCTTGCAGTCGTCGTGGCAGCGTTTCTCAAGTTCACCCGTGCCCCTGATGCCGCCCACGAAATCAATGCGCTTGTCGGTGCGCGGGTCCTTGATCCCGAGAATAGGATCAAGCAAGTTGTTTTGCAGGATTGAAACATCCAGTGACAATATCGGGTCCCCCTGCTGGAAGGAGCCCTCTTTTGCTTTGAGTTCATACCACTTCTTGTCCAGATACATCCCGAAATGATGCGGACTCGCGGGTTCTTCCCTGGTGCCGGGGCCAACCGAAAATTTGTCGCCGACATGGGCAAGAAGCTCTCGTTCGGACAGTCCGTTCAGATCCTTTACTACGCGGTAGTAACCCATGATCCTGAGCTGGTTGTGCGGAAACAGGACCGCCATGAACCACTCGTGTTCCATGGTGTCGTCAGCGCGGCCACCGGACTTGCTTCGCGCGGCCTGGCCGTTGCGTACGGCGGCGGCGGTGCGATGATGGCCGTCGGCGACATAAAGCGCATCGACTTTTGACATCAGCTCGGTGATTTTATCGACAAGCGCAGGGTCCTTCAGCACCCACACGGCGTGCCCGATCCCGTCAACCGACGTGAAATCATAAACCGGACGGTCGCGGCGCGACCGCTCGATGATGGAATCGAGTTCCGGCACCGCGCGGTAGGTGAGAAACACGGGTTCGGCATTGGCGTTTTGCGTGGAAACGTGGCGGGTGCGGTCGTCTTCCTTGTCCTTGCGGGTGAGTTCGTGGATCTTGATCAGGCCCTTTTCGTATTCCTGGACATTGCTGCATACCACGAGTCCGGCCTGCACGTGATTGCCCATGCGCTGCTGGTAGATATAATAAGCCGGCGAATCCTCCCTGAAAAGCGTGCCGCCCGCGATGAACGCGCGGAGGTTTTCGGCGCCCTTTTCGTAAACCTTGTCGCTATGGATGTCGATGCCGTCGGTAAGGTCGATCTCCGGCCTGCAAATGTGCAGGAAGGAAAACGGATTGTCCCTGGAAAGCTCCCGCGCTTCCTTTGTATTGATTACGTCATAGGGTACGCTTGCCACCTTGGCGGCGATGTCCGGAAGAGGCCTGAAAGCCCTGAATGGTCTTATTTTTGACATATATATGGGCTAACTCCATAAAAAACTCTTGTCAACCGGCATGGTGTTGTTGTTTGCTTGGCGCGGGAGTGAATCATGAACGAAAAAAATATTATTGAAACAGTGCTTCTTCTGGCTCTTCCGGCCTCCGGCAAGTCGGAGGTCAGGACGTATATGTCCACGCTTTCGGACGAAGTGTGCCTGAAGGATTTCCATATGGGGCCCACGGTGCAGCTTGATGATTATCCCTATGTGCATTTCATGCGCTGCGTGGACGAGGAATTGATCGGGCGAGGCAAGCCGTCGATATATTTCATAACTCCTGACAAGCCGTTCAAGGACCCGCGCCAGTGGGGCACGCTTGTCGAACTGTTGAACGAAGATCATGTAAATCTGTATGCGCACAACAAGACGCATCCCAAGTCAGCGGCCGAATGGCTTTTTGCCAGGCTCGATGCGGCGGCCGGAAAAGCGGGCGCCACAGGCCCCGGCTCGTCACTTGACGCTGCCACCAGGAACGCTCTTGCCGACACGCTTGAAAAAGAAGCCAGACACATCCTTGACGAACGCAATGCCGCCAGTGATGAAAAGCTCGAAGGTCGCACGCTGGTGATTGAGTTCGCCCGCGGCGGAGCCCAAGGCTCGCCGATGCCGCTTCCCGAGCCGTTCGGGTACGGATATTCGGTTTCAATGCTGTCACCCGCTATTCTCAAAAACGCCAGCATCCTTTATGTGTGGGTCACGCCCGAAGAATCCCGCCGCAAGAACTTCGAGCGCGCCCGCCCGGACGGCCAGGGGTCGATCTTGCATCATGGCGTGCCGATCGATGTCATGATGAACGACTACGGCTGCGACGACATGGACTGGCTCGAAAAAACCTCCGAAAAGCCCGGCACTGTCACGATCACCGCGGCGTCAGGAGGCGGAAAATTTCATCTGCCGCTGGGGCGTTTTGACAACCGCGTGGACAAGACGTCGTTCATCCGCAAGGACCGGCGCGACTGGACGGACGGCGAGATTGCCGGCATCCACGGCGGTCTCAAGCAGGGATTTGACGCGATTATCGCAAAATGTCGCTGACCGGGTTTCTGGGACTCCGTAAAAACATCGCCGCGCTTCTGGGCGCGGTCGTGCTGCTTGAGTTCGGCGAGCGCATGGGCGAGCGGTTTTTACCCGTTTATATAATGGCGCTTGGCGGGGGCGCGATGGCTGTCGGGATCCTCGGCGGTCTCACCAACCTTCTTGGGGCGCTCTATTCGTTTCCGGGCGGCTGGCTCAGCGACCGCATCGGTTACCGCAGATCGCTCATTATATTCGACGCCGTTGCGATGGCCGGTTATCTCGTAGTTGTATTGATCCCGGCCTGGCAGGCGGCCGTTGCGGGCTCCGCGTTGTTTCTTTGCTGGTCTTCGGTATCGCTGCCGGCAATCATGAGCGCCATCTCCGGCATGCTTCCAAAAGAAAAGCGCACCATGGGCGTGTCGATGCACTCGATCGTGCGGCGGATTCCGAAGGCGCTGGGTCCGCTGCTTGGCGGCGCGTGCATTGCCGCGTGGGGCGAGACCGGAGGGGTGCGCGCGGCCTTTATGATTTCGTTCATCCTTGCTCTTGCCGGGATGTTCTTCCAGCTCCGTTTCATCGAAGAGCCCCTGCGCGCGGGCGCGGGCGCGGGCGCGGGCGTGGGCGCCCGCGGCATGAAAAATCCATTGGAGATCCTCTCCGCCATGGACCCGGACCTCAAGCATCTCCTTGTGAGCGACATACTGGTGCGGTTTTGCGAGCAGATCCCGTACGCATTCATTGTCGTGTGGGCCATGAAGCACGCGGGCGTCTCGGCCGTGCAGTTTGGCTGGCTCACCGCGCTTGAGATGATTGTGGCCATGGTGGTGTACATACCGGTCGCCTGGCTTGTCGAGAAAACCGGCCGCAAAAAACCGTTTGTCGCGCTGACGTTCGCGTTTTTCGCGCTTTTTCCGCTGGTGCTCATGTTTGCAAGGAGCTTCTGGATGCTGGCCCTGGCTTTTGCCGTGCGCGGGATGAAGGAGCTTGGCGAGCCGACGCGCAAGGCGCTTATTTTGGATCTTGCCGGCGACCAAAGCAGGGCCACGGTATACGGCGCGTATTATCTCATCCGCGATGTAATTGTGTCGGTCGCCGCGCTGGGCGGCGGCTTTCTATGGCTGGTTTCCCCGGAGGCCAACCTCGTGGTTTCGTCCGTGTTCGGCGTTGCCGCGGTTTTTTATGTTCTTCGCTTCTGCAAGGCGTGAAAATAATTTTTGTAAATCCGTTTCTGTGGTAATGGGCAGAAAAGGAGAGATGCATCTTGGCTTCGCTGTCGCAACACCTTTCGCAGAACTTCCGTTCTGTTTACGTGAGCAGTCTCGTCAATGCCGATGTTCATGTGTCCGGCGGCGCTTGCATCGGCACACTCAAGGATCTTGTAGCACTGGGCGAGGAGCAGCCCAGGATAATCGCGGGGCTGGTGCGCGGCAAGGACGGGCAAAGCCGCATTCTCGACTGGGAAGGCTTCACGATCGGCGAGGAGGATCACAAGTACCAGGTGGTTTGCAGGTCCGTCACCGAAGTGCAGCCGCCGCCCAATGCGATTTATCTGAACCGCCATATTCTCGACAAGCAGATCGTGGACATAAACGACAAGAAAGTTGTCCGCGTAAACGACATCCGGCTTGCGTTCGTGTCGGGCGGCGTGTTTCCGATCGCGGTTGATGTCGGGCTTGCGGGGCTGCTGCGCCGGCTCGGCGTTGTAGAGACGGC
>MEQJ01000031.1:13759-18130 GCA_001770165.1 Bdellovibrionales bacterium RIFOXYD1_FULL_53_11 | reverse complement strand
TCCGGTTTTTTCGCAGGCCCATGCCCGGCAAGCTGATCCTGTGGCAGGACATCGGGGTTCTCGCCGTTGACAGCCGCAATATAAAACTTTCGGTTACCTACGCCAAGCTTCATACCCTGCATCCGTCGGATCTTTCGGACATCATCGAGGATCTCGACAGCAAGACCCGTACGGCGGTTTTTACTTCACTCGACAATGAAAAGGCGGCCGACGTGCTTGAGGAGATGGAGCACGAAGCCAAGGTCGGTCTGGTCGAGGAGATGCCGGTCGAACGGGCCGCCGATGTACTCGAAAAAATGCCCTCCGACGAGGTGGCCGACATCCTGGAGGTCATTGAAGAGGGGAAATCAGAGCAGCTTCTTGAGGAGATGGACAAGGCCACCTCGCAGGAAGTGCGCGAGCTCATGCGGTACGAAGAAAACACCGTGGGCAGCATCATGACGACGGATTATGCGTCTTTCCCGTCCGGGTTCACGCCCGCGCAGATCCTAGAACAGCTCCGGAAGACCAAGCCCGAGGCCGATTCGATCTATTCGATCTATGCCGTGGACCAGGCCGGAAAGCTTTCCGGAGAGGTGTCGCTCCGCGACCTTGTGACCTATGAACTTGATCTTCCGATTGAGACCTTCATGAACAAACGCCCCGTATCGGTAAAGGATACCGACAAACTCGAAAAACTCATGAAGATCGTCAGCAAGTACAGTCCGCTCGCGGTGCCGGTAGTTTCGAAGGAAAAAGAACTCAAGGGCATCATAGTGATTGATGACATCGTCTATCAGGTGCTCCGTCGCAAGAGGCCGAGACTGTGAGAGTCTGGTCAAGACTGAAGGGTACGAAGTTTTACGCCAGCATGGCGGTTTTCTTTTCAATTCTCGGGCCCGGCATCATCACCGGCAGCGTGGACAACGACGCGGGCGGCATCACCACCTACAGCGTGGCCGGCGCGCAATACGGTTACGGGCTTTTGTGGACGCTGGGGCCCGCGTTTTTGATCCTGCTCGTGGTGCAGGAGATGAATGCCCGCATGGGAATGGTCACCGGCAAGGGGCTTGCCGACCTGATCCGCGAGAATTTCGGCGTAAAAGCGACGTTCCTCATTTTCATGGGCCTTATTGTCGCCGATATCGGCAATACCACCACCGAGTTTGCCGGCGTGGCGGGCAGCATGGAGGTGTTCGGGATATCCAAATACATTTCGGTGCCGGTAACGGCGCTTCTTGTGTGGGTGCTCGTGGTCAAGGCCACCTACAAGCTTGCCGAAAAGGTGTTCCTTCTTTTCAGCGTGTTTCTGCTTTCATATGTTGTGAGCGCCATCATGGCAAAGCCTGACTGGGGACAGATCGCCCATGCGGTCGTAAGGCCGCATTTTGTGAACGACAACAATTATATAATGATGGTGGTGGGCATCATCGGCACGACCATCGCGCCCTGGATGCAGTTTTACATGCAATCCTCGGTGATCGAAAAGGGGCTGAAGATCAGCGATTACGCCTATACCATGATGGATGTGGTGTTCGGCTGCATTGCCACGATCGTGGTTGCTTTTTTCATCATGGTGGCGTGCGCATCGACGCTTCATCTGGCCGGTATCGAGATCCATGAGGCAAAGGATGCCGCCGCCGCGCTCAAGCCCCTTGCCGGGGCTTTTGCCGGCCATGTGTTTGCTTTCGGCCTTTTTGTGGCAAGCGTGTTCTCGGCCGCCATCTTGCCGCTTGCGACGTCTTTTTACGTGTGCGAAGCCTTCGGATTCGAGACCGGAATCGACAAGACGCCGGCCGAAGCGCCGGAGTTCTACCGTCTTTACACCACGATCATGGCTATTTCGGTGATCGTGATCCTGATACCCGGCGCGCCGCTGATCAAAATCTCGCTCTGGTCGCAGGTCATAAACGGCATCTGGCTGCCGGTTGTGCTGTTTTGCATGATCCGCCTCGTGAACAACCAGGAGATCATGGGCAAACACACAAACAAGCTTTTTAGCAACGTTGTGGGCTGGACCACGACCGTGGTCGTGGCGTCGCTCTCGTTTTTTCTTTTTGTTTATCCGGTTATCCGCAGGCTTTTGGCCGGCTGATCAGCGATAGCGTCCCAGCTTCAGGTATTTTCCGATATTTGCATTGGCGTCTCTTGCCGGCATGATCTCGCCCCCGAGGCAGGTCAGGATGGTCTGGCAGCCCGGGCCGTGGCCGGCGATCATTGAATCGCCGTGAATTACCACGCCGATCGAAACGGCTCCTTTTTTGTACGACCAGCCGAAGGCGCTGTCGTGATCCATGATCGCGACGATGTCGCCAAGGCGGAGTTTGTCGAGGCCGTATTTGCGGTTTGTCTCCGCGTCCGAGGTCTGGATGTCATAGTCGCCCTTGAACGGGTCCGAGCTGCCGAGCCCGGAGCCCATCACCACGGCCGGTATGATTGCCGCAACTCCGACGTGCAATCTGCCCGAGCGCAGTTTGATGTTCATTTTCTTCAAAAGCTCCGGTGAAAGCGAGTAGCTTCTTACCCGTCCCTCGAATCCTTCGATCTCAAGACCGCAGCCGTGCGAGGTGATTTCAATCTTGTCGTCGTAAGAGAGTTTTTCAAGGGTTTTCTGGTCGAAGTCGATGAGCACATGCTCGCAGCCGCCGTGATGGCCGGTCACGCGGCCCTTTGCGCGCTTTGCCTTGCCGCTGATGACCAGGGCTTCGTTGCCGATGCATGAAAACGTATTGTAGGCGACGTTGTGCCGGCTTCCGGCCTTGCCGGAATCGGAGGCATCAGTGGTGGTGGTGACGCCGGGCTCAAGATGATCGGCGGCGTACATGTTTGCCAGGTCACCAACCTTGAAATTGAGCACGATGCCGCCCACGCTTGGAAGCGTGCGCGGTTTTCCGTCGTGGCAGACCTCCCAGCCGTAACCTTTCATCGGCATGATGGAACCCTGGAGTTTGAACTTTGCGAGTTTTTTTTCGTTGGTTCTGATCATTTGTCAGTGTCTCCGTTTTGTTTTCAGGCTTTTTGATAACATGCCGCGGGGGGGAGTCAACTTGTTACGGTGTGCATTGCGCCCTTCGCGCCAGTACCCTACAATAAACAGATAAAGGAAGGGATACTTGCAATGTCATCCACTAAAACAGCTTCACCCGTCAAACCCATGACCCCCGATGAAATCGAACTCAACTGGTTCAAGAACGTCTACCAGGGCGATTCGATGCCGCAGCTTACGCTGCGCGCCGTGTTGATGGGGTCGGCACTTGGTGCTGTCATGTGCCTTTCAAATCTTTATATAGGCCTCAAGACCGGCTGGGCGCTTGGCGTCGCCATCACGTCCTGCATCCTCTCGTTTTCGATTTTCAAGACCATGCGGGCGGTGTTTCCGCGATATTTTCGTAGCGACATGTCAATTCTCGAAAACAACTGCATGCAGTCCACCGCCTCGTCCGCGGGATATTCTACAGGCGGAACGATGGTATCGGGTGTTGCCGCTTATCTCATTCTCACCGGTCATCACATGCCATGGCATATCCTCATCCTCTGGACATTTTTTCTGGCCGCGCTCGGGGTGTTTCTCGCCATTCCGATGAAACGCCAGATGATCAACGTCGAGCAGCTCAAGTTTCCGAGCGGAATCGCCGCCGCCGAGACGCTCAAAAGTCTTCATGCGGTGGCGGAGGGGGGCGGGGCATCGATCAAGGCCAGGGCATTGGGCGTTGCCGGACTGCTGGGGGGACTGGTCACCTGGTTTCGAGACGGAAGGCCGTCCATCATTCCGGGGTCGCTTCATTTTCCGGGTTCGATAAACGGCATTGCGCTTCATAAATGGACGGTGTCGTTTGAAATGAGCACCGTGATGATTGCCGCCGGCGCGATCATGGGGTGGCGCATGGCCTGGTCACTTCTTGTCGGTGCCGCGATCAATTATCTCGTGCTTGCGCCGTATGCCGTCAGGGCCGGCGCGATAGAGACTTCAAAAATCGGTTACAGGGGGATAGTCGGCTGGAGCACCTGGATAGGCTCGGCGCTCATGGTCACCTCGGCGCTGCTCATGTTTGCCTTCCAGTGGCGCTCGATACTCCGGGCGTTCGGGGGGGTGGCAAGGCTTTTTGGAAGCAAGATCCATTCTGAGAGGGATGTTTTAGCGCGGATCGAGGTTCCGACCTCCTGGTTTCTTGCCGGCACGTTCCTTTCCGGCTTTGGCTGTCTTGCGGTTCTTTATTATTTTTTCGGAACGTCGTGGTGGATGGGTATAGTGGCCGTTGTCCTGACCTTTTTCCTGTCGGTGGTAGCCTGCCGGGTCACCGGCGAGTCGGACATCACGCCGATCGGCGCCATGGGAAAGATCACGCAGCTTCTGTTCGGAATCATCGCGCCGACAAATACGATCACCAATCT
>MEQJ01000031.1:0-13719 GCA_001770165.1 Bdellovibrionales bacterium RIFOXYD1_FULL_53_11 | reverse complement strand
CTCGGCACGGACCGGTGGCCGGCTCCCGCGGCGCAAGTGTGGGCTGCCGTGGCAAGGCTTCTTGCCAACGGTTACCAAGCCCTTCATCCGACGGCGCGCGCCGGGCTGCTGGTGGGCGGGCTTGTGGGCATAATCATGCCGGTGATAGAGCGGGTTTTGCCCGAAAAATACAGGAGGTTCATGCCCTCGCCGATAGGAGTGGGCCTTGCGATCGTGATTCCGTTTTACAATTCGTTTTCGATGTTCCTTGGCGGCTTGATCGCGCTCGTGCTTGCCGGCAAGCTGCCCAAAATTTCGGACACATATCTCATTGCGGTGGCATCCGGGCTGATTGCGGGCGAGTCGCTCGTCGGCGTACTGGTTGCCATACTGGCGGCGAGCGGGGTGCTTTGACGGTTGCGGGTTTCATTGCAGTTCCTTCCACGCCCGGAATTCATTTGGCCTGATCCTGAATCTTGCGATGTTCCCGTCATGCAGGCTTGATATTTCTGTTTCTATTGTCTGGAACAGTTCATCGTATTCCTGAGATCCGGTTTGCGGGAACCCTGCTGTATTCATCATTTCCCTTATTCGTGTAACGACATTCCGTCCTTCCACCCGTTGAAGTATCATCGTCCTGATTATTTCGTGGATCTGGTTGCGGAATTTCATTTTCAACAGGTTCGGTTCTCCAAGTGACTGCTGGAAGGCCGAATATTTCTGGGATGAGCGCCCGTATGCCCAGACAAAAAGATCACAAAAAAGGCTCGTGTCGTTCTTTTCATAAACTCCCAGCAGGGCATCTGCATAGGATTTCCTTGAAACATCTACAAAAGAAAGCGGCTTGAGGTTGCGTTTCACGAGGGGGATGTTCGCGACCAGCCTGGCAGTCCTCTTGTTGACGTCTTCAAAAGCCTGGATGTACGAAAGATGAATCAGGGAAAAAATGGCCTGTTCGAAGGGGTCGTTGATAAGGTTCAGCTTGTTGGTAATGATTTCAAAACACTCCCTGAGTACGTGCGGATTGTCCAGGGGCAGGTAGGTTGAACCGCCGATTGATACCGGAGCCTGGCGCAATCTGCCGGAGGCCGCGGGATCGCCGAGCAGGTTTTCCGAAAGAAGAGCATGGATGCTGCAGATCGTGTGGGAAGTTATCGATTCGTCTGCTGCTGCATCAATGATGTACTCTATCGCAGATTTGTGGTTCAGGATCATCTGGGATTCGGTTGCGCTTTTTCCTTCTGAGGCTTCTCCGATTTCAATGAGTCGTTTCGTCTCCAGAAGTGAATATGTATTGCCTTCGAGTCTGCTGGAATTCCAGGATATGTCCACAAGCATGCGGTCCAGGATATTGCGGGCATAGGTTCCGGCAGGTTGTATTCTTCCTTCACTGCTTCCAATGGAATTGAGTTCTGATTTCTGCTTGTCCGTCAGAAAAGAATCCCTGTTCGGCTCATATGAGCTCAGAAAATCCTGATTGTATCCTGCAGGCGAGCGCATGTGCAGGGGCTTTGTGATGTAGGCAAGAAGATCTGAAGCGCGCTCTGTGACCGGAATGCCTTCGAGTGTGCCTGAACTTGCTTTGACATATGTGCGAGCCCTGGCATTTCCTTCGGCTTTGATGGTTTTATTCTCAACAAGAACGCGGACTGCTCTTTGTATTGCCCTGCGGTGGGCGGGATTGTGCACGGAAACATGCGCTGTTTTTGCAATATCATGAATATTGATCCTCTCTTTTTTCTTGAGAAGGCGGAGAATGATCGAATTGATATCCAGATTTCTTGTTGTCATGATGTTGTTCTTGATTATACGCTGTTTATGTCGCAATACAAGTATTGCGACAATGCCTGTCGCAATACTTGTCGCAATTTATAATGATTTGAATTTATTGTTATTTCTTCTCGCTAGTCTTCCAGGTCTCCTCGCCGATAGTTGGTGATTTTGCCACCAGGCAAAATTACTCATGAGTTTATTTGCCACCAGGCAAAATTACACGTATAATAAAAAAATGCATTCCTTGAACAGATATATTCAAAAGCAGGTTCTTTCCGATCTCGGGAAAAAGATGGTTTTTGTCGCGGGTCCAAGGCAGGTTGGCAAAACAACTTTCGCAAAAGCCCTGCCTGGCGGCAGAAGCGGTTATCTCAACTGGGATGTGCCCGGGGACCGGGAAAGAATACTGAAGCGCAGGTATCCATTGTCACCTCTCTGGATTTTTGATGAAATCCACAAATATCGTTCCTGGCGCAATTATCTGAAGGGCTTGTATGATTCCAACGAACACAAAAACAAGATACTTGTGACCGGCAGTGCAAAGCTGGATTATTACCGTTTCGGCGGGGATTCCCTGCAGGGGCGGTATCATTTCATCAGAATGCATCCTCTCAGCGTTGCCGAACTCGGCATCAACACACAAAAGGATTTTCAACAGCTTTTGCTTCTTGGCGGTTTTCCGGAACCTTTTTTGTCCGGATCTGCCGCAGCGGCTAAAAGATGGTCAACCCAGTACCGAACCCGTCTCATCCACGAGGAGATTTCAACCCTCGAAAGCGTCAGTGATCTCGGCAATATGGAGCTGCTCATGCTCAGGCTGCCTGACTGTGTTGGATCGCCTTTGTCCATTAACTCGCTGCGCGAGGATATTCAGGTCGGCTTTAAGGCTATAAGCAACTGGATCAGGATATTTGAGCGTATATACGCGGTCTTCAGGTTGCCGCCATTTGGAGCACCAAGAATCCGGGCCGTAAAGAAAGAGCAGAAACACTACCATTTTGACTGGACCATCGTACGCAATGACGGCGCAAGATTTGAAAACCTGGTCGCCTGCCATCTGCTCAAGTGGGCGCAGTTCAGGGAAGACGTATATGGTGATGAAGTTGAAATAAGGTATTTCAGGGACACTGATGGCCGTGAGGTGGATTTTGTGGTTCTTGAAGACCGCAGGCCCGTACGCATCATCGAATGCAAGCTTTCCGCTGACGCGCCATCCCCGCATCTCAAATACTTCAAAGAGCGTTTTGCCGGATGCGATGCCTGGCAGCTTTCGGCCACCGGAACCGATGATTACGTCACGCAAAGCGGCATCAGGGTCTGCAATGCGCTCGTATTTTTGAAAACACTTGTGTGATTGGAACCGTGGCTATTCCAGCGTCACCTTCACCGGCTTGATCTTCCAGATCTCCTCGGCGTACTGGCGTATCGTGCGGTCGGAGGAGAACTTGCCCATCTTCGCGATGTTTATGATCGAAGCCCTCTGCCACTTGTCCTCGTCGAGGTACATCTGTTCGACGCGTTTGTGGCAGTCTACATAGCCCGCAAAGTCCGCCATCAGGCGGTAGGGATCGTGGCTTAGCAGATTGTCCGTGAGCGGGTGGAACAGATTGGGCATCTCCGGGCTGAAGAATCCCGACGCGATGAGATCGATCACCTCGCGCAGGTCCTGGTTGTTTTCGTAGTACCAGCGCGGGTTGTAGATGTTGCGCCAGGTGTCTTCCACCTGCTGGGTGTTGAGGCCGAAGAGGAAGAAGTTCTCTTCGCCGACCATCTCGCGGATCTCGACATTGGCGCCGTCGAGCGTGCCGATGGTGAGGGCGCCGTTCAATGACAGTTTCATGTTTCCGGTGCCGGAGGCTTCGGTGCCGGCGGTCGAGATCTGCTCCGAGAGTTCGCAGGCGGGAATGAGTTTTTCGGCCAGCGACACGCGGTAGTTCGGGACGAAGTGCACGGCAAGCCCCTTTACGGAGCGGTCGTTCGCGATTGTTTCGCCCACGGAGTGGATCAGCTTGATGATGAGTTTTGCGGTGTGATAGGCGGGCGCCGCTTTTGCTCCGAACAGGAAGGTCTTCGGCGCCTTCATCGAGCCCGGGTCCTTCCGCAGTTTGAGATAGAGGTGCACGATGTGCAGGACGTTGAGGAGCTGCCGCTTGTATTCGTGCAGCCGCTTGACCTGCATGTCGAACATCGAGTTGACGTCCAGCGTGATGCCGTAGGTTTTTTGCAGGTATTTGGCGAGCGCGGCCTTGTTGGCCTGCTTGATGTTTCTGAGTTCGGTTTTGAATTCCTTGTCGTTTGCCATCGGCAGGAGCTTTTCGAGGTCGTCCAGGTTGCGCGGCCATTTGTCTCCGATGCGCTTGGTGATCGATGCGGCCAGCAGCGGGTTGCAGGCCAGCAGCCAGCGGCGCGGCGTGACGCCGTTTGTCTTGTTGTTGAGGATGCCCGGGCGCATCTCCTCGAAGTCGCGGAAGGTTTTTTCCTTCAGGATCTGCGAATGGAGCGCGGCCACGCCGTTGACCGAGTGCGAGCCCACGATTGCCAGATTCGCCATCCGGATTTTCTTTGTTTCGCCTTCCTCGATTATCGACATGCGCGCCATGCGGTCGCCGTCATTCGGCCACTTGATCTGCACGTCACGCATGAAGCGCCGGTTGATCTCGAAAATTATTTCGAGGTGCCGGGGCAGCACGTTGCCCATCACCTCGACCGGCCAGCGTTCAAGTGCTTCGGACATTATCGTATGGTTGGTGTAGGCGATGGTGTTTTGCGTGATATGCCAGGCTTTTTCCCAGGTCATCTGGTGTTTGTCGATCAGGATGCGCATCAGCTCGGCCACCGCGATGGCCGGATGGGTGTCGTTGAGCTGGATTGCGGCTTTTTCGTGCAGGTTTTCGAGGGTTTTGTAGTTGGTCATGTGGCGGCGCAGGATGTCCATGAGCGAGCAGCGCACGAAGAAGTACTGTTGCCGGAGCCGGAGTTCGCGTCCCTGCGGGCTTGAGTCGTTTGGGTAGAGTACCTTTGAAATCACTTCGGATTTGTTTTTCATGCTGACGGCTTTTTCGTAATCGCCGACATTGAAGGTGCCAAGATCAAGCTCGTCACTGGCGCGCGCGTGCCAGAGCCGGAGCGTATTGACGTTTTCGATGCCGTAGCCCGCGATCGGCGTGTCGTAGGGCATTCCGATTACGCTCTGGGTGCCGGTCCAGCGCGAACGCATGTTGCCGCTTTCGTCCTGGGACTGTTCTGTGCGGCCGTAGAATTCCACCTTCACGCGGCGTTCGGGACGGATGATTTCCCAGGGGTTGCCGTATTTGAGCCAGAGTTCGGGTTTTTCGATCTGAAAACCATTCCGGATGATCTGTTCAAAAATGCCGAATTCATATCTGATGCCGTAGCCGTAGCCCGGGTAGCCGATCGTGGCCATCGAGTCGAGGAAGCAGGCGGCGAGCCGTCCGAGGCCGCCGTTGCCCAAGCCGGCGTCGGGTTCCTGTTCGAGGATGTCTTCGAGGGAATATCCCATCTCGCGCATTACTTCGCGGACTTCGTCGTAGAGGCCGAGGCTGATGAGATTGTTCGAGAGGGCGCGCCCGAGGAGAAATTCGGCCGAGAGGTAGTAGGTGCGTTTGATGTCCTGCTCGTAATAGGCTTTCTGGGTGGCGATCCAGCGGTTGACGAGCCGGTCTCTTACGGTATGGGCGAGGCTCAAAAACCTGTCGTGTACCGTGGCCGTTTCCTTGACCTTGCCTTGGGTAAAGTGCAGATGATCCAGAAACGCCTGCGCCAGCACTTCGTGTTTTGTACCGGTGCGTACGTCACAAAGATTTTGGTTGCCCTTGACTGTATTTGGCATGATTCCTCCGGGTGTATAAATATAGTGTAAGGGGTCCGGGAAGATTTAGGCAAGTTATGTCCCCCGGGGGGGGGCTGACGCGGGGCGTTTGTGTTGAGTGCTTGTATTGTATTCCGGATAGGATATACTGTATTGGGATGAATTCCGAATTGGTTATATATGACAGAACCCTGGATCTGTTTCTGCCAAAAAGGCAAAGCGCATTTCTATGGGGGGCGCGGAAAACCGGAAAATCCACTTATTTGAAGGCCAGATTCGGCCGGTCTGTCAGGTACGATCTGCTTGAATCGGATTTGTATTACAGGCTTTTGAAGGAGCCGCACCTGTTCCGGCAGGAAATGGCGGCTTTGAAGGACTCTGAAAAAGACAAGCCGGTCATTGTGGACGAGGTTCAGCGGATACCGGCACTGCTTGATGAGATACATCTGTTGATTGAAAATGCCGGGATGCAGTTCATACTGTGCGGATCGAGTGCGAGAAAACTGCGGCGCTCACACGCCAATCTTCTGGGAGGCAGGGCATGGCGGTTTGAAATGCACCCGCTTGCAAGCCATGAAATCCCCGGCTTTGATATTCTCCGTGCGCTCAACAATGGATTGATCCCGTCTCATTATCAAAGCGAGGATCGTGACAGATCGTTGAGGTCGTATGTCATGGATTATCTGGACGGGGAGATAAAAGCCGAGAGCCTGGCGAGGAGCGTGCCGGCATTTTCCAGATTTCTTGATTCACTCGGATTCAGCAACGGCGAATTGACCAATTATTCGAGGATTGCGTCGGATTGCGGCGTGGATTCAAAGACGGTCAAGGAATATTATCAGATCCTCGTAGATACCCTGCTTGGATGCAATCTGTTCCCGTTTTTCAGGAAAAAAGGGCGGGAAACAATAAAGTCAACCCCGAAATTCTATCTTTTTGATGTAGGGCTTGCCGGTTTTCTCCAGGGAAGGCAGTTGAACATGCTCAAGGGCGCCGAGGCCGGAAAGGCATTCGAGCACTTCATCCTCATGGAAATCATCGCCTGGCGTTCATACAAAAACCATGATTTTGAGATCTGTTTCTGGCGCACAAAAACGGGGTTGGAGGTTGATTTTATCCTGTCGCGCGCGAACAGGCTTTTTGCGGCGATAGAAGTAAAAATCACCGACCGCATCAGGAGTGACGACCTGAAAGGCATGAATGCTTTTCTTGAAGAACACAAAGTGGAGAGGGCCGTTGTTGTTTGCAATGAAAAACGCCGGAGAAGGGTGCCCGCACCAGGCAATCAACATGTTGATATATTGCCGTGGCAGGCGTTTGTTGAAGACATGTACGGGTGGAGTTGACTGCATTATTACGGCAATATTGATTCTTGCGCGTCGGGCAGGGAAGGGGCTGGATGGGTTTGGCGGGAGCGTCGGTTGAAGGTTCTAGTAAAAGCCCGGATGGCAGCATAATCCGATGACAGGTATGCCTTGATGAATTGCTCCCTGAACGTGCCCGGATTCTCCCCACAGCCGAAGGCAATCAGCGCGGTTTCATCGCTGATGTTCACAAGGACGCCGTCGTTCTGCATTTCTTTCATCCTGGCGCCAAGTTCCATGCCCATTTGTTTCAGGGATTTTCCGTTGAGGGTGTAGGGCATGGTCTCCTGCAGTTCGGGCGGCAGGATGTGGCGCACGGACTTTGTCATGGCTTCCATCATGTATCTGTCGTCCGGCATGTGCAGGTCAAATCCGTAGTGCGCGCGTTCGTTCCACCATTTTGTGCCAGGCAGGGGGGCTGGGTTTAAAAACTGGGCAGTGGCGTTTTTGCGGCCGGCAAAGATCCTTCGTATTGCGCCAAAGGTGTTTTCAGTGCTTTGGGCTGTTTCAAACGGCATGGGCCAGATGAAGCTTGCGGTTGTGAAGATATTATTGTCAATCGTGGCGCGGAGCACCTCTTCGCTTCTGGCTGCGGTGACGGCGCGTTTGCCGTTTTTTTGCAATATGCCGTCGTCAAACGATTCGACGCCGTAAAAGATGCTCCTGAGTCCCGCCTTATACAGGAGCGGCAGGTCCTCCGGTTGCATGAGCGCGGTATGGGAGAAGCATGAAAAGCGCATTTGTATTTTTTCACGGATCACGGTCGAAGCAAACTCCCTGAGCCAGAACACCGGGGTGTTGGATCCCGCAAGCCGGAACCAGCGGGTGCCGAGGGTGCTTTGAATGTATTTTATCTCTGCGACAAGTCCGGGCACTGATTTGATGCGCCATGAACCGGCATATGAAGGATGCACGCAAAACGGACAGCCCATCGGGCAGCCCCGGCTTTCGTCAAGGACAGCCATGTTCAGCTTGTCGCCGGTGTGTGCTGCCGGATAAACCGCCGGCGAGTAATCCGGTGCAGGAAGTTCATCGAGCGACGGCATTAGCTTGCATGGTGTCGAAACCATTGCGCCACTTCTGCGGTACATGATACCTGGCACCGAAGATGGATCCCGGCCCGTATCGACGCAAGAGACAAGCATGGGCAGTGATTTTTCCGCCTCATGGACGAACAAAAAATCAAAATCTGGAATGAGCGCCGCGGTAGCCTCCGGTGCCAGCTGGCAGCAGGGTCCGCCAAGCAGGATTTTTACATGGGGCAGGCGTTTGCGTATGAGCGCGCACCAGAGGCGTATGGCAAGGATGCCGTCGCTGGCCCAGCATTTGAACCCGATGTATTGCGCATCGATATCGCGCGCGGTTTTCTCAATAAAATCAAAATAAATATTTTCCAGTGGTTCGCGGGCAATCCTTTGCATGATGTCGGCAGTATTGAGGTCTTCGATGCGCACGGCATGTCCGTTTGTCTTGAGGGCGCCCGCCAGATTGGCCAGGCCGTTGTCAAGCGCGAGGCATGAAGGGACGTTCAGGCTGCCGGAGTATGTGACAAGGAGGATGGAAGACATTTATTATATTTTGCGTTCATTGGTTTGAAACAAAAACTTAATTTAGCCTTTATTGTTCCTTTATTTCGGCTTTAGAAAAATTAAGTTGTTCAAAACCAGTTTTGTTCCAGACTTGTATTCATGATAGCCACGGAAAGGCTGCTGATAAGACTCGGCACCACGGATGATGTTCCGGCGATAATTTCCTTTTACAGGAACAATCTCGAAAGAATAGCCCGCACGGCTACGGTGCCTGATTGTGTTTTCAGCGAGGAGTTCTGGCGCGGACAGCTTGAGACAAACAGAGCGGAGTTTGAGGCAAGAACGGCGCTCAGGGTGTTTCTGTTCAAAAAAACCGATCCCGCAAAAATTGCGGGTTTTCTTGTCTTTGGCAGGATTTTCAGGGGTTATTTCAAATATGGTTCGATTGGCGGCTGCATTGACAAGGAGTGTGAAGGTACTGGTCTCATGAAAGAAGGCCTTTGCGCTCTTATAGGTCATGTTTTTGATTCCTGGGATGTGCATCGCATCCAGACGGAGTATCTGGAGACAAATATTAGAAGCATTAGTATCGCGCTTAGGATTGGATTTAAAGAAATAGGAGTGATTCCAGAATTCATGAATATTGATGGTGTCTGGCACAATCATGTTGTTGCTTCTCTGAGTGCAACGGATTGGAAGGTGGCAGTAAAACAACACTAAATACAAGGAGGTTATATGAAGATTAAATTTGCAGCAATTTGTTTCTAGATACAAGAAGCGGGTATGTTTTCCCGCTTCATTTATAATGGGGTAAGAATGGACATAGAGCGGATATTTGAATTTATTCCCGGACGATGGAAGAAGCCTGAGGAGTTCAGACAAGAAGTGGATGTTCTTGGGATCAAACTCTTTCTTTCCGGATTCAGCTCGTCTAATGGAGCGATGGAGCTGGTGGGGAGTTCTGCCGGCATGGACCGGCATGAGCCGGAGCGCAGTGCATTTGAGCTTCTGGAGCGCATTACAACCGTTGAGGCCGAAGAAAGCGGCCTGATTGCATTTGATAAGCTTGATGGAATATGTCGCTATTCAAAATCCAACGGCATTGCCATACATACGGATAAAAATACAGCCTTGCAAAAATCGTATTTCGAGGTTGTTGAGCGCGACCGCGTGCTCAGATCATGGTTCGGTGATATTGCCAATCCTGTTGTTTTGAGATCATGCCCTGATGTCAGGTTGCTCGGCAGGCTTGAGCCGCTTGCGGCTGTATTTGATTTGCGTGTTTTTGAATTTGTGGAAAACCTTTCGAGATCAAAGACATTTGTACATGGATTTTTCGGGTTGCCGAAAAATGACAATGCAGCCTGTTTTTTTGGTTTTGGAGCGGACAGCGAAGAAAGCGCATCTATTGCCAAGGCGGTAGGCGAGGGGTTGCAGAGGCTGGGATTTACCTGGGGCGAGAAGGCGGATTTTGATCCGGCAGCGTTCAAACCAACCGCGATAGATCATCTTTTATATTACCATGATCCCGCCCGCAACGGCTTGATACGCAGGTGGTGTTCGAATGGAAACGGCAGATATCTCAAGTTCATTCCACATGAGCCGCCAAGATGCGTCTGGAACAACATTGCATTGAAGTCGATGCAGGACAGAATATATGCCTATCAATGCAAATCTGATGATCTGTTGCCGCTTACATTCGGATTTGATCATCCCTATGCGCGGGGACTTGTGCCGGACGAAATCAGGGTCCACCCGCTTGCCTGAGCGGCCCCTTGGTCTTGCGATCCTGCGAGGTGTCAACCAGGCCGAAGGAACTGTTTTTGCAATCAATTACAAGGGAAAGTTGAGTTAATTTTTCGCGTATATTAAACAAATGCACGTAAAAAGTGTCGTCAGCGATGTGGCATTTGTTCCAGACGTTGCGGATGATGTCTTCCTTGGAAAAATACCGCCCGAAGTTTCCATAAAGAAAATTGAACAACGACAGCTGGACTCTTGTCAGTTCGATTGTTTTGCCCCCCTCGCGTTTTACGCTGCACTGATCCGCAAGAAGAGTGATTGCGGGGATGTCTTTTGCTGATTCCTGGGGCATGGAGGGGGTGTTCTGCAGGGCGCGCTCAACTGCGACCAGAAGCTCATTTTGCTTGAAGGGTTTGATGATGTAATCCCTGCAGCCCGTTTTGTAGCATTCGCGCATGGTGTCAAGCTGATCAAATGACGACACAATAATAAACGGATATGGCATTGGCATGACAAGTCTGCCGCCATGGATAAGATTCTTGTCGGGGAGTCTGATGTCAACCACAAGGAGGTCGGGAACGGGTTCGTTTTTTTTCATGGTGGCCAAGGCATTTTCAAATTCTGCAAATCTTTTAAAAAATCTTATATCGTAAAGACATTCGAGAATTTCGCGATAAATAAACTGTTGGGAGCTGTCATCCTCAAGAATCCAGATCAAGTTGTTATGCATGTTGCACCGGCAATATTGATTTGTTTCGGAAGTGTCAGCGTAAAACAGGCGCCATTTTTATATCCGGCATCAAGTTCAAGGCTGCCGCCAAACTGCTCGACAAGGCGCCTTGTCAGCTTGAGTCCAATACCGGCTGTTTTTTTCATTTTATGTGTGGTTGCCTGTAAAAATCCGAATCCGGAGAGTGATTCAAATTCGTCAAGGGCAAGGCCGGGGCCATTGTCGGAAATATTCAAAGAAATCTTATCGCCAGCATCAGAACGCAGGGAGATTGAAACAACAGGGTTTGTCGTTGAGTGCTTCAAAAATACATTCAGGCAGTTGTGATACAGATTGTCCAATACCTGTGTCAATTCCGGCACTGGCATGGCAAAGACAGTGCCGCTGCAGTTTTCGGCAAGATTGAATTTAACGGAATCGAAAAAATCCCGTTGATATTGCGTTCTGAGGATGTTGACTGTTACATCATGGATATATCCAAGGGTGCCAAATTCTTCGGTGCCGCTGCCCCGGCGTATGAATGCCCGAAGAGAGCTGATCAGCGTGTTACATTTGTCGATATTGGCTTTTAAAATGTTTTTATAATCCGGATTAGACGCCTTTGCCGGGTTGTTTGTAATTTCATCAATGCAAAACTGAAGTGAATTGACGGGGTTGCTGAGATCATGAACGACAAATGCCGATATTTCTCCAAGCGTTTTGAATTTCGCATGCTCGGCTCCAGTCAGCACTAGTGCTGAAAGCTCGCGTTCGTTTTTGGCAATGCGTTCAAAAAGATCATTGAAAGTCCGGTCAAATCTTGCGAGCTGCGGGTATGTGTGGAGGCTGACGCCTTTATTTATGAGTTGTTGATCGTTATCCGGTTTTTGCATCAGGGCGAAAAGGTGTTCAAGAGACCCTACAAGGTATTTGCGCCACATATAGAGCATCCGGCAGAATAAAAGCAACGCAAGTATTCCTATTGCCGCAATCCTCAGCGACAGGCTTGCATAATCTAAATCGCTTCGTAGCCAGAGGAGGCTGGCTTGAAAAATGACAACAAAAAATGAAGGGATAAAAAGTATGAAAGTTTCTCTTAGATTATCAAACTTGTTCGAATTTGGGATTCTGATGTTTTTAAATGCCATTGACCAGTTGAGTTTATTGTGAAGTAAGTGGAGAATTGATGAATAGTGGCTATGGCTTGATATGTATATCATTGATGAATATAAAATAAAATTTAGCAATGACAGGGAAATGAGTAGAGTAAATTGTGTTGATGCGGGCCAGTTGTATTTCCAGACATATAAACAGATATATGTTAATGGAATCAGCTTAAAGGTTGAAAAAAATGCACTGTGATAAGAAAATCTCCATGGAAAATAAAAAAGAAATTCAATTAATGATTTTTTTTGTGCGATTGTCCATGTTGATGTTTCGTCCAATCTTAATGAGGGGATGAAATTCTTGTGATTGCCAGGCAGTGCCCAGTGTAAATATTTAATATAAGAATATCTAACAATAAAATATGCCAACGAATCGATGGCATATAATAACAATAGCTCATGCCATTTGGGCGAGAACACGAGCCAAGTGGAAGGTATTGTAAATAATGCAAAGAACAAGTAGTTTGTCGGCCCAATCCCGTAATCAATTATATTGAAAACATTATTTTTGTCTGGTTTGGCTTTTTTCATAACGTTCCGGGAAAGTAAGATAATGGCTATTACACCTTCCTGTGGTGGCAGTCAAAGCGTGAAGCACATAAAGGCGTAATAAAGCCAAAATAAAGTTGAAATAAAGTCGCAAAAACAGTCATTATGAGATGATATTAACCCAGCGTGCGTAGGTTGATTGTATCAATATTGATGGGCCTTAAATCGATATGGTTGATTGAGGCAGTGTTTGGAGGTTTTGTTTATGCACAAATGGAAGCTGGCGCCGGTTCCCATGGCCGTCCTTGATGACGGCGGCGTGATCAGCGAAACAAACGCCGCCTTTTCAAGCATGTTCGGTGGCACCGGAATGGAATGCGCCGGGTCGGAAGCCGCTTCGCTTGTGCATCATGAGGATGTGGAATTTGTCCAGAAGGTGCTGCTGCTGGTGACGAAGTCGTGCTCCAGGGAGACATTCAGGGCACGGCTCAGAATCGCCGACGATTGTTATAAGTGGTATGAGTTTGCATGCGAAAAAACCGGCGATGACGGGACATTGCTTGCTGCGTGGGACATATCCCGCAGTGTTGAAATGGAACTCAATGTGACCGGCGGGTGCATACTGCATTTTGATGCGTTTGCCGCCGGACTGGCCCATGAAATCAACAACCCGCTTTCCGTTGCAATAGGCAACACCGAGCTTATCAGCAAGTATTTTGAGCGTCTTGACGTGCCTTCGGTTGCAATCGAGTGCGTGAATAAAATCGACAAATCGCTCAAAAAAATAGCCGGCAGGGTCAGCGTCCTCAAGTCGGGAAACTACAATAAGAAGGCTTTTGCCAAATGAACGGTGTTGATCATCCGGTTTTTATCCAGATCCGCCCCGCAGTTGATGAGTATATCAGAAAAATCCGGATGCTCAGCATTTCAATCAAGATGGCGCCGCAGAATGTCTCCCGGATGGATAGCGACCGTCGCAAGGCCCACCGCGAGGTGCTTGTCTGTGCCGGATGCAAAAACCCGGAATCAGAGGAGCATGGCTGCGGGCTTGCCGAATGTGTTGCGATCAAGGAAGAGGGACGGTGTTTCAAGACACTGCTTGCGATGTACGTGGAGGATGTTCTTGCCAGCGCCGGGG
>MEQJ01000030.1 GCA_001770165.1 Bdellovibrionales bacterium RIFOXYD1_FULL_53_11 | reverse complement strand
CGGAGCTATTCCCGAAGCGCAAGCGAAGGGAATAACCGGAGCTTGGACCCCAGAGGCCCCGGCCCTTGGGCCGGCGGAGTTGGGTCACCTGCAAAGAAGACAAAACGGTAACCATCGGTTGGCAAAATGGAGGAATTTTTAAAAAGAAAGGTCTTGATTCTGAGGCGAGCAACCCACCTCAAAAGCCCAGTTCTATGCAATTTATTATTAGTGGTAAAAAAGGTGTTTTGAAAGGTAATTCGGGAAATGCGAATCTTATAAAACTTTCACAAAATGTTTTTTTGGAAGAAACACTTTTAGGTAATATAGTTTTTTGGACTATAATTACAGGGTACGATGATATACCTACGTATATTTTTCAACAAAAAGCTTACAATTTGGCTGGACCATATTCAATAACCGTTGCTTATAAATGTGACTAGGATAATTCGAGCTGTATTATTTTCATTTCTTTTCATAAAATATATAGATTGAGATTATTTTTTTAAATTTAATTAAAACCATTAAATATTAAAATCATTGACATGAATGTATGTTTTATTTCAATATTAAAGATGAAAAAGCACTTGATTACTATTTTGGTTTTAATTGGTTTTGCTGTATCTATTTGCTCTAATGCTGATTCTGGTAATGATAATTACCAAATGAATAAAAGAGAATATATGGTATTATATCTTCAGCACTGCGCTGTAATGTTTATGCAGGCCACCCAGCCCCCTGACAAAGACTTAAATATACCCGATAAATATATAATAAGTAGATATGTTAATGTGATGGAAGGCTGAAAGTAATTGTCGGGGCTGCGGGCTTTTGTTACAAGCCTGTCAATGGCGCGAACAGCTTGGATCATTATAGTCATATTTGTTTTTTCCGGTTTGAACGCCGTGCAGGCCGGCGCGGAAGTCAAAAACATCTTCAAACAAAACGGCCGTATTTATGCCGAGGCCTTGCGCTGCGACGATATCGAGCTTCCGGGCACGGACCAGACGGATGCCGACGCGCCCGGAAAATGCACGCGAGATATCACGGATGCGCTTCCCGCCTTCATTGTTGAACATGCCGGCACGTCGAGCGTTTATGACGGTCCCAACTGCTGGCAGAGCGCGATGAGTGCTGCGGGGCTCGCAAACCCGGAGCCCATGTACATGTCATCTTCGGAGGTTGAATACGTTGCCGAGCTTGGCGGGTTTTGCACTGAAGTAAAAAAGCCGCGCCCGTTCGACATCATATATATTTACTATCCCAAGGACAGGCCGCTTGAGGGGCTTCGCGCCACGCATGCCTTCACATATCTCGGAAACGGCTGGTCCTTCAGCAAGGATGGATACAAGTCGCATGTTTTATGGAAGCTCGAGCGCGTGGAAGACGTGACAGTACAATACATGAACGGCCGCGAGAAACAGGAGATCAAATACCTGCGCTGCAAAGAGGCGCCGCTTTCGGGCGAAAGGGCTAAACAGCTCATGGCCCGGCTCGACGCGCTTGCCGCCAGGCTGTCGCCCATGATCATGAAGGGCACGCAGGTAATGGCAAAATACGAGCTGCAAAAGCTCGAAGACGACCTGTGGAAACTTTATAAGTCACTCAAGGGCCGGTTTGGCAATGACAGGAGCATGAACCGGGTTTTTTACAGGGTAAAATCCCACATCAGCCAGCTTGGATATCTGATTCATCCCAAGTGGGGACTGCCGGATGGCTATTGACTGAGTTTATAAATCAAAACCGTGTTTACCCTGCAGTCGAGCTTGAACTGCCGCGTATCCCCTTCCCACAAGGCCGTCGGGCCCCCGCTGAGCAGGTCGTTTGCTTTAACCGGTTTTGCATCGTCAAATCCGAGCGCGCCCTTTTGCAGCTCAACAGTGCCGGATTGTGCGCTTGAAAAGTCAAAGCTGGCAACAACAAGCACGGTGTTTTTGCGGTCCGGGGTCTGCTTGGTGAAGCAGAGCAGTTTTTCATTCAAGCAGTTATGGAACACTATCCCGCCGGTGCGTTGGAGCGCCGGGTTTGCGCGCCGGATCTTGTTCATCTGCGCGATAAAGGGCGCGATGCTTTTGCGCGAGGCGAGGTTCCACGAGCGGATTTCGTATTTTTCGGAGTTCAGATATTCTTCGCTGCCCTGGTGTATGGGGACGTGTTCAAGCAGCTCGAAGGGCGGGCCGTAAATGCCGTAGTTTGACGACAATGCGGCCGCAAGCGCAAAGCGCGTGACAAATGCCGCGCGTTCGCCCTTTTGCAGGTAAGGCGGCAAAATGTCCGGAGTGTTGGGCCAGAAATTGGGACGGAAATGTTCGGCCAGTTCGCTTCGTGTAAGCTCTTCGAGATAGTCCTTGAACTCCTTTGGCGAGTAGCGCCAGGTGAAATAAGTGTACGACTGGGTGTATCCGGTTTTGGCTAGATTATACATTATCGCCGGACGGGTGAAGGCTTCGGCCAGGAAGATCAAGTCCGGATGGTCGTGCCGGAGGTCGTCAAGCAGCCAGCGCCAGAAGGCAAAGGACTTGGTGTGCGGATTATCGACGCGGAAGATTTTTACGCCATGGCCGATCCAGAACTTGAAAATACTGCGAAGCTCCTTCCAGAGGCCCCGCCAGTCGCGGCTTTCAAAATTAAAGGGATAAATGTCCTGGTATTTTTTTGGAGGGTTTTCGGCGTATTGAATGCTTCCGTCCGCGCGCTTTTTGAACCATTCGGGATGCTCTTTGACATAAGGGTGGTCGGGAGAACACTGCAATGCGATGTCGAGAGCGACCTCCAGTTTGAGGGAGCGTGCCTTTTTAACAAAGCGCTTGAAATCCTTGATTGTTCCGAGTTCCGGATGAACGGCTTTGTGCCCTCCGTCCGGAGAGCCGATGCCCCAGGGTGATCCCGGATCGCGCGCGCCCGCCGCGAGGGAGTTATTGCGGCCCTTGCGGTGAGTGGCGCCTACGGGATGGATCGGCGGCAGATAAACCACATCAAAGCCAAGAGACGAGATGTATTTCAGCATTTTTTCGCTGTCTTTGAAGGTTCCGTGCCGCTTTGTTGAACCGCTCGTCGAGCGCGGAAAAAATTCATACCACGCGCTGAAGGCGGCCTGCTTGCGGTCGACAATGAGACCAAGCTGCCGCGGGTAGGTGGAGGCATGCGCCTTGTCCGGAGAGCGAAGCATCGCGGCGGATAATGCCTCCGAGGCGACGGCGTGCACGGCCGCCGCTGTTTTGGAGGTGTCTTTGGCGGCGGAAGCGGCCTTGACAAGTTTGAGCGCCCTTGAAATTTCGGCCTTATCAGCCGCTTCCGCGGCGCATGAGCGCGCTTTTTCAAGAATGCCGGTCCCGGTTTTTATTTCAACACGGATGTCCTGGCCGGCTTCGTGTTTTTTCATGATATCGTGTTTCCAGGTTTCAAACCGGTCGATCCAGGATTGAACCGTGTAGTGGTACAGGCCGGTTTTTTTTGGTTTGAATCCGGCTGCCCAGACGTCTTTTTTGCCACTTGGCGACATGCGTGCTTCGGACCAGTCCTTGTCGCGTTCGTGTTTATAGAGCACTGAACAGGCAAGTGCATCATGTCCGTCGCAGAACACCGTGGCTTCAACATGAAAAATATCGCCCTTGATGCGCTTTACCGGATAAAGACCTCCCGAAAGTTCGGGCTTTATATTATCAATTACCGCGCGCGCCGCGCCGTTTGAATGAAGCATAGACAAGGTGTTCGCCCCCCTTTGCTGTGTGCATAGCGTTATCCCGGTGGAAGTGAAAGTTTGTTTTTAATGGTAATGCCGGATTTTTTAGCCGCGCCCCCCGGGAGTTCGAGAACATACTTTGAGACGATGCCGTTTCCGATATGTCCGGTACTTAACGGCGTGGTTGAATGAATAACGTTTTTAACCCGCAAGTCCTTGCCAATGAAAACGATATCAAGCGGGATGAAAGTATCCTTCATCCAGAAGGTGTGTATTTCTTCCTCGTCAAAAACAAAAAGCATCCCGCCGTCGGGTGGGATGCTTTTCCGGCCCATGAGTCCGCGCTTTTTCTGTTCGATTGATTTTGCCACTTCAACACGAAAAGTCTGCTTGATGCCTTCAAAGCGAATGATGGCAATGTCGGTGGCATTAACACTGATGATGTTTGCCAGCAGAAGAACAAGTGAAACCAGACAGGTCATATTAAAAATGTAACCCAAACATGACGCTCCGCATATCCGAAAAGTTGGCGGACACCTTTTTGCGTGCTATAGGTTTTCCGGGGGGGGGATATGCCCAGTACATCCAGATTTTTTTCTTTGGGTTTTCTTTTTTATCTTGTTTTCACAAACGCAGGCATTGCCGCGATCAATCGCGCCACGCACCCCTATGTTCCGGGGATGTTTCAAAATCTTGTATCTTTGAATTCCCCCCGCAATTACGGCGGCGAACGGCGGAGCGCGCTCAAGCTTGTCATTGATGATCTTGCCCCGGTCACGGCCATTACCGGGAATATTTTTTTGGGCCCGGTATACCCGCAGTCGGTTCTTGAACACATCGATACCGAAAAAATGAAGCTTTATCAGAATACCGGCAATTACTGGCCGGCATCATTTGACGGGGTGGATCCCCGGCTCGGGACAAAGCAGGAATTCATCGGGATTACAAAGCGCGCCAGTGAACTCGGAATTGGCGTCATACAGGATGTGGTATTCAACAACATAGGCTACCTTCCGCAAAACGAGCGGCAGGATCCGCATTATATCTGGCAGCTCGGACAGTTTGGCGTGAATGTCCCGGGCGGCGTAAATATCCGCGAGCAGTTTTATCTCTGGGGCTCGTGGGTGGATCTTCATGATGCAGCTGTTTTTCATCAGCGTGGCGTGATCACCACCGAGGCGTATGATACCTACGAGCGCGCCGAAATCGGCTCCCCCCAGTACGAATGGGCCCTCACACAGGTTCAGGAGGGCGATCTATACGGCCTGCGCAAGCTGCGCATGGACCAGCCCGGGATATTTGACCGCATGATGAACGATCATGCCTGGTATATCAGGGACGCGGGGGTTACAAAATTCCGCATCGATGCGGCCAAACATTTCCGCGGCCCTATCCTCAAAAATATCATCAACAGGCTCCGCTCCGATGTCGCGCGCTTCCGCCCGGGCGCGGCGGCCGAATTTTATCTCGAATTCTGGACGCAGAACTACCGGAATATGAGTTTTGTGCTCGGTCAACTCGCCGGAAGCACCGACCGTGTTTACTTTTTTGACTATGCGCTTGCGGGTGCGATCCGTGATGTGATTTTACACGGCGGCAGTTTTCAGCACAAAATCGGCGGGATTCTCGGCGCCCGGCATATCAATGGCATCAAGCCATACATGCTGGTGCCGGTCTGGATGGATCATGATTTTTTCATCCCGGTATACGACGGTAGCGAGCTGAGTCTCGCCCGGATGGCCGCGGGATATGTGCTAGCATACATGATGTCGAGCAATGCGCCCCATTACTACAACGGGTTCGAAAAAACCAATTTCGGCCATCCTTATGACGGCAATCCGGCGCGCGATCCGATTCATGAGTTGATTGATACGTCATCACGTGGTTTTCTGGCGATCAAAAGTCTCGTCTCAACCCTGTCCAATCCGCTTGCCCACGAGGTTTTGTCGCAATCCGACGATGTGTTCATCACATCAGACAGCAAAGATCATGTCGTGCTCGAGCGCCGGCTTGACAAGCGCGATCTGAAAGTGATTGCCCGCATTTCGCGTTCCTCTGATCCGGGCTGGGAATATGACGCTCATCTTGTGTGGGAATATCTTAATCCCCGGATGTCCGTAAGGGTGTTTACAAGAGGCCGGTAAGCCGCTTTACAACCACTGCAAATACCTGTTACACCCGCTCAGGTTATGTGCAAAAAGTATGTGACGCCCCTTTTTGTTTTTTGGCTGCTTTTGCTTCCGGCCTCCGCCCCTGCACTCGAACTTATAAAGGATGCGCTATACCTTAATACCTATCTTCGCGGCACGGGGATGATCGGCAAGGACTTCAACGAAGGCCAGGATCTTTCCAAGGGCGCCAACTTCGAGCTTACGCTTTTTGATGACAGTTACTTTGAGACCGAACTTGTTTACAACCACGCCAAAGCAATCACCGCGCACGCGCAACTCGCACTGAATAACTTCAATCTTTTTTACTATACCGGAAACACCAATGCCGATCTCGTGTTCCAGAATTTTTATGCCGAGGCCCACGATTTCGGCGCTCCCGGAAACAGCTTCTGGATCGGTTCGCGGAAGTACCGCCGCATCGACGAGCATACGTTTTTCGGCGCCGGTTATAAATTTGCCATAACCCCGCGGCTATCGGCCGAAGCGGTGCAGGGCGTACGAAAGGACTTTGCCTACTGGGGCGCACAGGACGGCGGGCATGACATCACGCTTGCGTGCGACAAGCCTTTTCGCATGACGTCCATCATTGCGCTTGAGCAGTCTTTTGGCACAAACGGCAATCTTGTGCTGCTTGGCGAATTTCAGAGGGTGGGGCCGGTAAAGGCGGAATATAAAACAAGCAGTGCAACATACACCTACGATCTTGCCCCCGCGCACGGAGCGCTCGGAGGTGCGGAGGTCAATCTTTGGGGCACCGGGTGGAACACCTCCACCGCCGCAACCTATGGCTTTGGTGATACCGCGGGCGGACCTCTTTCTAAAATCAACGCGCAGGGCGAACCGGTGGTGTTTTATGATTCAGTATTCACCAAGGGCGTAACGGTTCTTCACTATAAAAATTATTCACAGCGGTTTACCTTTACCCAGTCGGGCGCGATAGCGCGGGACGGATACTCTGCATCATGGCTTTTGGGGTTCAGCTTTGACGATTTCCGCTTTGCCCGCAACAAGGCGATGAATATTGTCCAGGCCCGGCCGTTTTATCATATAACCCCGCGGCATCATGTCGGCGCCGATATCAGCAGAACGAGTTTTTTCAACGGCTACACCCGTCCGGGGTATTTCGTGCTGGCGCCGGTTTACCGCTATTCGCTGATGCAGGACAATTACTGCAAGCCATATCTACAGCTCTTTTTTGCGAACGGTTTTTATGATCACGCACATAAAATCTATGATCTCAAAAAGCGTTATACCTGGACGCTTGGAATGCAGTTTGAGGTGTGGTTTTGATGAAGAAGAAAAAAGGTCCCGGCAAATGGGACAACTGCATGATGTATTTCATCCTGATCGACCGTTTTTACAGCGCCGACCGGTCAAACAACGATCAGGGGCTGGGTGAGTTCAATCCGCACGACGACAACTGTTTCCAGGGCGGGGATCTTCGCGGGATAACCGAAAAACTTTCATACATCAAATCAATGGGCTTTGACGCCATCTGGATCACGCCGCCGGTTTACAACCAGTGGATCAATCCCGATACCCCGTGCCGGGGGTATCACGGCTACTGGGCGTATGATTTTACCAAAGTGGACCCGCATTTCGGAACAATCGACGATTACAAGGAACTTGTCCGGCGGGCGCACAAGCTGGGCCTCAAGGTTGTCCAGGATATTGTCGTGAACCATACCGGCAATTATTTCACCGTTGATGCCTCAAAATATGATCCAGCCGATCCGCGAAAGGGCTGGAAGCCGTGCGAGGGGGCTTTTCCTCCCGATGCCCCGCCCAAGGCCCCGGACGATCACGTTTTCAGGATGAACAACCCCAACGTCGAGGAACACCGCAAGGCGGCTGTTTATAATTTCACGCCCAACATGAACAATTTCGGCGACCGCACGGAGACGCTCACTTACTCCATCTGTGATCTTGACGACATCAATCTTGAAAACCCCCTGGCCGCCCGCCGGATGGCTGAGATTTACCGGTACTGGATCGAGACGGTTGGCGTGGACGGATTCAGGGTGGATACGGTTTATTATACGCCCGAAAAATTCTATGGGAGATTTTTGCATTCACGTGACCCGTCCGATCCGGGCATGAAACCCTTTGCCGCACAAAAGGGCATCAGGGATTTTTTTGTGTTCGGCGAAGTGTGGAGCTACGACTACGCCGCCATAAACAAATATATAATGGAAGACGGCCAGCCAGGACTTGACTCCGCAATTGATTTTCCGCTCGCAGATTATCTTGCCCAGATATTCTATAAAAAACTGCCAACCCGCAAGTTCGTCAAATATGTCGAAGCCAGGCGCCTGAATCCCGGGCTTTGGGTCAGCTTTCTCGATAATCACGACGTTGAGCGCATGATGAGCCGTGCGGACTGGCCGTCGGTGAAACAATCCCTTGTTGCGCTTTTCACCCTTCCCGGAATCCCGTGTGTATATTACGGCACGGAGCACGGATTCAAAAAGCTCCGGCAGAACATGTTTGATCACAAGTATTATGCGCGCATGACCGAGCAGTCGCGGTTTTTGCGCAAATGCCTTGCCATGCGAAAAAAAGAGCCGGCCTTCAGCCGCGGCGAGGTGCGTATTGTTTCAGCGTCGGCCCAATGCGGGGTGCTGGCATATGAAACCGGCGAAAAAGGGGCTGAATACCTTGTTGTTTTCAACACCTCTTCCGACCGGATGGTCATGGAACTGCCCGGGCCTTTTGCTTCCTACAAGACGGTTATGTCTTCTCACCGGGCAAGATCATGCGGCAGCACGCTCCAGCTTGATGCATGCTCCTATTATGTTTTCAGGTCCAGGACGCGCAATCATTTCAGAAAAAAGCAGGCGAAAAAGCCGGTTTTTCTTGCGCTGGATGGAGCCGCTGATTCCGTATCCGGAAAGATTCAGTTCAAGCTGGTGCTGTCCGGGGCATCGGCCGTCAAGAAACTGGGCCTTTTGTGTGACGGTAATCACGACAGAAGGATTGAAATAACGGATTTCAAGAAGAATCCGCGTATCGGGCTCGAGACCGGCACGATCGGCAATGGCAGGCATGTGTTTTCGCTTCTTGCGGAAATGAAGAACAAGTCCTGCGTATTGTCACGGCCGCTTGAGGTGGTTGTTGCCAATTCATATAATGAGCTGTCCTCCGTTTCCGTGCCCCACGGTCAGCGGCGCGGAATTCATGGCAATGTTGCTCCGCCCGCGGATGCCAGCTATCGCGGGCAGCTTGATATCAAGCGCATTGAATGTCTTGGCACGGGCCGGGACTTGAGGCTGGTGCTTCACATGGATGCCGTAACCAATGACTGGAAGCCGCCCAACGGCTTTGATCATGTTTACTTCAGTGTGTTTTTCGGGCTTCCGCATGCCAGGGGCCGCAGATTTCTTCCAAAGCTCGGGCATTGTCCGAAGGGATTCGAGTTCAATGCCGGATTTCTTCTCTATGGCTGGGGCACCATTGCCTACAGCGCCGATGATGCGACGGAAAACGAATTCGGCTCCGCATTTCATGCGGAGATCAGTCAAAAGGTGGATACCGGCGCCGGGACGATAACATTTGATTTTCCACACACTGTCTTTGACCAGGGTGTTTTTGGAAGGATGAAGTCGTTTGAGGGGATGAAAATCTACATAACCACCTGGGATGGTTATCTCGCCAGGTTCCATGAGGTCAAAAAGAACAAGGATAACTGGAACTTTTCAGTGACCGACGCCATGCCGCCCGGCCATGTTCCGAGGATTTACAATCATGCTCTTGTTGAGATAGGAAGAACGGGCCGGTAAGGGAGTATTTTGATGGAATTTGGAAATGAAACCAGGGTTTTGATTGCACTGGATGTTGCCGACGTTACAGAAAAAAAAGGCAAACGCGAGGTTGCGCACAAACGGGCATATTTTGTCGCAAGTGGCGCGGATTTTACTGATGGTCGCACCGGCGCTTTCAAGCAGGTTACAAAAAGCGGCGCGGGAGCCCGTCTTGCGGGTGCGCCTGCCGCCGTAGTGCTTTACCCCACCCGGACCTTTTCAAGGGGCTTTGGGGGCACCATGTTCTCTGACATCGCGCCCGAGGACCGTGCGATGATCCGCAGCCTGGTGAAAAATACGGGGGAGATTTCGTTTTTCAAAATCCCCTTGTCGGAGGCGGGCGTATTCGAGCGTTTGCCCGATTATCTTGCGGACGAAGGGCAGCGGGAGCGGTTCAGGTCCGAGAGCAGGAGTGGCGCGGATACGAAAAAAAACGATTTCACGCGCAAGCGCGGGTGGAGATTCCCGGTTGAATTCGACTTCAGCTATATCCGCAATATGGGAAGTATTTTCAGAAGCTGCATGACCAAACCGAACAAGCAGGATTTTTTCTATCTTGTCACGAAGACTTTCGGCGTCAATCTGATCGTTCGGGTGCTTTTTGCAGTCAAGGGCGTCAGGAGCGGCAATCTTCCGCTGGTGCGAGCGGTTCTTTCGACATCATGGTATCAGTTGCAGGACATAGTTTTCACGATCTTCGGGCAGACTTATATGAAGTTTCTCGGTCGCATGACGGGCATGCTCAGGGTATGGCGTGCAAACATCGGCGATTTCCTGTTTGTTTATGTGCAGTTTTGTTTTTTTGAATTTTTGAACCGTCTGATCCTCGGTCCCATCGGCGAAAATCCGCTCGTTTACACCTGGCAGGGGATTGCCCTCATATTGCTCAACAATCTGCAGGGACTTGTTTCAGGGGGGCCGCTCGTTCCGGCCATCAACAAACTCCGGGAAGCCGGGCTTATCGGCCATTCCATGATGATGCATTTGTACCAGCTTGGCAGCTTGTGTTTTTATTTCGGGCTGTTTGCATCTTTCGGCTATCAGACGATCTATGCAATTCTTACCGGTAGTGTGCTTGTTTTTGCATGGGGTTCTTACATAATCGCTTCTGTCTTTTTCAAGGATGTCAGCTTTGGCAGGGTGTCTGACCATGAGGTGCGCGACAGGCTGGATGCCGCGGTCGGCGCATGTTATCTGGCTGGATGCACGAAAGCCGTGAAATAGGGTGCAAATGATCAACCGGGTGTTCGGCCGGCGGGGCCGTAAAAAAACCATCAGAGCTGTTGACGGGACCGAGCTTGAGGTCAAGGAGGGCGAGATCCTGGACGGGGCCGGAAAAGTGCTGGCCGGAAGGGAGAAAAACACCGGAGCGCGTGATGGCGTGGCAAAGGGGAGGTTTTTTGTTTTTCGCGGAGGTTTATTGCCGTCCCTGGCGTTTGCGGTGATCGGGATCCCGCTTGTGATTTTTGCTGGTTTCTGGATTCTGGTTGTTGCGGTGACGGGATTTTTGGCAATGCTTGTTTTTGGCAGATCGCTGTTCAGGATCGTCCGGATTACCGGAGGGCGACGGCCTTGATCATTTATTCGGTTATTTACGCGGCATTGATGTTTATCCCCCCCTCCACCAGTGTGCAGAGTTCGCACGAGTGGTTTACGGCACGCGCAAAAAGGGTTGTGAGCCTGGTTTCATACAATAAAATCCCGGATTTTGATTTCAAGTGTGGAATGCAATATACCTCGGTGGTCACGGCCAAGCTTGCGTCCGGAATTGATATTGAGAAAATCAACCGCACAATTCTTGATCCCGGCATGAGGCCATATTCAAAAACCGGAAGTGATTTCCAGCGTCTTGGCGGTTTTTGCCGCAGAAAAGGCGATTACGATTTTGCATTGCGCGGGCTGGTCGCGATGACCGGATATTTTTGGGATAAACCCGGGATTTTGTGGCCCGAAACAAGAAGAAAGATTATTTCCAGACTTCTAGTCGAAAGGGGTTCAAAGCCCAAAACAAGGTTCAAGCTCGGTCCGGGCGGCATTTGCGGCACGCATCCTGAGACCGAGAACCATATTCTGATGATCGAATCCTCCAGGCATCTTACAAACCAGTATATAATGCGGGAGGTCCGGGAAACCGGGCAGACTGATATTTGCGGAAAACGGGGCTGCAAGCAGTTTGACAATTCCAGAAACGGGCACGCCGAGTGGCTGCTAAGGCATCTTTCGGTTTTTTTGAGTCATGATTTTTCAGAATACAATTCACGTCCGTATCAGTCATACACGGTAATGCCATTGCAGAATTTATATGAATTCTCTTCTGATATCCGCGTGAAAACCGCTGCACTCAATACACTCGATTATCTTGCCGGCAAATTTGCGGTTTCAAGCAGCGGTCTCAGGCGGTCGGTTCCGTTCAGGCGCAAGCCGGCATTCAGACACAGGCTGGACCTGATGGAAGCTGACACGGAAGCGCACAGGTTTTTACTCATGACCGGAAATTACGGACTCTTTGTTTCGGGCCGTGGCAGGGCCGCCGCAAACATCCCGTATTGGGGGCTGGGTGCAAGCAAAATGGTTTTTCCGGCCCTTGGATCATACCGCGTGCCGGATCTGATACAGGATGTGATCATAAAAAAAGACAGGCCGTATTTTCAGCGGTTCAAGCATACCGGAATAGAGCTTTACTATGGATCACCGTCTTTTTTGATCAGTGCTGGCGGGGTGTTTGTCAAAAAATGGGGTTGGTTTACGAACGAAAACCACGGCTGGGCCGTGCCGACAACCATCATGCCCGCGCGTGGCGGGCTTGACCGCTCCGAACTTATCAGCATCAGCGGCCATATAAATCCCAATAAACGCAATAATGCCTGTGTTGCCCCCGGATTTGCCTGCGGACTCAATCCTGTTGTACCCGCTTCGATACCGGAGGAATGCATTGAACGTGACGGTCCATGGACGTTCGTGGATTTTTCGGGTGGCCGGTGTCCCCACAAGTATGATTTTTTTGTTGCCGTCTATTCCGCCGGATGCACTTCGCGGTCCTGCCGCCTGGGTGGGGGCAGGTTTGGATTCATTGAGGCCGCCGAGCCTTCAGCAGAAATGGATTTCCGGATTTTCAAAAACCGTGTTCTCGCGGCAAACGGGGGGCGCGATTTTGGCTCTGACCGCGTGAATATCTATGTCACTTCTTCCGGGCTGCCGATCGAATTTGTCCCGAACGTCAAATCGTTGCGGGAGTGGGGGATAAAATCAATCGCCTTCAAGAAAACCACAACCGATATGCGCAAGTGGAAGCTTGCAACCGGAGACATAATGAACTCCGCCGCACCGGGCGTGGTTTGGTTTGATAATTGTGCAATCCGCAAGCGCCTGGTGCTTGATTCGTCCAATCCCTACTGGCCCAGACATTTTGAGCAATCATTGCCGATGGATACAGTGGGATGCCGGGCGTTCAATGATACCGAAAGACAGGGTTTGTGGGCCAGGTAGTCCCGACAGGAAGAGCGTTGACCCGTTGCATAATGTCTGGTAAACAAAGCAAATTATGAAACAAGGTGTGCATCCTGAGTATGTTGAGACCACCGTGACCTGCGCTTGTGGCCATGTTGTCGAAACGCGCGCCACAAAACCGAACATCAAGGTGGAAATCTGCTCCAACTGTCATCCGTTTTTTACCGGTAAACACAAGCTGGTTGATACTGAGGGCAGGGTTGAGCGCTTCCTCAATAAATACAAGAAAAAGTAGAGATTCGTTCTGAGCGCGAAAAAATTCACCAGCATCGGCGGCCAGGCGGTCATCGAAGGTGTGATGATGCGCTCTCCGGGTTTTATTGCCATTGCCGTGAGGAGGCCTGACGGCGGCATTGCGATCAAAAGCAAACCGTTCAAGGGCGTCTTGCAAAAATATCCTTGGCTGAAAAAGCCGGTATTCAGGGGGGTTGTCACTCTTTTTGAATCCATGTTCCAGGGTATCGAGGCGCTGAGTTATTCGGCTGGCGTCGCCGCC
>MEQJ01000029.1 GCA_001770165.1 Bdellovibrionales bacterium RIFOXYD1_FULL_53_11 | reverse complement strand
ACAAACCGAGGAGCCGGATGCGTAAATTGCGCAAGTCCGGTTCTAACAGGAGCGCGGGCTGGCAACAGCTTGCGTTTACTTAATGAAGGGTTTGTTGGCGGTTTTTTTTATATTTGCTTGCAACACCCCCGCCGTGGCGGGTCTTGACTACAAAGGCATCAACCTCAACGCAAGATACCACTCCAGCAACAGTTTTGGCTCCGCCGCATCCAAAAAAACCCTGGAGGACATGACCGGAATCGGCGTCGATTCGGTTGCCATCAGAGTCGCAATGGAAATCGACGAGTTCGACAAACCCGGACTTGTCGAAAAAGTCTGGACCGGACTAAGCCAAAGCCATATTGAAGCCCAGCTCAAACAAAACCATTCGATGGGTTTGAAAAGCCTGCTCGGTTTTCATCTGCATATCAAAAAAAAGGGTGACGGCCGGGGATTCTCGCCGTGGCAGGGGATGATCATGTTCCCCGATAAAAACGGATACGAAATATTTTTTGCCCGATACGGAAACATCGTCGCCAGATACGCCGCCCTGGCCGCACAAAACGGGGTCGAACTCCTGTCCATCGGCAACGAGCTCTCGTCACTTTCCAATACGGTGAAAACCAAGAACATCAGCGGGGAAATGCAATACTGGCTGCTGCGGGCCCGGACGCCCGCGGAGCAGGAATACGGCCGCAAATATGCGCAATACCTGTGCCGCTTCGGAAACTTTCCGGGAGGATGCGTTGAAATGCTTGCATGGCTTGAGCAAACCAGGGCCGATGTGAATTCCGGCAGAAGAAAACCCTGGCTCGTAAGAGTGGAAGAAATACCGCACAGGCATCTTTTCGTGCAGCTTGAAAACCAGAGACGGACATATCTTGAATCAAAGTGGCGGGAGCTGATTGCAAGGGCAAGAAGATCATTCAGCGGAAAACTCACGTACAGCAGCAATACCGGGCAGTTCACCCAGGTGAGCTTCTGGGATGCGCTCGATTTTATCTCCGCAAGCGCCTATTACAGGATAGCCCGGGAGAAAGACGGGATCCCGCTCGCCGACAAGCCGACAGAAGAACAGATTACATCAAAATGGACGCAAATCGCGCGCACAACGGGTGAATTTCTCTCCGCTCTTCCCTTCAGACGGAAATTCATCATCACCGAACTCGGGCTTGGCGACCGGCGCTACTCGCTTGCATGGCCGTGGGCGTTCAACGGCCTACAACAACTCCTCATGCCGGACGGAACAATCAAGGGCATCCCCTTCAACGACCGCCCCATTGACACAACCGAACGCGAAATGCTGTTCCGTTCGTTCACCCGCGTCCTGGAGCGCGGGCTCATGCCCTGGCTCTCGGGCGTATTCATCTGGGCTGCATATCCCGATGATTCTACGTCACAGGATCCGTATTCCCTCTGGCGCCACAGCAACGACCCCTCAAGGCAGGCCGTTGCCTGCATGTTTGACGCCGAGTACTGCCAATGATGTTGCTGTTTATCCTTTCAGCCCTGTTTCCCTGCCTCGTTTTTGCCGACAACAACGGTTTATGCACAAAATTGGATCCAGGCCAATACGCCGCGCTTGACGGCTACACGGGCTCGCCCGTCTGGTCGTTCTATGGGCTCAAACGCAATGACGATGTTACGCTTGAAAAGGATTTCAGGTGGCTTGGACGATTTTCCCCGAAGGGAACCCGGGTGACCTCATATGACGTCATTTTGCATCTCAAATTTGTCGACCACAAAAACAGATCCAGCTCAAAACTTTCGCGCCGGTATCACAAAACAACGGGCAAATGCCTTGCAAGCGTCCGGTCCAGACTCCGCGGCCCGTATGGCGAATTTCTCAACATCCGTCTGGCGCCAGTGGACTACCCCGACAATCTTGCTCCAAAGCTCAACATCATAAAAGTGAGCAAGAGCTTTTTTGTCCGGTCAACCGCAGAAAGATGGGAGAAAAACCCGGGCTGCTCGACGATAATACATGAGCTGTTGCATCTGACGGGGCTTGTGGATGAATATTACGATCCCAAGTACAGATGCCGGCATTACGGACCCGACCAATCCATCATGAGCGATCATGAAAGGGCATTTTATACGGCCGGTCTGCATTGGATAAAAAAACTGTTCAGGCTCAAGAGTGATCCATCCATTTTGCGACCGGCGCATTTTCGCGCCATCACCGAACCCGGCTGCACTGACCGCAACCCGCTTTATTACAGGTGCATTTATGACGCATATGGGCAATTCAAGCGAAATGGGGGCAGGGGATGCCGCAAGAACGTCCCAAAACAATGCCTTAAATCCAACTGGATGGACATACTGTAACTACTGCGCGTTTTTTATCTGAAGAATAAAATACTTTACAATCAATATGTTAACGCTGCGCGCCATTTATGATATGATGTAAAATAAGGAGCCTCATGTGCCGAATATCATGGGCAGGTTAAAACTTGTCAATATTGACACAGTAGACGGGCAGGACCAGCCATGCCCCGTCCGGCATGTGGTTATGGATAGAAAACTGTTTATAAAAATCATGGACGAAATCGCCGGCAAATCGCTGCTGACCTGGGACGGCATCAATAATTTTTTGACCTACGATGATGATTCGATTTTTATTTTCGTATCCGACATCTCCGGCGAAATGTACTCCGCCCTGAAGCGCGACACCCACATTCACACAAAAAAGGGCCCCGGTTATGAGGTGTTCGCCAAAATCAACTGCGATTCATTCGAACAGGGAACGAACATGGGCAAAAACGGGGATGCCGTGCGCATCCGGATTCTTGTCCTCGTAACCGACCCCTGCCGCGCAAGCGAAAACACCGAAGAGATGAAAAAAGACGCGCTTGCCCTGTTTGCGCATTTTAGGGCCTGGGACAACATGGAAAAGCACCTTCACCGCAGCCTCAAATCCGCGGCCTGAAAAAACCACCGTATCATCTTGCAGCAATAATCTGCTTTATCCTTATCCCGTCTCTTATAAACAGCCGCTCAAACAGCGTCACATCCGGCATCTCCAGTTTGCGCGGATCGGGATGCGCGGCGTGCAGATCGCGCGTTACCCTGACATCGCTCCACCCGGCACGCGCCTCCTCCAGCGCCGCCAGCATCCGCTCAAAATAGCCGTCGTGGTCGGTGCGGATCTCAAGCTCCCCGCCGGGCCCGAGCAGTGTCCAAAGCATTTTGAGATTTTTCGCACTGACAAAGCGGTTTTTGTGCTGCGATTTGCGGGGCCACGGGTCCGGAAAGAAAAGCAACACGCGATCCAACTCGCCAGGACCGAACATCAGGCCGAGCCTCTGGGCATTGGCGCGCAAAAAAATCATGTTTTTCAGGCCGAGCGCCGCCGCCTTTACGGCCGCCCGGTGAATCTGCTTGAATTTCCAGTCAAGGCCGATGAAGAATTCATCGGGCGCCCTTTGCGCAAGCCCAAGCGCAACATGCCCGCCGTTGCAGCCTATTTCGACGGTGAGTTTGCCGTTTTTTCCGGCCTGGAAAAATTTATCCCGCCACACGCCGCGATAAAGCTCCGTATCGTTGTCGCAATACACAAGCCCCGGCGGCAGGTCCCGGAGCTTCTTCCAATACGGATTGCCGGATTCGGGATACCTGTAATCCGGATGCACGAGCGGGATTTTGCGGTCGGGTGCCGTCTTCATCGGGGGATACGTACTCCAAAGGCGGCGCCAAGAAAAGACCGGAATACCCCGGCCTCATTATGTTTCATACGCACGGCCTGATCAAAAAATCCCAGATCTAAAGCGATTTCGGTGACCGTTCTCGCCTCCCCTTTTGGAGCAATGATATTCCTGATAAGGGAAGTTTTTCCAAAATTTCTCGGTCCAAAGATTTTTACACAATCATCCGAATCAAGATGCTTTTTTAAGAACTCTTTTTCTTGATCAAAATTACAAAAATTATCTTCTTCAATTATGCGATCATATTCAAATATCTTGTCCACATTTATCTAAATATATATAACAATAACAGCATGTTACATGTATTGTATGCGGTCAAGTAAAAGTGGTCAGAAAAAAGCGGTCAGAAAAAAACACGCACACAAAAAATCCAGCTCACAGGTGAGAAGTGATGCTCGCCGTATTCCGGCCGGACCCCTGCCTCAGCTTGTTGATTTCCCAGAGGTTGCTGCCAAAAACCAAATTACGCGGCGCAATCAAGATTGTGGTGAGGAATCCGGGTTAGTCGGTTTGTAATGTAGCGATTTTTCTTTCTATTGAATTAATTGTCTTGAGCGAGGATAATTACATAATGAAATTAAAAATAATCCTCTGTCTCCTGGCAGCTTCGATATATTGTTCCATCACATATGCCTCTGCAATCCAGCCAAAGGGTTCATCCCCGATAATGTTCAGAATAACAAATGTAAATTTGGGGTCGGCAGGTCCTTTATATGTCAATATTGTAACACCGTCACCAATACCACTGTCGCAAGCGTGCCCGACAGGAGAAGATGAAATACAATGCTACTGCGAAATTGCATGGGACGACACCCAGGAAGAACAAAATGGACTCATTATTGTTAAAATGACTGCACGTACACCGGTTGTAGATGTTTTTGAGACCCAGATCACTTGTCCACTCCCCAGAAAGCAGTACGAAAACATTCCTTACGGTACGATATTCAATGTGGGCATTGCTCCAGCAAAAAAATCAAACTCCATTGATTTTGCCACTTATAATTTCTTGATGAGGAAATAGCAACAGCCTGGATGCCCATTATTTAGAAAAAAATCTGGTGTAAATATCTTTTTCTTATCGCTTATAAACTATTTTTCATCAGGTGTTGCGCACCATCAATCGCTTCTTCCGGGCTCGAACCAAAACGACGCGATAGCAATGATATGACTTCTTCTGCTGCAAAAACACGATTGCGTTCATACCCGGTTCGTTCTCTCACAATTCTTTTCTTTTGCAAAAAACTGACAGCTATATTGGCAGACTGAGGGCTTACACGAAAGTGTTCTTGAAGTTGTTTTACAGTAAAAATGGGATGAGCCATCAACCAAGAAAGTGCCCGCCACGCAGTAGATTCTTTTCTGAAATTTCCACGCTTCAACCAAGCCGCTGGAAGATTTTCAATATGCTTACGCGTAAGATCAACTTCACAACTAGAGGCAATAAGAGCTTCAGCAAAAAATTCGACAATCGGAGCATAGTTCAATCTTTTTTGTGCTGCCTGCAAAACCTTACTGTAATTGGACTTTTCTTCTTCGATATACCCGGAGAGATAAATTGGAATTTTTTTATTGCAAGCAATCTGAAGTGCAATGAGCATTCTTCCTACACGTCCGTTTCCATCAGAAAATGGATGAATTGCTTCAAAATGTGCATGTAAAACAGCCATTCGCACAATGAGCGGCATTCCCATTCCTGCATTTTCAAGCTCAGAAAGCCGTGGGTCAGCAAGCCACCCCATAACGTCCCGCAAACAACGCCGGACATGCCTTGGCGGAGCCGGGTTATAAATCGAATCAGCGGGCTTGGGGCTTTGCCCTCTTATACAAACAACATCAATCGGATTTTCTCGTATTTTTCCTGGAACACCTCGAAACCTTGGATCATGCTTCATGATCTGCTTATGAAGGCGCGAAACAAGATCTACTGTAAAAACCGATAGCCCATCAGTTGCCACGCGCTTAAGCTCTGCTTCTATTGCATATGCATAACCACGCACTGAGGCACCCTCTGACTTTGCCTTCCACTCGTCGAAGAGTTCTCCTGGTGTAAGGACATGATCGATTGTCGACATCGTCCCCTCTATTCTTGAACTCTCAACCGCTTCCTTACGAAGGAATAAATATGAAACCAGTCGATCGAGCTCAGAAGCCTTATCAATATTCGGCTGGTTTGAAATAACTTTCCCTGCTTCTGCAATGAGCTTAACGGAAAGATCGTTTGGAATATTCTTTGGAGGCGGTGGTGGCACAACAAACCACATGTCAGCGCACTTTGGGTGGTCAATTTTTTCAACACCTGATTCCAGCCCATTTTTGTATTCCCGATTCAAGTCTGGATGTAATTCATTCCGATTCATTAGATTAACCTTGATTTAATTCTACACTATTCAAGCTTATATACATAACCCTGAATAAGAATTTTATATTCAATGTTATTGAAAACACATAACACAATGTAATTGCAGACTTAGTTTTATTTGCTGCCAAACTGCTTTTTTACTTCCTGTCTCATCTGCTCCAGTTTTTCATTGTGGTTCATTGCTCCAGCAAAAAAATCAACCTATGAACCACAAGCCGCCCTGTCAGAATCTCTATTCTAATCTCTATTCAAATTAACCCGCCATAATTCTTTATTTCTTTGTTTTTACTTGCTTTTTACTATTCTAAACTCTATTCTATCTATATGCCTAGACGGATAAAAATCAACCAGGCAGAAACAATGGAAGCGATTAGAAGACTTCTTCTGAAGGGACCAGGATCTTCTGGAGGAATCTGTAAAGAACTCGACATAAGCCAACCTGTCTTTTCCCGCCTGATCAACAAAGTCGGCCCGAATCTTCTCGTCACAGGGCAGTCCAGCAAAACAAGATATGCCCTCAAGAGAGAGGTCCCTTGCCTGGGAGACCAGATTGAAATCTATCAAATAAGCCCCAAAGGGGAAGCCAAGACCTTCGGAAGACTTTATGCTGTTCACCCGAACGGCTTTTACTTCAAATCCGCTCTCGAAAACGGATTTTACGAAGATCTCCCCTATTTTCTGAATGACCTGAGACCCAGCGGCTTCCTGGGCCGGAACATTCCGCGTCTGCATCCTGAACTTGGACTGCCAGAGGACATCACAGCCTGGTCCGGCAATACGGTTCTCGGCTACATCGGACAGCATGGCTCCGACCTTATTGGAAACCTTATCGTCGGCGATCCCGCATTTAAACTCTACACCCGGAGATTCAAAAAACTGTCACATGACGTGACACAAAAAAATCGTGCGACGGAGTATGAAAAAATGGCGCTGGACGTTCTCAGCCTGGGAGATCCCGGTTCTTCTGCGGGAGGTGAACAAGCCAAATTTCTCACTACCGTGGGGCCCTCCACCAGACAGACAATCGTGAAGTTTTCTGCTCCGGTCAAGGAATCCATCGGACGCCGACGAGGCGATCTGCTTGTCTGTGAGCATATCGCCCACAAAGTCCTCCATAAGGCCGGGAAGAAAGCCGCCAATTCAGAAATTATCGAGGGGAAGACCCGTCTGTTTCTTGAGGTGGAAAGATTCGATCGGATACCTCTGCGGGGACGACTCGCGGTAATATCCCTGAGTTCCCTTAGTTATGAATTCTGTGACGGCGAGCAAAAATGGCCAACAGCAACACAATCACTCCTCAACCAAAAACGAATCCCGAGATCGATTCATAACGACGTGCGCTTTCTTCATCTTTTCGGAAAATTGACAGCAAACTCGGACATGCATCTCGGAAACCTGTCTTTCTTTTTGGACGGGCTTTCCATCAAAGAAATTGCCCCCGTGTATGACATGCTCCCCATGCTCTATGCGCCCGTAAATGAGCAACTGGTGCCCCGCGAATTTGTCCCGCCTTCGCCAGTTCCCGCAGATGCGGATATCTGGCCGGGTTGCTGGAAAGCCGCCTGCGCTTTCTGGAAGCAGGCCGCTACCCACCAACTCATCAGCGCCTCCTTCCGGAAGATCGCCGCAACAAACTTGAAATCCGTCAAGGAATTGAAAGAGCTTGTCGAAATGCTCCCGCCGCCCTGGAACCTGTGAACCAACGCGCCGTCAAAACCTGATCCCGTATTCCAGCCGGACCGTTTCCTCGCCCTTTTTGCCTTTTTCGGACGCTCGCTCGTACTTGAGATTGCGCGCCACATCGACCGAGCAAGTGAGATTGGGCACGACCTGCCGGCTTACCGATGTAGTCAGCGTGCTGGTCGTAACGCCATAGGCGACGCCGGTGCGGACATCCACGACCGGGATCGAGCGGTTGACGCCCACCCTGTATCTTTCCTCGTTCCATTTCGAAGCCTTGAGCGCCGGATCGGGGGCGAAGGGGTTGCGGTCAAGCGGCGCCTCCGGAACAAAATCCACCGAGGTGTTTATCACCGGGGATTCAACCGCGATGCCGCCTCTTTTGTCGGCGATGTTTGTTTTTCCGATAAGCTTGGTGTCCTTTGCTATTTTGACGTCCACGGGCTGGCCGTTGTAAACCGCATACACTAAAAAAGCGGCCGCCACCGGTTTTTTGAGCACCGAAACAATCGGGTCCTTTTCGGCCTCTTTTCTGAACTTTTTCAGATTTTCGCCAACCTGGTAGGCGCGGATGCGATTCAGGGAATCCTTGGTGAAACTCTGCACGCGGTCGTTGTATTCGCGCCGTTCGCGCGGGTCCATCAAACGGTAACGTGCGCGGTCCTCATACGGACGGACCATGTCTTCGTACGACCGCTTCATGCCAACCGCCTGGTCGGGCGCGATTATCCATTCGTTGAAACCGGGGTCCTTGCGGTTTACCGTCGAAAAAAGCATTGCATTTGTTGAAGCCGCCGGATCAGCGGGGTTCAGAGACCACGCCGGACTGATATCGGGCGCCCCCAGCGATACAAGTGGAAAACACACCGCCGCAACCGTGATCATTGCTGATATTGATTGTTTACCCCGAAACTTCATAAGAACTCACCTGTATTTATATTAAGCAATGGTCATACCATGGGGAGACGCCCGGAAATATGCTTTGATATCAAGGTAGTTATATGTGGATGGTGTCAAACTTTTTGACAACCGTGCAATTGTTATAGATCAGACGCCAAGAATAATGAATGCAAGCCAGAGAACAAATCCTGAAACAACCGGTATTGAAAAATTATCATCGACCTCAAGGGGCAGAAGCTCGGCAAGCCCGCCGGCCAGTCCGCCCGTGACGGTAAGAACCGCAAGTTCGAAGCCGCGAAGACCGGTCTGACTGAGATAAATGAATGTGATGAGCGTGCAAACAGCAACCCCGGCCGCAGTGCCGACCAGTGATTTGCCGTTTGAAAAACGGTAACTCCGCGAGCCGTACATGATGCCGGCAAGCGAGGCGGCCGGATCGCCGCAAGCAAGATAAAGAATGCTGAGCATGGCGATGGATTTCGGAAAAATAACAACAGCGAGCATCATGGAAACGAGATAATACGGAACACCGCTGAACTTGTTGACTTCACAGGTGCGCAGAAGCGGGCCCCAGAAACGGATGAATTTTTGATTGAAAGACGAAAATCTGAGACGGGTGATTTCGGTTGAAAGATTGATCACAAGAAGCACACCGAGAATCATGACGGCCGTCAGCCGCGACATCCCGGTTGTGAGATAAATTGCGACGCCCGAAAAACCCATTGTCATGTGCCAGATTTTGCGGGCAAGATGCAGATCTGTTCTGGCGTGAATGCGCCCCGGAACAAAAACCGTGAAGAGTTGATTGAGTATTGCTTCTGCGGCGCGTTTCATGGTGTATCTTATCTAAGCAATAGGGATGCCAATAAAGTGGATTAAAATATTTTTTAAAAAAATAAAAAACGCAAATGAAAACAGCAAGATGCGCATGGATCGATTGCTGCACGGCGTAAATAATCAATTCATCTGACTATTATTATCACACTATAATGTAATAATTTACGCATCCCGCATAAACCATCGCGAAAATCATTTCGCACCGCCATCACGCCGCGTCATGCGGTTTCCGGACTTGACTATAATTTTATAAGGCCGGATTCTATTAATAGGGCATAAAGCCCGTTAAGGACGATCCATGGACGGAAGCGTCAAGCCTACATTAGGAATTGTCAAACAGGATTTCGCATCCACAGATGCGTCAATGGATGTCGCAAGTCGTGCATTCACCGTGGCCGACAGCACCGCCGGTGATTTTTTAACCCAATCACCCGAAGATAACCCTTTTGCAAATATTGCAAATCCCGGCACCTGCAGAGTCAAACAGGTCTGGGCGCTCGGCGGCGGCAAAGGCGGCGTCGGAAAAAGCCTCATAGCCTCAAGCCTGGCGATCACGCTCTCGCGAATGGGCAACAAGGTCGTGGCCGTCGATCTTGATCTCGGCGGCGCGAACCTTCATACAACACTCGGCGTGGACCTCCCGCGACAGACCCTGAGCGACTTCTTCTCGGGCCGTGTGGACAGCCTCGGAAAATGCCTCACTCAAACCGGCATCAACAACCTCGAAATGATCAGCGGCGCGCAGGATGCCGTCGGCGTGGCCAACATCCCCTTCAACCAGAAGGTATCGCTGTTGCAAAAACTTCGCGAACTCGACGCTGACTATCTCGTTCTGGATCTCGGGGCCGGCACAAGCTACAACACCCTCGACTTTTTTCTCTACAGCGACATCGGACTCATCACGCTTCTTCCCGAACCCACTTCGATCGAAAACGCATACCGCTTTATCAAAAGCGCCTACTACCGCAAGCTTTCGCTCTCGCGCCAGCTCAGCCCGGTCAAACACCTGATCGAGATGGCCATGGATTCAAAAAACAATGCCGGCATCAGAAGCCCGTCGGATCTGTTCCGGGAGACGAACAAGACAAGCCCGGAATGCGGAATGAGGCTGAAAGAGGAAATTGAAAAATTCAAGCCCAAGCTTCTTGTGAACCAGGCGCGCACACAGACGGACGTTGATATCGGCTTTTCCGTAAAAACCGTCTGCAAGAAATATTTCGGCGTCGACATGGACTACATCGGCTATCTGGACTACGACAGCGCCGTCTGGCAGGCGGTAAGACGCAAACGGCCACTGATCCTGGAGTTCCCGAACTCAAGACTGGTATCAAGCGTTGACAGAATGGTTCAGTATCTGCTCAAACGGCACGGACACAACAGAACGGATATCTACTGAGGCCCATGATTCTGAGCGAAGAAACCACATACTACGATCTTCTGGAGGTGGCCCCGGACGCAACGCCGCAAGAGCTGCGCGCGGCATATCTGCGGGCCAAGTCCGCCTATAAAAAAGACAGCGTCGCCCTTTACACGCTGATCAGCGAAGAGGAAACCGAGGAATACCTGAGAAGAATCGAGGAAGCATACAACATCCTTTCGAGCCCCGAACGGAGAAAATCCTATGACCGCAACCACGGGATACTGAAAACCGACGACGGATTCGCCACGGACCCGGTCAGACCGCCGCACCGGCCTCAAAAAATCATTTCAATCGACCGCGTGCCGCCGATGGACCATTCGGGAGGGGAACAGGACATTCTTGTCGCGCCAACGACGGACTTCACCGCCCCGGCCGCCCCGGTGGCTCAGCTCCAGGCTTTCTCGTCGCAGCCCCAGCCGCTGCCACTCCAGCGAAGGCCCGATCCCGCAACCGACCCCCTTGCCCAACAGCCACGGCATTCGAGCGATCCGCGAAACGACCAGCTATTGCGGGACGAGATACTGCAGGAAACCGAGTGGCGCGGCGGTTTTTTACGCAAGATCAGGGAAGCGCGGCGCGTTTCGCTGGAAGAACTTTCGGAAAATACAAAAATCACCCGGACCTATATCTCCGCAATTGAAGAAGAGGGATTTTCAAAACTACCGGCCCCGGTCTATCTGCGCGGCTTCATTGTCCAGATCGCGAAATTCCTCAAACTCCCCCATGACAAGGTGGCGGCCGCATACCTCGCGCGCTACACGCAGGAATACAACAAGGACAGGGGATGACCCCCGCCCGGAGTTCCTGGAGCTGGAAAGTTGAACGCGCAGCGGCTGTCCGCGCGGACAAGGCCGCCTGCGAAGCCGTCAAAAACGGCGAAGGCCGCTGGAGCGGAGAACCGCAAAAATGCACAAGAAGCAGACTGCAGAAACTGGCCGAAGACGGCTGCGTGCGCCTCAATGGCGGGGCGTTTGCGGCGGACCGTGCGCTCACCGCCGGGGATGTGGTTCAAATCGACTTTCCGGAGCCCGTGGACCTGCAGCTCCGGCCCGAGGACATCCCGCTTGACATCCTCCATGAGGATGAGCACATCGCCGTGGTGAACAAACCGCAGGGAATGACGGTGCATCCGTCGGACACCTGCCATGAAGGCACGCTTGTGCACGCGCTTTTGCACCACATAACGGACCTGAGCGGCATCGGCGGCGTCATGCGTCCGGGGATCGTGCACAGAATCGATAAAAACACGAGCGGCGTGCTGGTTGTCACGAAAACAGACGCGGCACATGCCAGAATGTCGGAGATCTTCGCAAAACACGACATCGAACGGCAATACTGGGCGATCTGCTTCGGATCACCGGGCAAAGCGGAGCGCCGGATCGAAAGCCTTGTCGGCCGTCACCCGTCCGACCGGAAAAAAATGTCGACGGCGGTAAAGCGCGGCCGCAGGGCGGTCACCCGCGTGCGCGCCCTTGAAGAATTCGGCGGGGCGAAACCATTTGCCAGCCTGGTCGAAGCGCGCCTCGAAACCGGTCGCACGCACCAGGTGCGCGTACACCTCGCGGCCATTGCCGGCTGTTCCGTCATCGGCGACACGCTCTATGGCGTTCCCTCCGGCAGACATCCGAAATGGCTCGCACTGCCGGATACCGTCCGCGAAGCCGCCGGACAGCTTGCCGGACAGGCACTCCACGCGCGGGTTCTCGGGTTCAACCATCCGGTCACCGGAAGGCCGGTGCGCTTCGAGGCACCTCCGCCGACGGCGTTCATGAACGTGCTTGAAACACTTCGGCGGCACGCATCCTGCTGATAACGCTATTTCAATCCAAGCTCATCATACCTGACAAGCCCGAACCGGTTGGCCGAAAACCCCCGCACGCGGCCGGAGACGGCATAAACCTGCGAATAATGATAAACCGGCGCAATCACGGCATCGCGGCCGACAAGGATTTCCTGCGCCTTGCGTATCAGCAGTGCGCGCGCCGGGCCGGGCCGCATGAGCGAGATTTTTGAAACCAGCGCGTCATACTCCGGATCGGACCAGCCCGAATAATTGTTCGGATCATCCCTGGTGAACGCCGCGAGATGCGTGACCGGATCATTGAAGGGCGCCATCCAGGCAAAGCGGAAGACCGGCGGGGCGTCCACGGCGAGATTTTTCACATATGACTTCCAGTCCATGCTGGTGAGCGAAACGCGCACGCCAAGATTCCGGAAAATATCCTGCTGGATCTTTTCCATCGCCATCGAGTTGCGCGCGCCGGAATCAAACGCGGCGGAAACCGGGCCAAAATGGCCAAGGCGTTTTTTTGCCGCAGCCGCCCGGGAATCAAAACCACGGAAGAGATATGCGGCTTCTTCATATGCAACAAATCCTTCGATCCCGTGCGGAATCCAGGAACGCGCGGGCACTTCGCCGCCACCCAGGGCCTCTGCAAGCTCCACGCGATTGATGGAATTCGAAAACGCCCTTCGTACCTCACGATCGTCAAAGGGGGGCTTGCGGGTGTTGAAGCCGATGAAAAACGTCGCGGCAAACGGCATCTTTTTTATCTGTCCGCGTGCCGTCATGTTCCTGATGTCGACGGGCGGCACCTTTGTAAGGATGTCAAGACGGCCGGCTTCAAAAAGACGGGCGGCGGTGCTTTCGTCATGGATGATCTGCAGGAGCACCGGAACCGGGCGGAATATTCTTGATCCCGTGAAGGAATAGTAGCCGGCATTCGGAACCAGCATGATGCGGCTTGAATCAGGAGGCGCGGCATAGCCGTAGGGGCCGGTCACCGGGTGAGCAGCCGTCCATTTTCCGCCCCGCCCCGCAAGTATGTCCTCGCGCACCGGCATGGCAAGCGGCAGCGTGAGCGCCTCCAGCCACCACGACACCGGGTGTTCAAGTTCCATGACAAGCTTTTGCGGGGTCCTTCCACGCGC
>MEQJ01000028.1:49464-69834 GCA_001770165.1 Bdellovibrionales bacterium RIFOXYD1_FULL_53_11 | reverse complement strand
CTTGCGTTTACTTAATGCCTAGAATTATTGAAAATACCGTTACCGGGACATTTTTGAAACGTGTGCAGGAAACCCCCGATCTTGTGGGCTTCCAGCATAAAACCGGAAAAAACTGGGCACAGGTCACTTTCAAGCAGTTTCATGACCAATGCAAACTGGTATCGCTTGGCCTCTCGGAGCTTGGCGTAAAACCGGGCGAAACAGCTGCAATCATGTCCAATACGTGTTTTGAGTGGGCACTTTGCGACATGGCCATCCTCGGCGCGAGCGCAATCACCGTGCCCATCTATGCATCCAACTCCGCCGGCGAAGCCGCCTTCATCCTGAATCATTCCGAAGCCCGCGTTGTTTTTGTTGAAGACGAAAAACAACTGGAAAAAATCATCGAAAAGCGCGGAACCCTTCCAAAACTCCTCAAAGTTGTCGTCATGAAAACGGCATCTGCTGGTTCCATATCATACCAGGGAACGAATGACTTCTTCATCACCATTGATATCCTCAAGAGCATCGGGCTCGCCAGGTCAGAGAAGGACCCGGATGGATTCAGGCAACGGCTTATATCCGCCCGCAAGGACGATGTCCTCACCATCTGCTACACTTCCGGCACCACGGGCGTGCCCAAGGGCGCCATGGTTACACATGACAACATGATGAGCGTCCTTGAAGACGCAGGCGCCGCTCTCGGGCCAAGTCTTGTCATCGACGGCGAAATCATGCTCACCTTCCTTCCGTTTTCGCACATCCTGGGCAAAGTAGAGGAAATGGGCACGTACGCATATGGCTGGCGGGAATGCTATGCGCAGAATCTCGGATCCATAATGATGGATATCGCCGAAGTGCGCCCCACGATGCTCTTTGCCGTACCAAGGATTTTTGAAAAAGCCTATACGCGCATCAATGCCCTCGCCAATTCCGGACCTCCGCTCAAGCGCAAACTGTTTGCCTGGGCGGTCAAAACCGGGAAAAGTCATCTGTTCCCTGTTCGGCCCGGCATTATTCAGAAGCTCTTTTCAGGCGTTTTATATGCTCTCGCCAGAAATATCGTCCTTGATAAGATAAAGAACAAGTTCGGCGGAAATGTCAAATACGCCATCTGCGGCGGCGCCCCCTTTGCTCGTGAAATCGGCGAATTTTTCAGAGTGGCCGGAATCCTTGTACTCGAAGGATATGGCCTGACCGAAACCTGTGCTCCGGTTTCCTTCAACGGTCCCGACTCCGTCCGGTTCGGCTCGGTTGGAAAGCCGCTCGCGGATGTCAGGATAAGGATCGCCGAAGACGGTGAAATCTGCATCAAATCCAGAAAGGTATTCAAAGGATATTTCAAAATGCCCGCAGAAACCGCGGATGTGCTGGTGGATGGCTGGCTTCAGACCGGTGACATCGGACATCTGAGCAAGGACGGCTATCTGCACATAACCGACCGCAAGAAAGATATCATCATCACCAGCGGCGGAAAAAATATCGCTCCACAGAAAATCGAAAATCTTGCCAAGCCGTTCACGCTTATCAACCATCTCGTCGTTCACGGCGACAAACGCCATTTTTTAACTGCACTTGTCACCCTCGACAAGGAAGAAACCCTCAAGTTCGCCAAACTGAACCAGATTGCTTTTAACGAATATCAAGAACTTGCCAATAGCGTTAAACTAAGGGAATCAATTCAAAAAGCGGTTGACCAGATTAATGCACAACTGGCCACATTCGAATCAATCAAGAAGTTCACAATCCTGCCAAACGAATTTTCCGTTGAAACTGGCGAACTTACACCATCATTAAAGATTAAAAGAAATGTTGTCACCAAGAAATTCCAGACCGAACTGGACGGACTTTACAATACTTGACTCGATCAGCAAAATCCGCTACTTAGCTTTAGAAGAATAAACAAGGAGAGTTCATGGCAAGAGTTACCATAGAGGACTGTTTGCGCAACGTCGATAACATGTACGAACTGGTGCATCTGGCGACAAAACGCTCAAGACAGATTTACAAGGGGTCCAACCCGCTGGTTAAAAGCAAAAACAGGGTTGTTGTTACTTCACTCCGCGAAATAGCGGCTGGAAAAGTCAAGGCAGTGTACCAAAAATCCCCGGCTGATGCGGGCGATGACCTGCCACCAATGCCAAACTGATTCAAGGAGGCCGATATGGATCAAACAATGAATCTTGACCTGCATCACAATAAAAGCCGTCTCGCATATTACCAGCAACGCAAGACGGAACTTGATGCTTCAAATGCCTCAAAGCGGTCAACCAGGAATTCTGCACGCGGAATGGTTGAAAAATGGATCGAAATCTATGTTGAACGGGTACGCAAACTCGAAAACCAGATAGCACGCGCCGGTCTCAAGACCGGCATCGGACAAACTGTTCTAAAACAAAAGGCTTCAGGCAAATAACGGTCGTGACCGGATACGCATTTTTTTGCGTATGATTTTTCCTCGCGGTCTTTTCTTTATAATCGATGGTGCTGGATCAAGAGCAATATCAAAGATTTCTTCCATGCTGCTTACAAAATGCAACCGAAGGCCTTTAATGGCATAATCCGGGACTTCGGTCAGATCTTTTTCATTGAGCTTTGGCAGAATCACATCAACAATGCCCGCCCTCCGGGCGGCAAGAATCTTTTCTTTCACCCCGCCAATCGGAAGAACCTTGCCAACCAGCGAAAGCTCCCCGGTCATGGCAATCTTTTGCCGTGATTTGCGGCCGCTAAGAAGCGAATAGAGCGATATTGCCATCGTGATCCCCGCCGAAGGCCCGTCCTTGGGGATGGCTCCGGACGGGACGTGCAGGTGAAAATCACGGTTTTTGAAGTATTCGCGGTCCAGCCCGAGTTCGGCAGTACATTTGCGTTTGACATAGCTCCAGGCTATCGCGGCACTTTCACTCATCACATCGCCCATCTGCCCCGTAAGCTTGAGATTATTGGCCCCGGGCACATCGGTCGCCTCGATAAAAAGAATATCGCCACCCAGCGATGTCCATGCCAGACCGACAGCCACACCGGGAAACGCTATCCGCTCTGCTATTTCATTGTAATAGCGTTTGGGGCCCAGCCATTTTTCAAGTTCTTCCTTCAAAACAACCTGCATCCTGGTGCCGTTTTTCTTTTCAACCACGCTTGTCGCGGTTTTGCGGCAAATCCGCGCAACAAGCTGTTGCAACACCCTGAGCCCCGGCTCACGGGCATAATCAAGCATCATCCTTCGAATGGCCCCGCGTTCTATCTTCAGATGCTGGGAGCGGAGACCGTGCGCGTCGAGTTCGCGTGGAATCACAAAATCAATTGCAATCTCCTCTTTTTCCTCAAGAGTATAACCGGGAAGCTCGATCAGCTCCATCCTGTCCAAGAGGGGGGAAGGAATGGTGGAAGTGGAATTTGCGGTGGTTATGAAAAGAACGCGCGAAAGATCAAAGGGCACATCAATATAATGGTCCAAGAATGCATGATTCTGCTCGGGATCAAGCGCCTCAAGTAGCGCACTCGCCGGATCCCCCTGAAAGCTTTTACCGACCTTGTCGATCTCATCCAGCATAAGCACGGCATTGCGGCTGCCGGCCCGCTTTATGCCTTGAATGACCTTTCCCGGAAGAGCGCCGACATAAGTGCGCCTGTGCCCCTTGATCTCGGCCTCATCACGCATTCCGCCCAGCGAAAACCGGAAGAATTTGCGCCCAAGCGCCCGCGCAATGGATTTTCCAACCGATGTCTTGCCGACCCCCGGCGGACCGACAAGGCAGATTATCGAACCCTTCGGATCTGTCTTCAGCGTGCGCACGGCAATAAACTCGATAATCCGCTCTTTGACTTTCTCAAGTCCGTAATGGTCTTCATCAAGAATTTTGCGTGCGTTCGCAAGATCAAGATTATCCCTGGTTTCCTTGCTCCAGGGCAGCGAGCAGAGGGTTTCAAGATAAGTACGGGTTACATTGAAGTCTGGCGAATGCTCTGAAAGAGTCTCGAATTTTTCCAGCTCTTCAAGCGCGATTTTTTTCGCTTCCTCCGGCATCCCGGCTGATTCTATGCGCTCCCGGAAGGTGCGCGAACTCTTTTCTTTTCCATCTTCTTCAACTCCGAGTTCGCGCTTGATGGATTTGAGCTGCTCCTTGAGAAAATACTCTCTCTGCATCGTGGTGATCTTGGTATTGACGTCATCATTGATCTTGCGCTGGATGTCCGCGAGATTCTGCTCCCTCTTGAGATGCTGGATCAGCATTTCAAACCGCTGCTTCACATCAAGGGTTTCAAGAAATTCCTGGGCCGACTTCTTTGGAAGCGCCAGCGCGAAAGCAACAAGATCCGCGACGGTTCCCGGTCCCGGGGCGTTTATCATGGCCAGCCGCATTTCATCGGTGAAATAGGGATTCACCTCGGCAAGCTTTTTCACGTTTGCAATCACGGAACGGGTCAAGGCATCAAGCTCTGTTGACTGCTCGATCACGTCGTCAAGATACCCGGTTTCGACCACGATATAGGGCTGCTCGGATATGATGCGCTGGCGCTTGAAGCGCTTTACGCTCTGGACAAGAAGATTAACTGATCCATCCGGCAGCTTGAGACGTTTGAGGATCCTGACCACCACACCGACTTCCCAAAGCTCCCCACAGGGGGTGGTGTCCACCACCTCGCCTTCACGAATCATCAATAGACCGATAAACCGTTGACGGCTGATGGCCTCTTCAACGGTTGCGACAAATCTCGGGACATTGACCATGATCGGAGCCATCAGAGTCGGAAAAACCACGGCGCTGTTTACCGGAAGAATATAAAGATTGGGCGGAAGAAACTGGTCGGGCAGCACAACGCCGCTGGATTGTTCATGGCCGCTGTCCCCACCAACGCTTGCCGGTTTTTTTTCTTCTAAATCTGCCATAACCCCTTGGTCCTATCGCCAAACATAAGATAGAATCAAACAAGAATCTGTAATTAGATATGGTAACTCTCATAAAGAAGGCAAGAAAAGAATTCATATCACCGCCCCGGCTGGGAAGCGTATGTTTTGCGCTGGTATTGTTCCTTCATTCCACCGACACTCTGGCGGCAATATATGGACCATGGCGGTTTTTTGTAAGTGCGGGTGGCTTTTTTGATGTAATCAATCCAAGCGAAATCAACAGCAGCTCGGACAACAATGCCAAGCTGCAGGGACTCTTCGGCGGCCGCGGCCAGATTGAACGGGGACTTTTCGCGCCAAGATGGAGCCACTGGATGGAATTCGGCTACCATTACTGTTCGGCTGACACACAAAGCAAAATCAGCACCGGATTGATGCGACACCAGCAAAAGCTTACGTATATGTCCATAATACCCGTTGGTGTTACGTTCTGGTTCGCAAGAACGTCCTATATTGACTTTGGTATTTCAGCGAGCGCCGGACTGGGGATAATGCAAAAACTCTCATATTCGCGTGATGTTGCTGAAGGCACACTGCCCAGCAACATCTGGTATGAAGGAAAGAAATCATATGAATATGAAAGCAGCGGTCTTGGCTTTCTTTTCGACGGAAGGATCAGTGGCCGGTTCTGGCTTGGCAAATATTTCGCGATTACGGCCGTAGGAGGCATCAGACACTACAACTCGACTCTGGCCAAAGTGGGGGATCCTGTGACCACAATAAAGTCCAACCTGCTTTCACTCACTGCATCAGCGTTCGTAACTTTTGCCTTTGGCGGAGCACAGGGCACCGGTCGGACATATGTTGAGGTGCTGCCGGCCGATCCACCTAAAACACAGCCAAAACAGAAAAAATAGATTTCAGATATGTTTTGCCTGTCAGTGTTTTCTTCTGTCCGGTCTTATGTCGGCAATGATCCTGGCCGGATCGGTAAGTTCGAACACTTCAAGCTGTCTTCCGTTCTTGAGCCCGAGAACAAAAGTCCATGATCCATCCTCCAGCTTGGGGAACAGTTCGACCGCGGAGACTATCCTGCTTTTCTTGAATGCCGCGACCACCCTGCCGGCATCAAAAGCAAGTTTGGGTTTTCCCCAGATCGTGAACATGATCCGTTTTTCTTCGGGCGAAAAAGCAACCTGGTAATACGGAGCGCGCTTTATTGCCGTGGAATCTCCAGCCCGGTTCCCCGTGATGTCGATTACAATGCGCTCATAACCGGGATTCGGCGAACGCCTGATATCCTTCACAATTACATCATCAACCGCGCGATCCCCGCCGGTAAAAACACCGTCAGTGATATATACGTCGGTTTTACGGGCATCGGCCGTATGTATCTTGTCCGGTCTTAGCGTGGCGCCAGAAAACAGCGGATAAACAACACCAAAGGAAACCGCAACCGCAAGCAACTGGATCTGTTTGTTCATAATATAAAGTTATCCGCGCAAGGTCCGTCGTGCAACCCCTGAAATACGAGCCATACGCGCGGCGGCATAAGCCATCATCAACATCAATACCCACGGCGCGAACCCCCCGGCCACCGCCCCCGGAGGCAGACCGCCACGGTGGTTTTCCGAAATCACGCCACAAAAACCGCCGCCGTCATCTTCCTCATCGCTGGATGCACCATGGGTGTTTTTGGGTGGATCGCCATATGGACTGTCATACGCTGGGAAGATGTCGCCCCTTGTGCATCTGGCGTTATGGGGATGCGCATCCACAAGCTGGGGCGACAAACCGCCGGTCACACCGGTGAGAATGACAAACCGCCGGCTGTCGAGAGAAATCGCCCCCCCTGGATAGAGTGATGAGTAAAGGGAATTTGCCGTAACACGGACCACATAATCACCCTTTGAAACCGTTGCCGAAAGGGAGGAATCATAATTGATATATCCGGAAGCCCCGGAATACACGGTTTCGGCCACTCCCGCAGCCACCTCTGCTCCTCCGGAGGTATATAGTTTGAGCGAAGGATGAATGGGAGAGTAAGCACCAAAGGCAACGGTATTGAGCTGAATGCTTCCCGAGACGGACTTGAGCCTGAAATAAATGCTTTGCCGCCCGTCGAAATCATCAATAACCCCGAATGATCCCGAGCCGCCCGTTCCGTCAAAAACAACCGGCGCTGATCCCGCCGAGCCCGACGCCTGGATCCTGTCAACATCCGCGCCCCCATCCGTCGTACACCGCACGGCCAGGGTGCCGACATCAGCCGTTCCGCCGGCAGATGCGCTGAACGCCTGCATCCGCCCCCCCGAAACGACCGGGGATCTCGCAAAAAATGATCCGCCACTGCAAATGCGATGATTCACCCCGCCGAAATACGCACTCAACGATCCGGCGCCGGGGTAATACGGCTCCACCATTAAAAAATACGGACCGGATTCAAGTGCCCTTAGCTCAAACCTTCCGTCATTGCCGGCCATTGCCGACGCCATAACGGTCCCGCGAAGCGCCGAAACCGCGAGCACATGCGCTCCTGCCACCGCACCTCCACCGCTTTCAGCCACAACACTTCCCATGATGCGAGAGCGGGAACCGGCATCCCCCGCGGGATATAGCGCCCTCATTCCGATCTGGTCGTCACAGCCGAGAAGATACTGCTCATATGCTTCAGTATAAATCATCGTAGATTGCATTATTCCGCTGTGCGAAAGCCCGAAAGAGTGACCAAGCTCATGTGTGATCACATTATCCAGAAACGCAGTGCCCCCGCCATTAGAGGTGGTTACACCAGGATTGGTCCCGAAATTGTAGTTGATGTCGTTCAGCGCGATATCGGCTTCCAGTATTTCGCCATTGCCGGTATTGTACCAGACCTGCGTCAAGGCCAGCACATTGGAAGATATGCCGCTGCCGGAATTCGAGGCAAAATAGATGTTCGAAAATCCGTTGTAATCGCTATTGGTCAGATACTTTGCCCGGTCAGTGCCCTGCCAGTAGTCAAACGTCACCATGTTTCCGGACGCTGTCTGCCAGCGCTGAAGCCCCTTGATCACCGCACGTCTGAAATAATCCTCCGGAATCCCGCTCCGGTTTTGTGGATTTCCGGCAAGCATGTAATAAGCGCCGCCGGCAGCCCATTTTACGGTTATGCCCGATTCGGTTTTTGTTTCGACATAAGCGCCGCCGCCCCTGGAAACCAGCATCGATAAAACCGCTGCGAACAGGATAAAACGCCCCATCCCTGGACTCCTTAGGCAGCCCGCTCTGAATTCCATGCGAGCCGTGTTTAGAGTTTATCTTTTCTTTCTGATGGCAACAACCGCCAGCAAAGTGCCACCGGCAAGCGAGAGAGCCAAAAACCAGCGGCCCCACGAATCACCACCCGAGCCTTCTTTTTGCAAGGTTGATGCCGCGTCATCACCGGCTTCAGAAGAAGTCGCATCCCGCCCCGTCGCGTCACCATTAACCTCTTGTATTAACTTCGTTACTTCTATTTTTTTATTTGTCTCCGGCTGTGCCCGTGGCGCCGTACCTTGGGATTTTATGAGTTTTCTCAGGGCATCCAGATTCCACTTTGAGGAACCAAAGGTGTCATCATGGCCCCTGTTTTCTTCATGTCCGGTATGATCTTTATGTGGAAGCAAATGCTCGTACTTCCGGAGTTCCGGTCTCAGGTCAAGGTGCACTCCGGCACCGGCAAGAAACTCCGTGCCATCCTCTTTTTTTTCAATATTGTATTTACCGGTTTCCATGCCCTGTAAATCGCGCGAACCATCGGCATTAGCCTTGCCCAAAAATACAATCACGTCTTCGCCGCGCACAAATTTCGCCGCGCCGGCAACTTGCAATCCGACACCTTCATGTTCCCCGCCGATTTCGCGTACAATTATTCTTCTGGAATCAAGCCCCTTCCCCTTGAATACCTCTTCGACCTCAAACTCGGTAAAAGTATAAATCCTTTTGACCCCATCAATCCCCATGCCCCAGTTCGTATAATTTGAAATCACCCTGCCCCGGATGATGCCCTCGGTCTCTCCAACCGTCTTGTCAAACGGCTGTGGATTGAAACTCGTCGCCATTGCCGGCAACGCCACCATAAGAACCCAAATCATCTTCCACATGGATATCATTGTACACTTGCAAGCCAGTGATGTCAGTGTTAATTCCCGGAACACTAGTGCAAAGGTGGGTCGCTAGCTCAGTTGGTAGAGCAGCTGACTCTTAATCAGCGGGTCACAGGTTCGAATCCTGTGCGGCCCACCAGTTTCACGGAAATAATATACCAATGACAAAGCTCATCCCGTTTCTCATGCTTCTTGTTCCCGCAGTTGCCACAGCCGCCAGTACAGCCCCCCCCCCATCCATCTTCTCGCCCAGTGGACTGGGCTTTTATGGAGGCGTCGTGATCGGTTCTGCCGAATTCTACCCCGCCCTTGCGATGGGTTCAAAAGCAGAAGGTGTCCTGGGGTATGGCGGCGGAGCATATGTTGAGTTCAGACTATTCAGCTTTTTGTTCGTCCAGTCGACCATGCTCTACGAAAACCGCGTATTTTACATGCACAGCACGGACAGCATCAGCGCAATCAAAAACACCTACAAGTTTAAGTATCTCGATTTTCCGCTCCTTCTCAAAATCAAACCCGACTGGACCTGGCAGCCCTACCTTTTCATCGGACCAAGCCTCGGCGCACTGATTGCGGCCACCATGGATCTGACCGCAGAGACCCGGACCACCACGGCCGGTGTCACCATCGACGTCAAACCCTCTCTCAGGCCCTCGTTGCTGTCGCTGTATTTCGGTGGAGGCCTGAACATTCCGATTGCTCATCCTGTCGGTCTTTTCTTCGAAGGCGGCCTTTCACGGGGAGTTCTGAATATCAGCACTGCCGGAGGCAGCACAAAAATCTCAGCCGGCAGGATATTTGGCGGCCTCAGCTTCAGTTTGTAGATTGACTTGCCCCCTGGAAATCAGCTAGTTTTCTTGTCTTGATAAAAGGAAACGCTTGTGACAAAGAAATTTCTTGTAACTTCAGCCCTTCCCTATGCAAACGGCCCGCTGCATTTCGGTCATCTTGCCGGCGTTTATCTGCCGGCGGATATTTTCTGCCGGCATAAAAAACATTTACATCAAAAGGTCATGCATATCTCGGGTTCTGACGAACACGGGGTTGCAATCATGCTCTCGGCCGAAAAAGCCGGCATTGGTTATCAGCAATATGTTGACAAGTGGAACGCATCCCACCGCGAGCTTTTTGCAAAATACGGGATCGAATTTGATTTTTTCGGACGCACCTCCTCTGACTACCATAAAAAAGAAGTGCTGCGCTGGTTCAACGACCTCAACAGCAAGGGCTATATCGGGAAAAAACTTGAAAAACAGCTCTACTGTTCAAGTTGTTCAAAATTTCTTCCGGACCGGTACGTTGAGGGCACCTGCTATGCCTGCGGCTACAAAGACGCCCGCGGCGACGAATGCCCCAACTGCGGCGAATGGATCGAAAGCCTGCGGCTGACCGACCCGCGCTGCAAGATCTGTTCAAACACCCGTATAGAAACCCGTGAAAGCGAACACTGGTATCTGCTGCTTTCAAAGCTGGAATCACTGTTCAAGTCCTGGTTTGCCTCAAAAAAACACTGGAAACCGCATGTGTGGGCCTACACAAACGCGCTCCTTGAGAACGGAATGGTGGACCGCGCCATCACCCGTGATCTTACCTGGGGAATTGACGTCCCGATTGAAGAAGCAAAAGGCAAGAAGCTTTACGTCTGGTTTGATGCGCCGATCGGATACGTCAGCAACACCATCGAACATTTCCGAGCAAGCGGCGCAAAAGATGACGCGTTCAAGGACTGGTGGAAAAATCCCGACACTGAAATCATTCATTTCATCGGCAAGGACAACATAATTTTTCACGCGCTCATCTGGCCATGCATGATGCTCTCCACCGGCTTTACAAATCCGCCGGATGATGTGCCTGCAAGCCATTTTGTTAATCTTGAAGGCCGGCAGTTTTCAAAATCCGCCGGCTGGTATGTCGACAGCGAGCAGGCAATCGATGTGTTCGGACAGGATGCGCTTCGGGCATACCTGTGTTCGATCATCCCGGAAACGGGTGACTCGAGCTTTTCCTGGGATCATTTCATTTCATTCAACAACGAGCTTGGCAACAAAATCGGCAATTTTGTAAACCGCTCCAGTTCGTTTCTTGCCAAGCACTGGCCTGACGGCCTTCCCGCGGAAGCCTTTGCCAAAGCCGCCTCGGCTGAAAATTTCGGGGTATTCAAAAAATCCATCGCCGAGCTGACCAGTGCGCTTGATGCGTTCCAGTTCCAGCGGGCAACCTCACTGCTCATCCGTTTTGGCGAAATCGCCAATGAGACCTTCCATGCGCGCGAACCCTGGAAAACAATCAAGAACGACAAACCACATGCGGAAGAGACAATTGCCCTCTCGGTTTTTTCTATTGCAACAATAGCCGCACTTTTCAGGCCGTTCATGCCAAAATTCTCAAAACAGCTCTCCACATATTTTACGGGTTATCTTGACGGGGCCGGACTTGATGCCTTGTACCAAGGCAGGGTCGAAGTCATGGTTGATGCCTTCCGGGGCGGATTCAGGCTGCCCGTAACACCATCACCCCTTCTTCCGCGCATTGAAGAGGCAGGGGTGGCGGGATTCAGGCTGGGAAAAACCTGAAAATCCGTGGTCAAATCGAATTCAACCACAAGCATATCTGTTTTTACGGGTCTATTGCTGGTTTCATTTCTGCAGTTTTTCAGAACTTCATTTTTTCTGACCTGGGATGAGTGGACGGTGCTGAGTTCTCTTGCCAGCAATCCGTTTTCTGTGTGGCTTGCCCAGACCCATATGGGGCATTTCTTCCCGATGTCGAAATTGTTTTATTTTGCCGAGATTGCCGTTTTCAAGGATCACTACACTTTTTTCCTGGCCACCAACTGCTTGATGAATGCACTGACCGGATATTGCCTGTACAAGCTGCTTGTACGTCTGGAAATACGCCAGGGCATTTGCGTTGTCTGCAGCATGATTTATGTCATGTCTTACGCCCAGTTTGAGGCAATATCGGTCGGCATGACCGTAATGAATTTCATTTCCGCCATTTTTCTTCTGCTTTCCCTGATCCATCAATATGATTATCTGAAAGAAAAAAAACAGGCTTCATTTGTGTACAGCTGTATTTTCAGTGCGTGTTCCTGCCTGTCTTTCGGCGTCGGAATTGTTGCGCCGCTGATCAACATTATTTTTGCCTTTTGTCTTTATTTCCGCATCCCACATCACAGGGTGTTTTATGTATCCCTGGTCAATCTCGTGCTGTTTGTGGTTTTTGCCGCAACCTATATGTATTTTACAAACCATTCATATCATGCCGGTTATCATCCGGGAGCCATTTCCCGCCCGCAGGGGCTCTTAAGCCTCGACACTTTCACTTCGCTGCGCTTTCTTTTTGCGCTCAGCGCCGGGGTGCTTGGTGTACCGGTAAAATATCTGCTGCTTCCGCCGGACCTTGATGCTTTTGCAACCCTGGGCATCAGCCTTGCGGTGACGCTGGCTGTTGCCGCCGTGCTGTATCGGCGCTATAAAATTCCAAGACTGACATATTACATCTTTCTGTATTTTCTGGTCATGGCTATTTTATGCGGATTGACCGCCATGTCGCGAACGGGACCGAGCGGGCTTTTATGCTGTCTGGGGCAGCGCTACCAGACTTTGTACCTGCTTCCGGTGCTTGCCGCACTGGCATTTCTTGCAAACCGCATTGGGGCCTCCACCGGACCGAAAAAAGTGTCCCGAATTATGTTCGCAGCTTATGCCTTGTTTTTCCTTGTTTTCAACACCATCCATCTTGCAAGACTTGACAAGAGCTATCATCAGATCAGGCAGCCCCGTCTGGCGAGACAGAAATATTTTGACTTCAAATCCCGTGTGCTCCAGGACCCCGAGGATGCGGTTTATTCAAAAGCGGTATTCTTTGACACCATGAATCCGGATCTTACACATGAAGAACTTGCTGCGATAATCAGGCGGGTGTTATAATTTTAAACAAACATTGACTACGTGTCGTAAATGGCGGACAATTACGACATAATGGCTATTAAAGACTACAAAAGGCTCTGCCCTCTTTCCAAGGGCAACAGTTTTTTCCTTTTCGGCCCCAGGGCTACCGGAAAAACCACTCTTCTAAAGCAGTTTTTTTCGGACAATAAAAACCATATATGGATCGATCTTCTTGAGCCCGAAACAGAGAGAGAGCTTTCCGTACACCCTTCCCGGCTTTCTGAGATCATTCATAAACACAAAATGACCGGCAAACCCCCCATATGGGTCATCATTGACGAAATACAAAAAGCACCGCGACTGCTCGATGTCGTTCACAAGCTGATTTTCGAAAAGGCCGCTCTTTTTGCCCTGACTGGCTCCAGCGCCAGAAAACTGCGTCGTGGACATGCAAACATGCTTGCCGGGAGGGCGTTCTCGTTCAATCTGCATCCGTTGAGTTTTACAGAAGTCGGACCGGATTTTGATTTACATGATGTAATGCGATGGGGCTCATTGCCCGCCATCCAAGGTTACCCCGCCGAGCTGGAAAAAAAGCGATACCTGCTTTCATATGTCCAAAACTACATCAAAGAAGAAATCCTGGTCGAGCAGATAGTGCGGAACATCGAGCCGTTCAGAGCGTTTCTGGAGGTTACGGCCCAGTCAAACACACTTATTATCAATTACGCCCGTCTGGCCAGGGAAGCGCAGATCGAGCCCAAAAGTGTTGAACGGTATTTTGAAATTCTATCCGACACCCTGCTTGGATTCATTCTGCCACCATTTTCCCGTTCAATCAGAAAGAGACAGGTACAGAGCCCTAAATTTTATTTTTTTGACATGGGTGTTACAAATGCACTTTCAGGCAGCATGCATGCTCCGGTTCCGGGCAGTTATGGTTATGGGCGTGCGTTTGAACAGATCGTTGTTACTGAAGCATACAGACTCAACGATTATCATGAGAAAAACTGCAAATTATCCTTCCTCAGGACAAAAGACGGTGTTGAAATCGATCTTGTTGTGGAGCACGGACGCGAACTCGCCCTGGTTGAGATCAAATCATCGACAAATGTCTGTGAAAACGACCTAAAGGGGCTGAGAAGCCTTGCAAAGGATATAAAGGGCAGAAAATATGTTTTCTGCAACGAAAAGTGGTCTCGTCGCACAACTGACGGTATAAACATCCTTCCATGGCGGGAGGGATTGAAAGAAATATTCGGATAGCAGTGACAATTAAGCCGCCCCCTGATAATCGATTTTTTCCGGTTCGTCCGTTCCAAGAAGATCACTGAACCTGCCTGATATCTTAAGGTCGAGCACTGCTGTCCATGGCCCCGGCAGGGGCTGCCCGGATTTGCAGTCAACAGCTTGATACCATTTTTGGTATCATTAGATCCAATGCGGCGATGGACGGTTGTTTTACAAAAGAGCGCAGTCAAGGATCTCCGGCGACTTCCGCGCGAAATCGAGGTTTACTGATATGTCGCCAAAAAGCATTGCAGCCGCAGTGATGAAACGCCATCCGGAGCTCAAGGACTTGAAGCCAAGACATCTCCGCTTGGTTCGCAAGGCCATCACCGACGCCGCTGTAATTGATTGGACAACCTGTATTGTAAAGTTATAATTTCCTAATGACTCGCTATGCTGGTAGCTGTCCAATCGGATTGAATATTTTATTTTTTGCTTGTTGTTCGATTGTTTTTTTTTCCACGATAAATGCTTTGGCCGATAAATGTTCTCAGGGATCACATTTTGTTCGGGCTCATCCACGAAGTGCTTATGAGAGGGCCGATGGAGTTTTTGTTTCTGCAACTCATGTGACGGAACATTGCAGGGAAAATCCTCCTGGATATTCATTCTGGAAAAAACACGTAAAGAATTTATTTCCTTCTGATTGGCCCAGGAAAGATGAAAAAAGCAGAAAATGGTCTACGGAAGAAATAGAGCGACTTCTTGATGCTCTTTCCAGTCTGCCTGACGAACTGTTGCGATCAAAAATTCGTGGTATTTTTCGCATGAAGCGGTCACGTGATTTTCCAAACCCAGCCTCAACCACTCCTGGAACAATCGTTCTTTATGATGATGCCTTCAGTGACAAACGAAATCTGGCAAGGGTTCTTGCACATGAACTTTTGCATGAATATTTCCGTGGAATGACCAAAAATGATGCTGAATCATACCGTATGACAACAAACTGGTACAGATTTGGTGATGCAGACGGAAAAGTCCGTTGGATAACGAGGGGCAGGGATTCTTTTGTCGAAAATGACGGCATGACTTCACCGGATGAAGATTTCGCCAACAACGTTGAATATTTTCTTTTCGAAAGAAACAAGTTGAAAACGACAACGCCAAATGCCGAAGGCTGGATCTCCAGACGCTTCGGACCTGGCTTCAGATTAAGGGGGGCAAAATGAAGTTGGTTTATTACGACGTTTTTTTGGTCTTATGCATGGTTGCGTGCGCCACAACGACAATAAATTCAAAAAGCGTACAATTCTCCGATGCAAGACGGATCATTCCCGGAAAGACTACTGGTTCAGAACTGAAAACTCTTTTTGGTTCGCCCGATTCGGTTCAGTCGCTTGAAAAAGGCATGAGTGTCTGGGAATACCTCAGAAAAGATGTTCCATCCACACGGCGTTTCTATGTGTTTTTGCGGAATGATTCGAAAAAAGTTGAATCGGTCACCTGGAATGTTTTTGAACAGGATCCGGAATCGGATCTGACTAATGCAAAAATAGCGCTGGAAAATCCCGTTTTGACAGGATCCAGACAGGAGTGGACAAACGGAGATGCTGCGCCTCACGAAACTCATTACAAAAATGCGGAGAAGAACATCACGATTGTGCTCCATGAACCGTCCAATCGTGTTACTGAAATAATGTGGCGGTGAGGCTGGCGGGAACAGGATGCTCTCAAAAAACGAAAGATATTTTCAAAACAATCAATTAAGCCGCCGCCCGATAATCGATTTCTTCCGGTTCGTCCCAGATTGAACGAATCAAAAAAGAGACGCTTGAGACAGAGAACCAGATTGCGCAAATTAAAGGGAGGATCAATGGCCTTGAGCAACAGGCATTCTCAGCGGAACACATTAAACAGAATCTGGAATCGTTCGAGGAGCATTTCGAGAAGCTCTCATCGTCGGCTAAACGAGAATTATTGCGAAGCGTTATTAAAGGGTTTCAAGTTTATTTATCCTTCAGAAATAAAAATGGCCCTGCAAGCATCGCTGCCTACAGGGCCTATTTTGTTAACCTCTCACACAGATTTATGTGGAGAGTTGAAATTGGCTGGCCAAGTAGGAGCTGGCATCGGCGTTAGTGCAAATGCCCGTTAATCCTACGGCTTCAATAAGCTTATTGATCGAACACGTGTTTTTGGACAGCAAAGAAACGAACAGGACAGTGCCGAGTTTGCTGTCCATGGCCCCGGCAGGGGCTGCCCGGGTTATAGTTGACAACTTGATACCATTTTTGGTATCATAAGATCCAATGCAGCGCTGGACAGTTGTTTTACAAAAAGGCGCAGTCAAGGATCTCCGGCGGCTTCCTCGGGAAATCGTGGAAATTCTGGACCAGCTAAGACACGACATGGAAGCGGAGGGTCCTGTTCCGCACGGCTGGACAGTCAAGCACGTTCTTGGCAGACCCGGTGTTTATGCCGCAAGACTGAAGCGTGAGTACCGCGCCCTTTACGAGGTTATTTCGCCGTCGATCATAATTTTGTCCGTCGCACACCGCAGGGAGGTTTACTGATATGTCGCCAAAAAGCATTGCAGCCGCAGTGATGAAACGCCATCCGGAGCTCAAGGACTTGAAGCCAAGACATCTCCGCTTGGTTCGCAAGGCCATCACCGACGCCATTGTGCTGTCCTCTCACGATGTGTTGTCACCAGAAGAGACGGACGGCGAATTCAGAAAACGGGTGCCGGACTCGGGCAATCCGTCTGCCGCGCTCCGCGCATACCGCAAACGCGCAGGCCTCACTCAGCGGGGTCTTTCGCGCAAAAGCGGTATCCCTCAACCCCACATCGCAGCGATGGAATCAGGCAAAAGGCCCATCGGGTTGATTGCCGCAAAGAAACTCGCTCTCGCGTTCGGCGCCGATTACAGAAGGTTGGTTTAGACCGGCCAACAACTGAATAATTATCCCTCTCAAGCGAAATCACGTTTCAATCAAGCAACGCTTACCGAAGGTCAATCAGCATAATCGTCCAGAATGCCGCATACTGGCCAAGTAAAGATATTTTCTTTGGCCACTTTATGATTCCTTGTTTGGATATTGAGCCTGATCTGCACCAAGAGTTTAAGTCCCAGATTGAACGAATCAAAAAAGAGACGCATGAGACAGAGAGCCAGATTGCGCAGATTAAGGGCCGGATCAACTGCCTTGAGCAGCAGGCATTCTCGGCGGAACACATTAAGCAGAACCTGGAATCGTTCGAGGAGCATTTCGAGAAGCTCTCATCGTCAGCCAAACGGGAATTATTGCGAAGCGTCATTAAGGGGTTGCAGGTTTACCCTTCAGAAATAAAAATGGCCCTGCAAGCATCGCTGCCTACAGGGCCTATTTTGTTAACCTCTCACACAGATTTATGTGGAGAGTTGAAATTGGCTGGCCAAGTAGGACTCGAACCTACGACCCGCTGGTTAACAGCCAGCTGCTCTACCGACTGAGCTATTGGCCATCATTACGAATACATCTCTACTACAAAATTACACAGTTATTGTCCAGCAGGCAAGTCATGCCGGACATAAGATCAGGCTGCTTTGTCGAAAAGATCAAGTTGCTCGGTGTCAGCGGCGCTCTTCTTCTCAAGAACCGCGTCCTTGTTGATCACTACCGTGCCGCATAACGTATCATGCCAGCATTGGCGGCGGGCATTCCAAGCCATCGCTAAAAAACCCATGCCAAAAGGCAGGGCGGAAACCGCATAGCAAACCGTGCGAAGCAGCGACCGCCCCATGCCAAGCGCGCTGCCGTCGGAATTCACAACCTTGATGCCAAAAACCATCTTGCCAACCGTACTTCCGCTCATGCCCTGCAAAATAATATAATTGAGAAACCAGGCCGCAAGCCCCCAAAAAATCCAGCCCAGCGTCATGCCGCTTGAAATGGCCGAAGAACCGGCCTGCTCGCCCGCAGGACTGCGGCCAGCCATGAAACCGGCCATAATACCGCCGATAATGAGACCTCCGGACTGGAAGAGATAAATCATTATCCTGTCGGCAATATATGCGCCTATACGTCGTACTGGCGTGGCAAAACACTTCTCTGGTGAGGAGGTATGAAGGGTACTCATGAATTACTTATCGGCCTTAAAAACGCCTCTTGGAACAGGCTTAACTATTAGAATTCCTATTTAACCGCAAGGCCTTAACGCGGCGCGCCCACCGCCTCTTGGTGCTCAGCCACAAGCCTGGTCCACTTGTTATAGCGGGTCAGTAGCAAAAGCCCAGGAATGGCAACAACTATACAAATGAAATAATACGACTGCCAGCCAAGCGTCTTGGCAATATACCCGGTTGGCGCCCCCGCAACCACGCGCGTAACGGCCATCAGACTGGACAGGAGCGCATACTGGGTAGCCGTAAACCTCTTGTCACAAAGACTCATAACAAATGCCGTAAAGGCCGCATTGCCCATTCCGCTGAAAAAATTCTCGGCCGCAATGGCGCCGACCATCATCGGGTAGTTGTGTCCAAAATGCGCCAGCAACATATACGACCCGCCGGCAATTCCCTGCAAGACGCCAAAGACCCATAGCGCCTTTTTTATCCCGAGTTTGATCATGAACGACCCGCCGACAATCGTCCCGCCGATGGCGGCAATCAATCCAAAACCCTTGGTCACCGCGCCGATATCCGTTTTCGAAAAACCGATATCGAGCATGAAAGGAGTGGTCATGGCCAGAGTCATTACAACATCAAGTTTGTAGATGATTATGAATGCGATCATCTCAAAAGCGCCCTTGCGTCTCAAAAATTCGACAAACGGCATCACCACGGCTTCCCTGAGGGTTTTGGGAGAAGGCGCATCGACCGCGGGCTCGGGAGCAAGAATGGATGTTATAATCCCCACAAGCAGTGTTGCGGCCATGATGGCATAAACCGCTTTCCAGGACATGTGATCCGCCATTATAAGCGCAGCCGCGCCCGAAACAACCATTGCAATGCGATAACCGAGAACGAATATGCCGGCACCTGCGCCGTATTCGGAGGGCTTGAGTACCTCGGTCCTGTAGGCATCGGCAACAATATCCTGACTGGCACTGAAAAAAGTCACAAGCACCGCAAGCACCGCAAGCATAGCGGGCGATCCGGCAGGGTCGGAGGATCCCATCGCAAAAATTGAACCCACCAGTAAAATCTGCGTAATCAGCAACCAGCCCCTTCGACGTCCCAGAAAAGGCGGCACATATCTGTCAAGAAGCGGAGCCCACAGGAATTTGATGGTATACGGCAGCCCAACGAGCGAAAAAATACCAATGACCGTGAGATCCACTTTTTCGGATGCCATCCAGGCCTGAAGCGTTCCGGCCGTGAGCGCAAGCGGAATGCCGGACGAAAACCCCATCAGGAGCACAACCGCCATCCGCCAGCTTGCGAAAACGAGCAGGATTGATCTCATTTGTCAGTTGGGAAGCTGTCCCTTGCCCGAAGGATCGAACATCTGGGTTTTTGTCATCTGCGAGACCTGGATCACCTCGAAATCGAGGATCGCCTCGCCCTGCTTGGTGCCGGCCTCATCAAGCCATGAAACCACCATGCGATGATCGCCAAACTGCATGATGGGAAATCCGCCGAACCGGAACACGGCCTTCACGCGTTTTTGTTCGGCCGGAACCTGCATGTCTCCATTGCCTACGACCGCCTGCTTGCCGTCAGGGGTAAGAATATGAATGAACACCTTTCCGGCAAAGGCGCTGCGGTTCGTCTTTTCGAGCGAAATCGAAATCACAAGCGACTGCAGATGAAGCGGAACGTTTTGTGTGCGTATCTCCTCGACTATGTCAAACACCGAAAGCGCACCGGTCTGCTGGTCAACCGAAGCACTGAACGACAAACTGGCAAATTGTAATTTTAGTGGCATGACCTGATCCTACAACACTTTTGAGCGTTTTTTTTTGAAAAAATCAGAAAGCACCACGGAACATTCCGGCGATTCAAGAAGCACGGCGTCGAACCGGTGATTGAGCCTCCCGTCCTCGTTGAACCGGTAACCAAGACTGATCGCGCCGCCCTTGGCATCCGCGGCACCATAGACCCCCCGGGCAATGCGCGCCTGCTGACAGGCGGCAAGGCACATCAGACATGGCTCAAGCGTGACATATAAAACCGCGCCATCAAGCCGCCAGCTTCCCATGCTGCGGGCGGCATTCGAGATCGCGCATATTTCGGCATGGCCCACGGGATTCATTCCCTTCTCGCGGCTGTTCCGGCCCTCCCCGATTATTGCACCATCAAGC
>MEQJ01000028.1:37063-49415 GCA_001770165.1 Bdellovibrionales bacterium RIFOXYD1_FULL_53_11 | reverse complement strand
TTAAACCGGCTGATCCAGCTTTGTGGACATCAGTGCGTCCATGCGCCGGGCAAATTCCTCCTGGCCCATTATGTATCTGGAACGGTGCAGTGAGGTGATTCTTCCAAGATGCCTGACAACCATTCTGAGCGAACGCCGCTGAACGCGCGGAACGGGGGCGAATTTAATTCCGATCCCTCTCGGATGGGTGACGGTGCTGCCGGTCCTCCACACAATGATGCCGGGACATGCGACAGATATGTTGAACATCGTAAAATTCATCGAAAGCGGCTCGTGAAGAGGAATATCCGTGCGGGTTTTAATAAAACAGCCGTCCAGAGAAATGTCCAGGATGTCACCTTCGCCGAAAGCGTTGGTTTTCGCTGATTTGAATTTTGCAGGCACGGACAGTTTGTATCTCGGATTGCTCTCCCACCATCTGATTTTTGGAAGAAAATACGGCACACAGATTTCACGGCCGATTTTGAATAAAAGACCGATGACCAGGGTCATGGAAAAAATGAATGACAGCACGGTGTGATGACTCTCGGCATAATGGGTGGCCATCACGGCATTGCTGTAAACAACAAGAATGTTAGTCACCAAAAAGACATACCAGCCCCACGGGCGCACCTCCCAAAGCCCGTAACCGGAGAGCACCGCCAGAATACTGAGAAGATAATAGGATGGCGAAAGAATCATCTGGACGCATTTGCTTACCGGAATGTCGAACAGGATCGCCGCGGCAAACAGATATACCACGGGAAATCCCATGTATATGAATGCAACCGTCTTGAAAAACTTGGAAGTATATTTCTTCACGCTCAGTTATGAAGTCTATTACCTGGTCGCACCCATTGCAACCGGATCAACCGGAGGCTCAAACACCTGTTTGAAGTCATCAGTTCCGCCGGCAAGGGCGAGCGCCACATCACCGAATGCAGGAATATGCCGCCAGTCAGCGACAATGCGCAACGACCGGTCCCGGATGATGAGATCATTGATATCACCGCCATCAGAATATTCAGAATCAAACAGAATTGCGCTATAGGGCGCACCGCCAATAACAAACCGCGCATGGTTGTCAGCAATAACCAGTTCCTTGCAAATGCTTTTGACGGGGGTGACTATTTTGCGTCCGCCATGCCCGTAATGATACGGCTGGACCGCACATCTGACCACAAAGTCATGAACGTCTTTTTTGAAATTCTGGCTGGTCGCCCCGGGGCTTGCAGCAAGAACCCCGGAAACAAGAAGAAGAAATGACAAATACATATATAATACCCCCTGTGATGGAAACCAGGTTTTTATGTCATGCAGGCGGACAATTCAACTGCAAAGCGCATGGCCGCATAGCGCAAACAGCACCCGTGCACCGACGTTTGCGTCCCACTCGCCAGAACCCTGGCGCGAAGGGGCCACTTCGCAAAGATCAAATCCGATTATCTTCCGCCCCAAGGTCCGGACCACGCGCAAGAGATGCATGGCCTGGTTGAACGACATGCCGCCAGGCACCGGGGTGCCCGTGCCGGGACAGCAGGACGGATCCAGGCCGTCAATATCAAATGAAACCCATACTTTTTCCGGAAGCGCGCCGGCTATTTCGGTGGCAATGGAATGCCAGGTATCCCCTCTCATAATCCTGTCTGCCGCCATACGATCATAAAAAGTGACCATCCTGCTTCCCGCAAAGCGACAGTAACCAGCTTCTTCCTCACAAAAATCACGGACCCCGGCCTGCACAATCCGCCCGATGCCGGGTATCCGGTCAAGGACATTGCGCATGATCGAGGCATGAGACCACTCGTAGCCTTCATATTTGTTGCGCGTATCCGAATGCGCATCCACATGCAGGATGCCGATGGTTCCGTGCCGTCTGGCGGCCGCCTGAATGGCTCCAAAAGGGACGGAGTGCTCCCCGCCTATCACTCCTGCGATTTTGCCCTTTGTATAAATGCCCTCACACTCTCCGTTCACAATCCCGTTGAGTTCTGAGGACAGGGCATTGACGTGCCCGGAAGACGGATCCGCCGCGGCAAGCCCGTTAAGGCGGACAATCCGCTCTTGCGCGGGCAGCATGTAAATGCCGCGCTCATACCAGTTCCCGAGATCGGGATCATAGAGGTCCATCTGGCGGCTGGCCGCAAGAATGGCTTCCGGACCGCGCGCGGTCCCCTTGCCGTAGGAGGCTGTTGCCTCCCATGGAACAGACAGAAGAATGAGCGCCGATTCTTCGAAAGAATACGGCAATCCGAAAATACCTGAATCCGGATCCGACGCGGAATTTGGATCAAAGGGCCTGGACATCACTTCACATCCCCCGGCTTGAAACCCCAGGATGCAAGCACTGCGGTTTCATCCCCGGCGTTTTTGGTTTTTTTGCATTTTGCATGGGCCTGTCCGTCTATCCTGTTCTTGCATTCACCCCATGTTTCATGCCTGCGCGGAATGCCGTTTACAAGACTCAGATATGAATATGCGACACTTTTCTCCGCTGTTTTTTCACGCTTCCTCATCTCCGGCACATCGGTATTACCAGGAATATCATGTATCGCGACATCGTATTTGAGAAGCGGTCCGCGGTAGAGCCTTGTATATCTTCCGCGCGCAAACATGGATGCAATCTCGTCAACTCTTTCGTTGCCCGGCACGCCCGAATGACCCCTGACATAACACCAATCGATTTTTACTCCAGCGCTCCGCAAACGGGCCACCACGGCCACAAGTTTTTTCCAAAGATCCTGGTTTGCCACCGGCAGGCCTTCGGAGTTCTTCCAGCCCTTTTTCTGCCATCCCCAGATCCATTTTGTTATGCCCAGGATTACATATGAGGAATCCGTATACACCGCTACGGGTCCGCTTCCGTTTTTCAAAAAAGAAAGCGCGGATATCACCGCCTGCAGCTCCATTTTATTGTTGGTGGTCCCGTCATACCCGTCACCAAGCTCTACGACATAGCCATCCGGGGTGGCAATGATCGCTCCCCAGCCTCCCGGCCCCGGATTGCCGGTGCTCGCGCCGTCACAAAAAACCACTGTTGGAAACCCCTTCGGGGCCTGTCCGGTCCGCATCGATAGAAGTGATAATGCCAACGGCGCCCTCTGGCAATGATTACTATCATCGTCATGACACTTCCGTGACAAAAACAGGACTTGATTATTGTATGGTTCATTCCTTGAACATTGAAGACTTGCTGATTATCAATCACTTGAAGACCGGCGATGCGGCTTCCGTTGCGGATACACCGGGGTGTCCCGGCACATTCAGGGTCGAAACGTGCCAGCGAGTGCTTCATGTTTTACCGGGCGGAACAATTTTACGCGCCTGGACCGACAGGCCGGCACAGATTGTCAGGGGTGTTCAAGCCTACCGGATGCTGCTCAGAATCGCGACCGGGCTTGAAAGCCAGGTGGCCGGCGAAACCGAAGTCTTCGGCCAGCTCAAAAACGCCTGGCAGTCATATCAGTCGGGCGGCGGAAAACATGCCCGGAACCTCTCGTCCATGATGCAAAAACTTTTTGAAGATGTGAAGGATATCCGCTCGGCATGTTTCTCCGGCTCCAGCACTGCAAGCTATGGAAACATTGTAAGATCCATACTAAAAAAACGCCTTGTCGAGTCCCCGGGCCCGGTGCTTGTAGTCGGGGCCGGCGGCGCCGCGCTTTCGGTTGCAGAAGCGCTTTCCGGAAATGTACGCGAACTCCTCCTGTGGAACCGCAGTCGTGGAAGACTGGATGAGCTTGCCGTAAAAATCCGGAAAATGCCTTCCGCCGGAAAAACACGTGTGATCCCCTTTTTCCCCCCTGACGAAGAGGCCGCATGGAGCGGCGCCACGCATGTTGTTGTCTGTATTCCGCTTGACCCGGTAAACGATGCGGCGCGGATCGAACACTTCAAGAAACATGATATACAAACACTGGTGCATCTCGGCTGCACGCGCGGGGATGCCGGGGGCTGGAAAAAAATCCAGGTACTGCTCACCCTCGATGACGTCTTCGAACTCCGCGGCACCAACACAAGAGCAAAAGTGCAGGCACTTGCCACGGCTGAAAGGCTTTGCGATGAACGCGCGCGCCTCAGATCCCTGGGCGGCTCAATAACCACCCCGCATGGCTGGGAGGATCTGGTGCAGTTCCAATGACCCCGAAAACGCTGCGTCTCGGAACCCGCAGATCACTGCTTGCCATGACCCAGAGCCGCATAGTGGCGGCGGAACTCGGCAGATCGAGGCCTGACGTCTCAATAGAGATCATTGGAATTGAAACCAAGGGTGACAAACTGCTTGATGTCCCTCTTCATGAGATCGAGGGAAAAGAATTTTTCACTGCCGAGCTTGATGAGGCATTGCTGGAAGGGCGGGTGGATTTCACGGTCAACTCACTCAAGGACATGAGCATCGAGCGCCATCCAGAACTTCACACCGCCGCAATCCCGGCAAGGGCCGAACCGCATGATGTGATCGTTTTTGGTCCTTCCGGAACACGCAAACTTCTTCACGGCGGAACCATCACGATCGGATCTTCATCACTAAGAAGGCTCGAAAATATTCCGCCATTTCTCGCGCAAGCACTTCCGCATGGCGCAGGCGCCAGCTTTGCCGACATCCGCGGAAACGTTAACACACGGCTTTCACGGCTTCATGATCCTGAAGGCGGCAGCAGGCATTTTGATGCGGTTGTCCTTGCTTTTGCCGGGATCGAACGGCTTCTCGGCGACCAGTTTGCAAGAGATGAGGTCAAAGGATTGTTGTCTGGCACAAAACTCATGCTGCTGCCCCTTTCGCTTTGCCCGACCGCACCCGGACAGGGGGCACTCTCCATTGAATGTAGGAGAGCCGACCGGCTTACAACCAGTGTTTTACAAAAACTCCATGATCCCGCCGCCCATGAGGCCGTATCGATGGAGCGCGCGCTTCTCATAAAACATGGCGGCGGCTGCCATCAGAAGTTCGGCGCCACGGCAAGCAATCACAAGCTTCTTGGTTTGATTCTGCACACCAGGGGCCCGACCGAAAGCGGCATGCGTATTGACGGAATGCACTGGAGCATTCCCGAACCGCGGAAATGTCCGGCCTTGGACAGGATTGCCGCCTGGGATGGTTCAGCTTGGCGAAACACTTTGACAAGCCATCGAATCGCGACTGGACTGCCGGAGAACATGCGGGGCAAGCCGGTATTTGTTTCACATTCCCGGGCCGTGGATGACAGCATGCTGCCGTCACTGCGGAGTGCAAGGGTATGGACAAGCGGAGTACAAAGCTGGTTCAGGCTGGCAAGGCTGGGGGTGTTTGTCGAAGGATGCGCCGAGGGACTTGGTTTTGACCACCTGTCCCCGGTTTTTTCATCCGGGCTTGCCGGTCTTGGCGACATGAGCGACTGGACGGTGCTTACACACAAACATGCCGAAAACGACTGGCTTGCCCGCGGGTGCAGTGTCCTGCCTTCATACCGCCTCGAAAGAACGGGGGGGGGCGCAACCGACAAAATGCGGGGCGCCATCAAACAGGCAACACATGTTTTTTGGAGCAGCGGATCACAGTTTGATGAGTTAAAAGACCTCGTGAGCCATGATGCCGTTCATGCCTGTGGTCCCGGAAAAACGGCCGTGAGAATCAGGAATAAAGGCATTAAGCCGTTCGTTTTTCCTTCGAAAGAGGAGTGGAAAAAATGGATAGACACACATTGACACTAAGACGCATGCGCCAGAACCGGCATGTGCGCGAACTTGCCCGCGAGACCCGGGTATCGCGCGAGCAGCTTGTGCAGCCTCTTTTTGCCGTGGACGGCATTTCAAGCCCGGAACCCATAAGCGGCATGACCGGCGTCATGCGGGAAACTCCCGTTTCGCTTCTTAAAACCATTGAACGCGATCTCGAGGCCGGTACAACAAAATTCCTGCTGTTCGGCGTGCCGGCACGGAAAGCCGCATCGGGATTTGATTTTTCCTTCACCGCAGGCCGGATAGCGGATATTAAAAAACATTTTGGAGAAGATCTTTTTCTTGCGGTTGATATCTGCCTTTGCTCTGCAACCACCCATGGACAGTGCGGGATACTCTCGCCCGGGGGTGATCATGTTGAAAACAACGCAACGGTCGAAGAGCTTGCGCGGGCGGCGGGCGAATATGCCGCGGCCGGCGCGGATTGCGTCGCCCCCAGCGACATGATGGACGGACGCGTGGCGGCCATTCGCGAGAATCTGGACAGGGCCAGGCTGGAACGAACACTTGTCATGAGCTACTCGGCAAAGTTCTGTTCAAGGTTCTACGGACCCTTCAGAGAAGCCGCCGACTCCGCACCAAAGGGGGATGCCAAACTCAAGGACCGCACCTCTTATCAGATTGATCCGGCCAGATACCGCGATGCCTTGATGAGCTCGCGCCGCGATGACATCGAAGGGGCGGACATACTGATGGTCAAACCGGGACTTCCGTATCTTGATGTTCTTTCCCGGTTGTCCCTGGAAATTCCAAAACCCTGGGCCGTGTACGAAGTAAGCGGTGAATATGCGGCAGTGGAGCTGATGGCCGGCCAGGGCCTGATGGACGGCCCGGCCGCACATGTCGAATGCTGGACTTCGTTTGTCCGTGCCGGCGCATCAATGATAATCACCTATGGGGCACGAAAGGCAGGTCAATGGTTATGAACACAAAGCGGTCCGAAACACTTTTTGAACGTGCGCGCCTGGTCTCACCGGGCGGAGTCCATTCGCCGGTCAGGGCGTTCAAAAGCGTCGGTGGCGTGCCAAGATTTATCCAGAGCGCGCGCGGCGCGGAAATAGCCGACGTCGACGGAAACAGCTATGTTGATTTTTGCATGTCCTGGGGGCCGCTCATTCTCGGACACGCTGACCCCGAGGTGGCCGAAGCGGTTCACAAGGCGATTGACCGCGGCTGGTCCTACGGTGCGGCCGAGCAATATTCCCTTGAACTTGCCGAATTCATAACCGGCAATCTGCCCTGGGTTGAAAAAATCAGGTTTGTCAATTCAGGCACGGAGGCTGTAATGTCCGCCCTCCGGGTAGCGCGTGCGGCAACCGGGCGCAGCAGGATCTTGAAATTTGACGGTTGTTACCACGGCCATGCCGACTCCATGCTGGTGCGGTCCGGCTCCGGACTGGCCGAAATGGCCTCTCCCGACAGTGCCGGCGTGTCCGCTGCCGTGGCCTCGGAAACACTTGTCGTGCCGCTTGATGATCCGGATGCCCTTGAAAAGGCGTTCGCGCTGCATGGCAACACAATCGCCGCCGCCATTGTCGAACCGGTTCCAGCCAATAACGGCCTCTTGCCCCACCGTGAAGGGTTGTTGAAAAAACTGGCCCTCCTGTCGCGCAAAAATGGTGCCCTTTTGATATTTGACGAAGTCATTACCGGATTCAGGACCGGATTTGAAGGCATGGCGGGAATCAGCGGGATCAAGCCGGATCTCGTCACTTATGGAAAAATAATCGGTGGTGGATTTCCGGTCGGGGCCTATGGCGGAAGAAGGGATCTTCTCGATCTGGTTGCTCCTGCGGGACCTGTCTATCAAGCCGGTACCTTGAGCGCCAATCCGGTTGCGATGACGGCCGGACTTGCAACGCTGAAAAAACTTTTTCGCGACAAACCCTATGAACAACTTTCACGGAGGACGGGCCTGCTGGCCGGCCTGGTCTCCGGCAAAACCGGAGGCAGAATCCGTATCCAGCATTTTTCTTCGATTTTCTGGCCTGTTTTCGGGGATCCATCTTCAAGTGACGGCGTCGTGCACACCCCGGCGCAAGCGCCCGCCGGACAAAAAGAGGCATATACCTCGGCATTTCACAAGCTGCTCTCACGCGGCTTCTACCTTTCCCCCAGCGGCTACGAGGTTTCATTCATGTCAACGGCGCACACGGACGACCACGCCGAGTCTCTTGCGGACGCACTCGTACTGGCGGCCGGATGAGACACTACGGATCACGCCTCCACACTCCTGAAAAAAAAATATGGCTGATGCTGGCGGCGCATCTTTTCTGGATTTTTACGATCCTTTCCATAGGGGCCTGGTGGGGGGTGCACATGCACGGGCAGGCAAAAAAAATCGCCGCGCTCGAAACCCGGGCCGGCATCGATCCCGCCGCGGTCAATGATCATTTTTTTCGCACACAACGGATGATTGGCTGGGAATCCGCCGCTTTTTTTGTCCTTTTAATGGCAAGCACCGCGCTTCTTGTCTGGATTTACTGGCGCGACATGAAAAGAAACCGGTCAATGCACGCCTTTTTCGCTTCTGTCACGCATGAACTCAAAACACCGCTTACAAGCATAAGACTGCAGGCGGAATCAATTGCGGAAGGGTTTGCGGGAACAGACGGCGGACGACGGAACATCCTGGTAAGCCGCCTTCTGGAAGACACCATGCGACTGGAATCGCAGGTTGAGCGTACACTCGAACTCGGCAGGATCGAGGGGGGCGGAAAGCTGCATGTCCGCCCGGTCCGGATCAAACCAATTATTGAAAGAGCGATGAATGCCTGGCGTGACATGCCGTCAAGACGCATGGATGTGAGGGCGGACATCCCGGACATTACCGTCCTTGCCGACATTCCGGGTTTTCAAGTCGTTTTGAAAAATCTTTTCGAAAACACCCTTAGGCACACCCATGTCGAACCAGTCAGGATTTCAATCAGTCTCGCGCCGGAAGATCGCCCTGACCGCAAAGTCCTGTGCTTCAGGGACAACGGGGAAGGCTATCCCGGCGATCCGAAAGAACTTGGCAGGCTCTTTCTCCGGGGTTCGGGGTCCCAGGGCGCGGGAGTCGGATTGTATCTTGCGGGCAGATTGATGTCCGCGATGGGAGGCGGCATCGGGTTTTCTTCAGACAAAAGCGGATTCGAGGCCCGCCTGGAATTTTTAAACGGAGATAATGCTGATGGATGAGAAAAAAGGCGTGTCACTTCTTCTTGTGGAAGACGAACGCAACGTCGGATCGACGCTTGTCGAAAGATTCGCCGCCGAAGGCTTTGACGTTGCGTGGTCGGTGTCCGTTGCCTCGGCACGAAAGGAACTTGCAAAAAAGGAATTTGATGCCGCCTTGGTGGACGTAGGACTTCCAGACGGAAACGGATTCGACCTCGCCGGGGAAATAAGAAAATCCAGCAGGAAAACCGCACTTGTTTTTCTTACCGCCTACGGAACCCCGGAAGACCGGGTCCATGGACTCGAACTGGGCGCCGAAGACTACGTGGTCAAACCGTTTCACTTCAAGGAACTTCTTCTCCGGATTAATAATGCAATCAAGCGTGCGGGCCGGATGTCCGCCTCCAGCCCTTTTGAGGGAATAAAAATCGGAAAAGCCACCGTATGGTTTTCAAAATTCGAGATTTATTCCGAGGGCAGCAGCCATTCCCTTACCCACAAGGAATGCGCAGTGCTACGGCTTTTGTTTGAAAAACGCGGCAATGTCGTAAGCCGTGAAGAAATCCTGATCGAGGTCTGGGGTGACGGCGAGATACCAAGCTCAAGGACCATCGACAATTTCATTGTAAGGATAAGGCGTCTTGTCGAAGAAAACCCCGAAAATCCCCAGCTTATCAGAAGCGTGAGAGGAGTCGGCTATCAACTTGTCTGACACGACCGGAAAACTCCTTGTTGATGCCATACGCCTGTCGAACAACGCCCGTCCGCCCGTATGGTTCATGAGACAGGCCGGAAGATACCACTCCCACTACAGGGCCCTGCGCAAGGAACATTCATTTGAGCGGATTTGCAGAACCCCCGCTCTTGCCTGCGAAGCCGCCCTGGGCCCGATCCGTGATTTTGATTTTGATGCAGCAATCCTGTTTTCTGACATTCTTTTTATTCTCGAAGCCATGGGAATGGATCTCGCTTTTTCCGATGCCGGACCAAAGCTCGGACGCCTGCTGGAAAACGCAGCCGCTGTTGCAAGACTGCGCACGGGGGATGCCGTCATTGAAAAACTTTCCTTCCAGGCGGAAGCCGCCAGGCTGGTCCGCCGGCAGCTTCCACCCGAAAAAACCCTTATCGGTTTTGCGGGCGCGCCGCTCACGCTTTTCTTTTTCGCGGCAGCGGGCTCACATAAGGGCGAAGCGGTGAAACGCGCCGTCGGCATTGCAGCTTCCGGCGCACTTGAGCCGTTTCTGGCCGTTGTGTCGGAGCTGCTTTTGGATGTGATGAAAATGCAAGCCGATGCCGGTGCCGACGTATTTGCCCTTTTTGATTCCTGCGCCGGCGACATCCCGGAAATCCAGTACAGCGCGATGGTAATGCCCGCGCTGAAAAAACTGATTTCCCGGTTCAAGTCAGAACGCCCAGACACAAATGTGATTTATTATGCAAAAGGGCTCTCAAAAAGCCTCCTTGAAGAAGCCGCCCTCTGCGGGGCCGACTGCATCGGCATTGACGACACGCATGATCTTCCGTCGGTATTGATTTCCCAAGAGGGAAAAGTGTCAATTCAAGGGAATTTTTCGCCACAGCAGATGCTGCTGCCTCCGGGCGTACTGGAGCCGGTTTTGCGTGCCTGGCTTGCCAGGACGCAGAAAGTCCCCGCTTCCGCCCGGAAAGGCTGGGTCTGCGGGCTGGGGCACGGCGTACTGCCGGGCGTCCCGGAAGAAAATGTCCGGCTTTTTTTGCGTCTTCAGCGGGCGGTCTTAGGTACATGTTGATTCCTGGAAATCTCATCCGCAAGTACAGCATCCCCGGGCCGAGATACACGAGTTACCCGACGGTCCCCTATTGGGACGCCGTCCCGGCGCCGGGTTTTTTCGGGCCTGGCTGGCTTGACCACATGGCCTCGGCAATAGGGGCAAACGCGCGCAAAGGCATCGGAGCTTCGATTTACGTGCACATCCCCTTTTGCAGGAGCATTTGCGCTTATTGCGGATGCAACACCCGGCTTACGCGCGACAATTCACAGGTGGGTCCGTACATTGATGCGCTACACAGTGAGCTTGATCTTTATTGCCGGGCAGGCACCTTCAGGCTTTCGGAGCTTCATATCGGAGGCGGCTCCCCGACCTTCCTGCCTCCGCCGGAGATGGCGCGGCTCATTGACGGCATACTGGACAGGGTGGATGCAAATACGGATGCCGGCCTTTCGGCCGAGGCCGACCCGCGCACCACAACGCGCGAACATCTTGAGGTTCTCGCGGCCCGGGGGTTCAGGCGGATAAGTTTTGGCGTTCAGGATCTCGATCCGGCCGTACAGCAACTGATCGGAAGGATCCAGGGCGAGGATCTTGTCAGGCGCGTAACCCTCTGGGCGCGCGAACTTGGATTTACGAGTATAAATTTTGACCTTATCCACGGACTTCCCGCCCAGACCACCGCGAGCATCGAACGCACCATGGCCGCCACGCGCGAGTTGAGGCCGGACAGGATTGCTTTTTATGCCAACGCCTATGTTCCCTGGCTGAAACCGCATCAAAAGAAATATTCCGAAAAGGATCTTCCATCCCCCGAACTTCGCCGTACGCTTTATGAATACGGCCGCACCGCACTCGAAAACGCGGGATATCTTGAAATCGGCATGGATCATTTTGCGCTGGGGCATGATGCACTCTGGCTGTCGTTCCAGTCCCGGCGCCTGCACCGCAACTTCATGGGCTATACCCCAAGATTTGTTTCCCCTCTCATCGGCCTTGGCGTCTCGTCAATCGGCGATACCTGGAACGCCTTTGCGCAGAACGAAAAAGTGCTGGAGCCGTATATGGCCGCGGTACTCGGCAAAAAACTGCCGCTTGTGCGCGGTCACGAGCTTGACAGCGAGGACCTGGTCTTGCGCAGACATATTCTCAATCTGATGACAAGATATGAAACTGACTGGAGCGATGAAAAAGCCCATACTCCTTATCTTGACCTTGTTGGCGAAAAGCTCTCCGGGCTTTCGCGTGACGGGCTTGTCGTGCCGGGACCGTCATCGTGCGCGGTTACGGAAACCGGGCGCGCGTTTTTGCGCAACATATGCATGGCGTTCGATGCCCGTCTTGCGCGCAAATCCCCGGATCGGGATGTTTTCAGTAAAACGACGTAAACATGTCAGCGGGATTCCAGAAAACCTGCAAGCGCCGTCAAGGCAAACGCCCGTGCCTGCATGCACTGGACGCGCGAAAACCGTTCGCCCACGCCCATGATGTTGTCCGGCTCGGAAGTATGCCCCAGCGTCAATGCGTGTCCGAGCTCATGAGCCATCAGCAGCGGCGCCTCGGGCCGGTGTATGCGCTGGGAGGCGATCATCGCGCCGATATGGTCGATCTTGTCGCCCGTCATGAAAAACCAGCCAAGCCCGTGCAAAAAAAGTTTTGACTGCTTGTCATAAAAATTCCATGGGCCGGCAAAAGTAAACGGTATTGCACCATCGAATTTCCCGTTCGGATTGAGCACCGAGGCAAGT
>MEQJ01000028.1:31242-37020 GCA_001770165.1 Bdellovibrionales bacterium RIFOXYD1_FULL_53_11 | reverse complement strand
TGAGTTCGCCCTGACTTTGCGGAGGATACGGGATATTCAGTTTTTGCGCACTTACGTTTGCGACGGTTCTTGGAACAAATTTGATCGCACAAAGCGACCAGTAGCGGTTGTTTTCGTCCACCCTGGCTTTCATCAGTTCAACGGGCAGCGTGCCGGCTTCATCACTTTCGGCAAGATTGCGAACATCGAGCCGGATTGAAACATCAGTCCAGGCGGCTTCTATTGATTCAAGCGGTTTGGCCGGCATGGCAACCGCTATTTCTGAAAAGAATATTAATATCGAAAGCCAGTACACGGAACTTTATATACATCACATAATGCAATGCGGCAACACTATGGGATTTTAAACAATATGAGACAATTCCTGGTTATTGCAGCAGGAATTTCAGCGCATCGCCCCATCTGGTGGCGCGGTCAAATTTGAGCTGCGTGTACTTTTCCAGGTTTGCGCCGTAATCGGACGCGGATGACGGCATCCACATCGCGAGCCCGAACGCGCGGGAATAATCATCGCTTGCCTTGTTGATGATGATCATGTCCTGTGCGGCATCCCTCACGGACGAAAAATCAGGAGCCTTCAGGCCGTAAATTCCGGCCTTTTCGGCAATATTCAAAAAATCGATCACATCGCGATAGTCATCAAACGTGAACATCTGCGCACTGCGGAAAGAATCCATGATTTTTTGCCGGTCGGGAGCCTCAAGCTTGAGGATCTTTCCGCTAAAATCAGACAAGGCCTTCTTGAACACATCCATCTTTGAAAGATCGTATGCCGAAAGTGTCACGCTCTGCGTTCCCTGCGTACCGCCGCTATAGGAGGCAAAATACTCCTCCACAAGATACTTTGAAACCTCCGCGGCGCTTGCCGACGGATTTACAACCCAGCGTTTCATCAGTCCGTCATACGGCCATCCCTCACCCGGTTCGAGTTCTTCAGAGCCGATAAAAACCTCCACATTGTCAGCCATCTCTTCGGCAATCTCGGCCATACCCATCAGACATGCATCGCTGCCATAGATATCAAGTTTGTGCCCTATGAGTTTTGCAATTTCTTCCATGGCCTGTCCAAGCTGCAAAGTCGTGATGGCATTGCCCGTATTGTCGTCAAAGCTGATGTCGCGGGTCGGGCCATGCTGGTTTGATTTCAGATACCAGCCGCGTCCATGGTTCCAGATGTCGACAAAGTATTTTTTGGCGGGATAATTTTTTACACCCCACTCGACAAATTCAACAAGTTTTCTCCAGTCGCCCATGTCAACGGCGGGCATCTTCTGTACTGTCGGCGAGGTGACTTTTTTTGGATTATTATCCTGCCTGACCAGGAGCCTTCGCGTGTCCTTGTTTGCAAGACTGGCCCATTGCACCACCACGTTGATATTCTTGTCCGAGCCGAATTTTTCGAGCTCATTGATATCCATCGCTCCAAAACGGTCCAGATCATTATTGCCATTGAGGAAGATGAGAAACGTCCATTCCTTTGGAGCTTTTTCGCCATCATCATCACCGGCGAGCGCGATGTTTGCGGTTAACGGCAGCATGACCACCAGAAATGCCAGCAAGTATTTTCGCATTGAAAACTCCTCCATGAGTTTCGCAATCCGGGATTGCGGTTTAAAACATGCTTACATTAAGATTATCACAAATGATCAATCAGAAAGGCCCTTCAAGCCGTTTTCAGGCTTTTATCATGGCGTGAAAACAACGGGTGATGCCGACGGCGCGGGCATCGGCTGCCCGAGCATATACGGCAGAAGCAAAAGCAGACCGCTATCGGTATTGTCGCCCTGTTCAGGAATGGCATAGGCCTTGCCAAGAACATTGCCGCGTTCGTCCCGGATCTTCATCGAAACAACCCATGGAAGAGTGTAACCTTTTTTGGATCTGAACGTGATGGGAACAAAAATTCCAAAGGCATCGTCCGCCAGATAGATGCTGAGCTTCAAACTCTTTAAATGGGTATCCGAACGCGGAAGCACGCCATCGGCCACATCCGGTATCGGGCGTCCATCCGGCAGTCCGAGTCTGGGCAAAGGTTGCCCATTGTTGACAAGCGATTCAAGGCCTATGGAAAACTGGAATATGGTCCCGCCGCTCATCATGTCCGGTGCAATCCCCGCTGTCGCATCCTTCAGGCCCGGAATGGGCACGGTTATGCCAAAATCCCACTGGAGCGCAGTTGCAGTAAAACTCGCATAAAGCCGTTTTTGCACAACGGCTACGCTGAAGTTTTCAAGCCCCGGAACCTTGCCCTTGCCACAGCCGTTTAAAGCTGGCGCGACAAGCAGCGCAAAACACAAGGCAATCATGTATTTTTTCATACAGCTTCTTATCGGCATTACAAAGGTGGCCGCTTGCGCGGCTTAACAATTGATGGACATGCAAAAATCGCAAAGATTACCACAACAAGCCGCGGGCGCTCCGGTGAAATACATTATAATGCCCGCCCGCCTGCAAGTGCCCCGTCCAAAGAAATCCATTACATATCCCAGTTCCCGCCTCTTGCGTTCCGAGCCGGCCACTACCCAGTCGCTCAGCCTGAAATCCTCATGATCCCAGAAAATGGTGGCTCTGCCGCCTCCGCGCCTTCCGGCCCGCCCGATGTACTGGGCAAGCGACAGCATGGAGTGCGGCGCCTGCCATATCACAGTCCACCCGAGATGCTCATAGTCCATTCCCATTCCAAACGCCGAAGTTGCAATCACCACATCGCATTTATTGTGAGCCACAATGGTTTCAATGGCCCGGCGTTCCTCCGTGCTCATGCCCGCATGATACACGACAAATGATTTTCCGGCCGCTCTGGCAATCGCTCCGATGCGGGAGGTCATCGCACGGGTCGGGGCAAATACGATTCCGGAGCCATCCGAATTTTTCAGCGTTCTGTATAAAGCCTCCGCGCGCACGGGCCAGGGAGTGTGCAGACAATCGATCATGAGTTCCGGAGGCAGGCCGAATTCACCGATTTCATTAACCGGCTCCGGCAATCTTGCAAGAAGATTCAATCTTGCTTCACGCGGCAGCGTAGCAGTAAGCCAGAGACTGCGTGAAATACTGTGTTTTGAAACCAGCTCCGGCAGATCCAAAAAAGCCGGACGGAACCCGTCACCCCACTCCCACAAAGAGTGGCACTCATCCACCACCAGGAATTCCGGCCGCCACTTCCGCAGCGCCGTCTCATAAGTGCCGTACTGTAGCATTTCAGGACTTATGATCCATGCCTGCGTATTCTCATCAGGAGTCACACCCCCACCACCGCCCGCCCCTCCGGCGCCAAGACATACGTTTATGCCAACAGCCCCAAGCCGGGCGGCCTGCTGCCGCGCAAGTGCGGTAAGCGGGGAAACAAGCAATGATCGCAATCCCTTGGTGGCCATTTGACGCTCAAAGATGAGACTCTTGCCGGAGCCCGTTGGCGCAACACAAATGACATTGCCAGGTTCACAAAGCGCCCGGAGTGCCTCTTCCTGGAATTTACGCAGAACAAACATGGCAGCGCCCTGCCCTGCCAGAAACAGACCAGTTGCTATTGTTTAATGCGGGATTGCGCGTATCATTTAACAATAACCAGATCAGTCAAAAAAGGAGACAATTCATGTTGAAAAAAATCATGCTGCTTTCTGTCTGCGCAATATTTTTTGCCATTACGGCCGGCGCATATGAAGCCTCCACGGAAAGAAAAGCCATGGCAAAATCCGTTAAGGCCATGAAAGTGGAAGGTTCCGTCTGCCGTACAAGCACCGGCCTTCCAGGAAAAATGCAAAAATTTGAAAATGGCACGAAGTGCCTCGGCGAAGGTGAACGGCAGATGAAGGAAGGCGAAAAATGCGTCCTTCCACAAAACGTCAATACCGGAATCCGCAACAAAACCGGCTCATGGCAAAAAGCGGCCACGGGTGCAGGACTCAAGTGCCTGCCGGTGCAATAGCCATACATGCGCTGTAGATCAACTGAAAATCCCTGGTGTCGAAATCGATAAGTCGTTCGTCCTCGAATCTGAAATTGTAATCACGTTCTTTTTTTGTGAAAATTGTTAAAAAAACATTTCTGACACAACATTTGTCAATTCAAACCACGGCACAGCAGTTATCTGATCAGAAATCATTTGTTTTCGATTTCCGCTAAAAACGACGATTCCACCCTTCGGACATGAATACTCTTCAATGAATTTTTTGAGATGTCTCACGTCCGAAGTTTTGATTCTTTCAGATAATTTGACCTCAATGGGCAGAAATGAATGTCCTTTTTTCAATACCCAGTCAACTTCGGCAGCGCCAGGGTCCTGCCAGAAACAAAGTGAGCACGAATCGCTTTTGTGTCTGATCATTTTTAACAGTTCCATACCCGCCCAACATTCAAAATATTTGCCAAGTGTGGTGCGTGGAAGAGGTTGTGCCTCCTTGGCACAAACACGCTGTACACCAAGATCAAAAAACAGATATCTTGGCGACCTGATCAATTTTGGGCGCGTTGGACTTGTTACTATCGGATCAATCCTGTCGGCAATCAAGGTGCTTTCAAGAATTTCGTAATAAGCTTTGACTGTCACGTGCGAAACTCCAGTATCCTGGGATATTCCGGTGTATGAAACAATGTTTCCAGCCTGCGAAGCGGCGCTCTCCAGAAAACGATAAAATTCCGGCAGTCTTCGAAGTCCCGATTCTTTTCTGATTTCTTCTTCGAGATATGTTTCAACATAAGAACGCAGGAGTTCTGCCTTGTCATTTTTGATGGTAGTCAAAACAACTTCAGGCAACTGGCCGAAATAAAGCAATGAATCAAGCTCAATATTTTTCGGCTCCATACTGTTCGAAAACTCATCAAAAGTCAGAGTGTCAAGCCGGAAAGAAATTACCCTGCCTGGCAAAAGATTAACTTCTGATTGCTGCTTAAGCTTTCTTGCGGATGATCCGGTAATGAAAAACTGTGCTTTGCGCTCGTCAATCAGCAACTGGATCGAATCCATAAGCCCGGGGACCTTTTGAACTTCATCAATCAAAACTCGGGCGGGCTTCTTTAAACGCAAAGCCGCGACTTCCCTTATGATTAGATCGGGATTCATTTCGTATTGTCTTCTTAACGACGAAGACAGTAGTTGAACGGTTAGATCGAACTCAAATTGCCTTGCGAGCGTTGTTTTGCCTGTCTGACGTGGACCGAGCAGCAGGATGCTTTTCCCCCGCTTCCATGCCCTGTCGATCACCGTTGTCAATGTGCGTTTAATCATACTTTCAATATTCAAGGAAAAATGAAAGTAAGTCAATGCCTCTGTCATCATGCTGACGCAATCGCAAGGCAGCCCGCCAGATAGCACGTTGGCAGTTCGATCCTGCCCTCAACCACCATTCAGAGCAGATACGAAGAATAAGCGAGTAAAAACCGGAATTTTTTTCTTCTTGGCGCGCACAGTGGATGCCGACGTTTTGGGGTCCGCCCCATCCCAAAGGGGCTGGCGGGTTTTGTTCCACTGATCATTTGCGCCAAATGAAAAGGTTGTTTAATCTGAATCCAATAAAACTTATGAGATTCTGACGATTTTTACCAACAGCCTTGAAACGCACCACTGCGACGGAACGATCAGTCTCGGCAGCGGTGCGGATGCTTTGACAGAACCATCCAGATCATCCAGGCTGAAAAAACCTGCCCCGGTTCCGAATACGCACTTTATTCCGGCGCGGTCAAGCAGCTCATATGCGCCCCGTCCGCCGGATGCTTCCGCGGGCGTGTCACCATACGCAAACGCCGCAACATTTATAAATCCCCGGCCGCTGACCGCATCAA
>MEQJ01000028.1:17364-31211 GCA_001770165.1 Bdellovibrionales bacterium RIFOXYD1_FULL_53_11 | reverse complement strand
CTCTTGAGCAAGCGTGCCGCCGCCATCGCGCCCATCGACTTGTGAAGCGCCAGGAATTCTCCAAAACCGGTTTTTGGTTCATATGCACGATCAGCCAGATCCCACCAATACGGTGAAGGATCTTTGTGATGTTCAATCGACGCAAAAGCAAGCGCCCGGATGCCGAATTCTGCAAGCACCGGGGCCGCGTGCCGCAAAATCCCGCTTGTCGCGTCGTCAAACGTAAGAATGACCGGACGCGCCGGCAGGGCCTGCGTTGCCTTGCCTGCCAGAATTTTTCCTGGATCGACAAAATCAAAAAAACGCGTGAGCCACTTCATATGCGACCGGAACTGCTCCGGCGTTACCGTAAGCGCCGAGGTTTCGAGATGGCGCATTCCCTCCCTTGAGCCCACATTATGGTAACAAAGTACCAAACACTTATTTTGCTTGCCGAAGCTCTTCATGAAGGCGATATGTTAGATCGCATAAAACATTATGTCAAAACCGCTGAAAATTCTCTTATCTGTCCGTGACCTGCACCCCGGCGGAGTACCGAGCCTGATCGGGCCGCTTGCGCGCGGGTTCATAAAGGCCGGACTAGACGTGGTTGTCTACAATCTCGGCCGTGATGACGAGGTTGCCTGCCCCGTCATGGACGGGATCACGATCGTATCCGGCAACCGCATAAACCGCGGCGGATACCTCGGACACCCGATGGCCTTCAGGCGCTGGATCAAATTTGTGAAGGAATTCGAACCCGACATCCTGCAATCACATGTGGGGCTTCCTGACATTTATGCATCTGTCACCCCCGTTAAAGCGGGGGCGATAAAAGTCCGTGCCGCGCTTGCGCCAAATCTTTTTCCGATGCAACCGTATTTCGGTTGGGTATTTGAACGCACCGTTACTCCGCGCGAATGGGCATTTGACTGCCATGTGGCCGTTTCGGACGGCGTGAAACGCAGTCTGACCGGCACTGGAATCCCCGGCTCACGCATTCATGTCATATGGAATCCGGTTTCCGAACGGATCATGAACGCAATGAAAAAAAAGCCGGACTGTCCCGGGCGATATCAGGCAATAAGTGACTTCAAGGGCATCCGCTTGGGCTACCTCGGAAGATTTTCGCCCGAGAAGGGCCCCGACAGGATCGTGCGCTGGCTGAATTCGATGCTGCCCCTCTTCCAGCGGGATGTCCGCCTTTACATGGCTGGCATGGGATTGATGGAGCCGGACATCCGGGCGCTTGTCTCCGAGCTGGGGCTTGACGAAAAGGTGATCATGCTCGGCTACGTCGAAAACCCATCCGAAATTCTTCCTTATATGCACGCCATGATAAGTCCGAGCAGATACGAAGGACTCCCGATCGCACTGCTTGAAGCCGCCTGTCTTGGCTGCCCGCTTGCCGCCACATCCACCGATGGGGCGCTTGAACTAAGAGGCGTGGCCAAGGACCTGTTCCTGTTTCCAAACAGCGAAGACCTCGCACCGCACATCATGATGGATTTTGTTAAATGGGCCGAGTCACGCCATATCGCACATGAAAACGGCCCTAATCTGACGCCCGAAGGGCTTTTGCGCGTAAATCCGGCCAATGTCGCCGCCGAATATATCGCGGTTTACAAAAGGCTTCTCGCAGCAAGCCGGGTTAACAGCTGATCAATCCGGAAACCACCAGCTCCCCGAAGGATCAAACATGGCCATATCCCCCGTAAATCTCCATAGCTGGACCACGACGGCAGAGATGATGAGCAGCGCGGCAACCCCGCGGAGCCAGCCCCGGTTCATGCGTTCCTGCACGAAATAAAGCGCACACAGTACCAGCAGCGGATAGTATTTGGCCTGGTAGCGGATATGCAAATAAGCAAAAACAACCATCGGCAGAAGACCGACAAGGCTTGCCAGTATATATTTTTCAAAATCCTGCAGCTGCTGCCTTCGCCGGAAATAAAAATACACCCTCAATACAAGCAACGGGACCAGGAACTGAAACAGTCCCGTAAAATGCCGGAGCCCGCGGACAAAAAACAGGGCCGACGCGTCAACAAACTTGTACGGATATTTTATAATCACATCAGCAAACGAATTCACGCCCGGAAAATTCTCCCGAAAAAGCGCGGCGTAATTTTCCCAGGAAATGACTATATCCTCTGAGCCGGCCTGATGCTCCCTGATAACCGAAAAGTAATGCTGCCCGAAGGAAAGCAGTGACCGGCCGAAAGACGCATCGCCCCAGAGCAATACAGGAAGTATGATCAAAAAACATGCCCCGACAAAAACAACCGCGCTCCACACGCGTTTTCTCGTGTTCTTAAGCCCGAAAAGATACACGCCCATGACGGCCGCGGCGACAAGCGGCATTTCGGGCTTTAAAAAAGCGAACCAGGCGAGAATTACCGCGACCGCCGCATAATGCCAGCCGGACACAATACCAAGTATCGCCAGCGACAGAAAACCTCCGCATAGCAGCTCGCTCGAAAGCCAGAGAAAAGGCATCCTTGAACCAAACAGAAGAACCACAAAAAACGCGAGAAGAAGCTCCTTGCGCAAATATTTTCTGGCCAGAAGATAAGCAGGCAGAACATAAATCACAAGCGCGAGGGATTTAAAAAGCGGATTGACCTGCCCGGCGGACGGGGAGGCAAGCAGATTGACCGCGACCGCCAGCAAACAGGAGCTGATGCCTTCATATAATTTTGGATATCTCCAGGAAAAGGTGGTTTGAATGAAATACTGGTCGTGAACAATCGCGCCGGTATTGATGACGATAAAAGCAACCGCCAGAATGCTGCAAAAAAATACAAAAATATCAGAAGCGCGCAATTTCATTTTGCTCGTGCGCAATTGGCGTTGCCAAGCAGATGGACCGTACCGGCGACCGCCTTCTGCAGGGAATCCGCGCCGGAAAAAACGAACCCAAGCCGTTCAAATTTTGTCCGGGCCACTTCATATGAAAGCTGGTTCATGATTTTTGTTTCAACAAATTCCACGTTGAAATTACCGGCATGCATCTTTATCGCATCCAGTATCGTGTTTACCGTGGCGTTCATGGTCAGCACATTATAAATGCCACGGTCAAAAAGCTTCTTCGAGAGCACAAAATCCATCGCCCGGATCGCGTCATCCAGAAAAAGATAAGGGCGCATCTGGTGAAGAGCCGTGCGCCACACGGTCACCGGCTGCCCCATCACCGCCTGCCAGCAGAACTTGTTGACCGCCGTATGAAAACGCATCCCCGGCGACGCGCCGTAGATCGTCCCGAAGCGGCAAATCATGAAATCAAGACCGCGTTCACGGCCAAGCTGCATGAGCAGCTTTTCCTCCCGGAGCTTTGTCTCCGCATACGGACTCTGCGGCTGCAGGGCGGACTCAGGACAGTTCTCGTCCACGAGTTTTTCCTGGGTGCCGTAAACGCTCGTGGTGGATATATAAAACATCGGCACACCCGTTTTGGCGCAGGCCTCGGCGGTTTTCAGCGTTGCATTGTAATTTATGTATTCAACCCTGTCCTTGTTTTCAAAACTGCCGGCGGCATTTGTAATGGCGGCAAGATGAACCACCATGTCGGCGCCCTCGAAAACCGGCGGCAGCTCAAGCTTGATTACATCACCTTCGATGAACCGGTAGCGGGCGCCATCCGGAAGATCAAAAAGCGACGGATAACGCTGCACCGTAAAATCATCGATCATCACGACTTCGCATCCCGGATGCAGGCGCGGCAGCTCGCGGATCAGTTTTGAACCGATATGACCAAGTGCTCCCGTCACCACTATCTTCATGACCCACCGCGCTTCCAGGAAACAAACCGGTCGTACTCCCTGATATAATCATCGGGCTCGTAGGGACGGTCGCAAAAAACCAGAAGCGACGTGCCGGCCTCCAGATAATGCTGCTCGGCCCAAAGACCGGGCGGGATATACAGACCCTCGCTCTTTTTTTGAAGAACAAATTCACGTCGCCCGATTCCATCATCCACAATAATCCGGCTTTTGCCGGACAAACAGACAAGCGTTTGCGAACACTGTTTATGCGCATGATGACCGCGCATGTCCCCGGCGGGAACGTCCGAGACATAAAAAACCCTGGAAATGGCATGTGGAACCACAGAAAACGCCTCATAAGGGACCAGCTCGCCGTTTTCCTCCCTGAAGGACGGAAAACGGACATCCCTTGCGTCGGCAAGCAGCGTACTTGTGGAATTACCGGCCATTTTTTTCCGCCCTTACCTCTATCATCCAGTCCCTGTCGCCCTTCCATCGATATTTGCGGATATCAAGTATCGTGAATTCCATCTTTTTCATGATCGCCTGGATTTTTGGAACCGTATAGCAGTTGCGGTGAAGCTGTCCCGGGCCGTTCTGGGAGCCGAATATCATTGCCGTAAGATATCCCCAACGACTCTGCGTGCCATATGAATACTGGCCAAACCAGTGTTGGGCTGCAATTGCCTCGTCATCATTCCGGAAAAAATCACGCCAGTCGTCCTTGGCGTCCAGCCACTGGCGCACGGCTTCTTCAAAATCCGGCGTCGAAAAATTGAACAGCCCGCCCGGCGCAAGCGCCCTGGCTACTTCACGGAAGAAAACCGGCTCTTCCAGAAAAGACAAGTGTTCTATCAGCGAGTCGGCACGGATTTCCTGTACGGAGCCATCCGGAAACGGAAGATGGAAAATGTCATAATTCTCCACCTTCGCGCCCGGCGGGAATTTTTCATGCGGGTATCTGGCCTTGAGCTGATCAAGCGAATCCTGGTCGACATTTATATATCCTTCAAGCGGACGGCCTCCGCAACCAAGATTGAGACGAATTTTTTCCATCTGTCAACACTCCCCGATGATCCTGACTTCGGGCACGAACGTCATGAACCGCCCGCCCTGTTCCACAAAAGCACGCTCCTTGGCCATGATCTCCTCGCCGTGGTTCCAGGCCAGCAGCAGCGCATAATCCGGTCTGTTGTTTTTGAAGTGCTCATACGGGACAACGGGTATATGCATCCCGGGCGTGGTCTTTCCGATTTTTGTCGGTGTTGTATCGGTAATGAATTCTATGAGGTCCGGTCCGATCCCGCAAAAATTGAATACCGTGGTGCTCTTTGAAGTCGCGCCGTAGCCCGCCACCCTCTTGCCGCCGGCTTTTGCCTTTTCAAGCAAATCAACAAGCTGGTCGCGCGATCTGAAGATCTTGCGGCTCAAGCCGGCATACGTCTCGCTGCTTTCAATTTTGAGGGCGCGCTCATATGCAAGCCGCCCTTCAACATTATGGCTCACGCTTCTTGCCCCCTGATGGGCAATTACATATCTCATTGAACCGCCATGCGTTGTCTGTGGTTCGACATCAATAAGTTCGAGCCCGTGCATCGCCGCAAGGCGTGAAACTGAATGAGCGGAAAAATAATAAACGTGCTCATCATAAATCTGATCGTATGAAGTCTTTTCTATTATGTCGCACAGGTACGGGTCTTCAAATGCCAGAATACCCCGTGGTTTGAGCAACGACTTCACTCCGTCAAAAACAGAATGCAGATCCGGGATATGGCACATGACGTTGGCGGCCAGAATGGCATCAGCCCTTCCGTGCCCGGAAAGAATCTCTCCGGCAAAATCCCTTCCAAAGAATTTACATACGGTATTCACGCCCTGTTTGGTCGCGGCGGCGGCCACGTTTCCGCTCGGCTCCACTCCAAGATGCCTGATCCCCGCTGAAGCAAAGTGCCGGAGCATGATCCCGTCATTGCTTCCAAGTTCGACCACAAAACCGTCCTTGCCCAGCGAAAAACCGAAATCATTCATTACATGACGGGCGAAGTCTTCAAAATGCCGTGCCATCCGCGTGGATATCGACGAAAAATATGCGTAATTGTCATGAAACAATTTTTCCGAATCAACAAGCTCCGTAAGCTGTACCATCAGGCACTTGGGACAAACGCCGGTTTTGAGTTCAAAAAAGTACTCATCCTTGAACTCCGCAGGAGTGACAAAACCGTTGGCAATGGGCATCTTTCCGAAAGAAATGAAATGCTCTATTGCCTGACCACAAATCAAACACTTGGCCATAAACACATCCCTCTTTAGCTAAAGGCTTACCTAAGAGCTTTTTTCACGGACGAGACAACTTTGTCAACTTCCTGATCAGTAAGCTGTGGAAACATGGGCAGGCTGATAATGCTGTCACAGGCGCGTTCGGCGGCCGGAAAATCCCCCTTTTTATAACCAAGCGCAGCAAGTGCGGGCTGGAGATGAAGCGGAGTGGGATAATGAATCAAGGCGTCAACGCCGCTGGAAGCAAGCTCTTTGTGAATCCGGTCGCGATCAGATGGCGGAACCTGGATCACAAAAAGGTGGAAGGAATGAATTACAGCCGCATCAGTTGCCGGAAAAACAATCCCGGTTCCGGCAAGGCCTTTTGTATACCTTGACGCAATAACACGACGACGCTCGTTCCATCCACTTACATGGCCGAGTTTAACGCGAAGAATGGCCGCCTGCAGCTCGTCCAGACGCGAATTAAGGCCGACCACGCTGCTGCGATCACGATCAAATTTACCGTAATTTCTGAGAAGCCGCGCCCTTGCCGCAACAGCGGGATCGGAGGTTACAACCGCTCCGCCATCACCGTATGCGCCAAGGTTTTTCGATGGATAGAAACTGAATGAAGCCGCATGACCGAACGTGCCGGCCGTACGGCCCGTATGCCTTGTGCCGGTCGATTGCGCGCAATCCTCCATCAGAAATATTCCGCGAACATCCGCGAGCTGCCTCAAAAGCGCAAGTTCACAGGCCGAGCCATATAAATTCACAGGAACAATCGCCTTGGTGCGGGGGGTTATCGCCTTTCGGACTGATTTCACTGAAATCATGAGCGTGCCGGGATCACAATCAGCAAGCCGGCACGCGGCACCCGACCTCAATATCCCCGTCGCAGTCGGAATACAGGTATTGGCAACGGTAATCACCTCATCCCCGGGCCCCACTCCGAGCGCCATGAGGGCAAGTGTTATTGCGTCTGTCCCGCTCGCCACGCCAATTGTCTCGCTGGCGCCAAGCCAAGAAGCAAACTCCTTTTCAAAAGCCTCAACCTCGGCACCGAGGATGAACCATCCCTTGTTCAAAACACCGTCCACCGCATCCCGGAGCCCCTGCCCGAGTTCCTTGACTTCGCGTCCGCTTGCGCCAAAGGGCACTTTCGTGTTCATCCGCTTGCCGGCTCCCATTTTGCGCCAAATTCACGCGGGTCCAGTTTGTCCGTGTCTGCCGGATCGAATGTCACATCGTTCACATGCACAACAATGGCGGGTTCGCTGCCAATGGCGGTATATCCATGCCAGATCTCCGACGGCACTTTTATGAGTTTGGGGTTCTGTTCACCGAGGAAAAAATACTCTGGAACGGGTTTTTGCGCTGATTCGTCCACAATTCCGTACTTGATGTTTCCTTTGACGACAAACGTATAGTCAATCTGCTTGTGGTGCCTGTGCCATGCCTTGACAACGCCGGGAAACAACACTGAAACAAGGACATGACCGAATTTTCCTTCAAACAGGGGGTCATCACATCTGATGGCTTCATAAAGATAGCCACGGTCATCCAGATTGATTTTAAGATCCTTGAATTCCACACCACGCTTTGCCATTGATTGAATTCTTATCAGCACCGCATGATTTTCGCTAGCGAATCAGTTTGTAATACCGGGTCTTCAGATCAGCAGCCTTGTCGGCAACCGCCGCCTTCCTGGTGTCCGGGCACATTCTGTCATCCGCAAAAATCACCCGGTCCCGGGCCATCGACAAATCATACTCCGAAATAGGCCTGAACACCGCGACGGCGCCCGCAAACCTTTCAATAAAATAAGTCATCGAACGCGCTCCTTCCGGGCAGGACATGAAAAACTCGGTTCCCCCCGCGGCCATGGCGTGAACGGACTTTGAATGAACGGTCTTGCGGATATCCGAAAACCTTCCGAAAAAAAACTCCGATCGCACGGACGATACAATACATGCCGCCGACACCAGCAATAAAACGGCCAATCCCCTCCCCTTGCCGGCCGAAGCATGATCCAAAGGACCCGTCATGCGCTCAACCAAGTCAACAGCCATGAAACCGAACACGGGCCCAAGAAGCGAAAGATGATATCCCGCCAGCTTCCATTGCATGAAAAGCACCAGGTGGCCGAGCATGATGACCGACGGAATACACGCCCTGGCAAAACCTTTGTAGTTCTTGCTTGAAAGAAGCTTTTTCCAGGAAAAAGCATAGGCAAATGCAAAACCAGCCACCATCAATGTTTTAATATTGAAAAGATTTGCCCTGATGTTGCCAACGCCGAATGACGACCGGTAGGTTCCATGCGCGGCAATCATCCATAGCCCTGACGCCAGCAATGCCGACACAACAAAAACAAATACCGTATCTGCAACCGCACCGGATCTGTCTTGCGTGGCGGCGAGAATCAGAAAGGCCGGCACAAAAACGACAAACTGGGCTTTTGTGGAAAACCCCAAAAAAAGGATGACAAAAGAAAAAACAAAATACCCGGCCCTGGACATCCGGAAATGAGGCCTGGAAAACCAATAGAGACCGGCCGCACCCGCAAGCAAAACGAGTTTTTCCTGGAGCGAGGGGTGGGCAAAAAAATCATGAGTCCATGGAAATGCCAGCGAAGCACAAAGAACAGCCATGACAACATGAATACCCGGGGTTCTTTGCTGCAATGCAGACGACATTGCGGCACCCGCAAGTCCGAGCACACAAACAACAAAAATGAAATTCAGGGTAAAAAGAAAAAGCGGGCTTGAACCGGCCGCAAAATATAGAGCGGCGGATGAAATGAAATAAAAAGGACGGAACATGCCCCAGTTTTGATAATCTTCCGCAATGAACCCAAGGCCGGTCCTGACTATACCCTGCGTTTCAATGTCCGCAACAACCCGAAGAAGTGCCGCATCATCCATCAACCCGAAAAAAGGGTTTTTCATCAGCATAAAGGCAACTACGACCATGGTCGGCAAGCAAAGCACTGTCGCAAGCAGGAATCCGTTCTTTTTCGCGCCACTCATTGACGACAATAAAAGCACAAGTCAACCGGCACCGCAAACGCAGTTGTTGACACATGGGGCCCTGCTGCCGCAATAATCCGTGTAATGCTTTCAATCGGAATAACCACGTACAAGAGACGCGACTTTCTGCGCACCCTTGTTGCCTCAATACTTGACCAGGATTGCGATGAATTTGAAGTCTTAATCGGAAACGACTGCACTGAAGATCCAATCAGCGCCGCAGCACCGGGCCTTGCAGACGGCAGAATCAAAATCATCAATCACCCCGAAAACCTGGGCGAACTTGGCAACATGAACGCCCTTCTGCACCGCGCCTCCGGAAGTCACTTCACCTGGATGGCCGACGACGACATGCTTGCCCCGGGATTTATCCGCTCGGCAATGAGTACAATTGCTGAAAATCCGGGGATCAAATGCATTTATACCGGTTTCACGGAGTTTTCTGATGATTCCGGGCTGGTTCGAACAAAAAATCCGCAAACTTCTTCATTTCAGGCGTCAGTCATTTCGGGAAAGGAGTTTGTCCGCGGATTCTGGACCGCGAAAATCCGCGTCATCGGTACCAGCGGGATTTTTGATGTTGCGTGGCTGAAGGGCGCCGGGGGCCTGAAAAAACTCAGCTCAAGCAGATTCGCCCTTTATTCTGAATACGAACTTGTTCTCAGGGCGGCAGCACTCGACCGCGTTGCATATATCAATCAGCCGCTGGTGCTGTACCGCAACTATCCGGAGTCCTGGGGGGCATCGAACACTGAGGCGAGGCTGTATGTCGAGGCCGGCATCTCGCTTACCCGCGCGGGAGCCCGGCATTTATCCATCCCGGCACTTGCGGGTGACTTCAGAAAAAACATCCGCGCTCTCATGCGCATGTGTCTTTACTACATTTCAGGAAAAAACCTCCAGACCGGCAAACCACAGCCGTTCCGGGACGGACTCGAATATCTGATCGGGGTATGGAAACCCGTGACCTCCTTCCCGGGGGGCACGACGGCCTGTTTACTGGCCGTTTGTACTGGTATATGGCTTTTATCCAAAGTGCTCGTCCGGACGCTGGTTTCCGGGGCGCTCTTCAACAACCGGAGAAAATGCAGTGACAGATAAGAACGCCTTCACAATAAAAGAACTCGCCAGAAATCTGCTTCCTCCGGCCGCAACGGACCTTGCCCGTAAAACCGCCTGGCGTTTCAAGGCATCGCTTTCCCCGCTGTTGAAAAAAAATGCGGGACTGAAAAACATTCATCACGGCAAACGCTGTTTCATCCTGGCCACCGGGCCTTCGATATCCAGAGAAAATCTTGCGCCGCTGAAAAACGAATTTTGCATTTCAGTCAGTAATTTTTTCATCCATCCTTCATTTTTGGAAATCAAACCCGCATATCACTGCATTGCCCCGTTTCACCACCCGATCCAGGAAGAATGGTTTGAAAAATGGATGCATGAACTCGACGCGGCGGCCCCGGACGGAACCACCATTTTCTTCGGCACTACGGATGTTCAAAGGACAACTGGTAAAGGGCTTTTCAGGCGGCACAACCCCAGATTTCTGATGTTCGGCGGAAAGGCGGCGGACATCAGGAACAACCCCATAGACCCCTGCCATGCGCTGCCGGCGCCGCACTCGGTTTCAATAATGGCCCTGTATGCCGCCCTGTTCATGGGATTCAAAAATATTTATCTGCTGGGCTGTGACCACGATTCCATCCTGCATGTGGGTACAAACACACATTTTTATGACGAAAAAAACCATGCATTCAGAAAATCCGGAGCCACCGAAAAAGATGAATGGCTGGACATGTCCACCGAGGCGCTGGCCATGCACAACCTGTTCAACCAGTACAAAATCGTCAAAACCTGCGCAACCGCGCATGGCGCAACAATTTATAATGCAACCCGGGGCAGTCTTCTGGATGTTTTTGAGCGGGTCGGACCCGCATCCTTGACATCCGCTCCGGTATATTAAATAGTCCCTGGCATCATGCAGGAAGTAATCATTTCCGGCCGGAAAACAGGCCCCGCCCATCCTCCGCTTGTAATCGCCGAAATCGGCATCAACCACGAGGGCTCATTCGAAAAAGCCGTCAGAATGATCGACGACGCCAAAGAGGCCGGTTGCGAATGCGTGAAATTCCAGAGCCACGTCATCGACGACGAAATGATACCCAACAGGGTGGTCCCCGGAAATGCAAAGGAATCCATCTGGGACATCATGAGCCGGTGCGCTTTTGACGAAAACCAGGAACTCCGGCTCAAAGAGTACACTGAAAACAAGGGCATGATTTACCTCAGCACCCCGTTTTCGCGTGCCGCCGCCGTCAGGCTTGAACGCATGGGCGTCGCAGCGTACAAGATAGGCTCCGGCGAATGCAACAACTACCCCCTGGTGGAACACATCGCGGCGTATGGAAAACCGGTAATCCTCAGCACCGGTATGAACGACCTTCCGGCCATTTCAAAATCAGTAGAAATACTCCGGAAGCACCATGTGCCGTTTGCGCTTATGCATTGCACCAGCATCTATCCAACGCCCTATGAAAAAGTGCGCCTCGGCGCGCTTGCCGAACTCCGCTCCGCGTTTCCTGACGCGGTTCTTGGCCTTTCAGACCATTCCACCGGCAATTTTCCCTGTCTCGGCGCGGTTGCCCTCGGGGCCTCGCTGCTTGAACGCCATTTCACCTCGGACAAAACATGGCCGGGCCCGGACGTGCCGATTTCAATGGACCCGGGGGAACTTCGTGAGCTGATCGCCGGAAGCCGTGCGATCCACCTGGCGCTTGGCGGCGGCAAGACAATTCTCAAGGAAGAACAACCAACCATTGATTTTGCATACGCCTGCGTTGTTGCAATAACCGACATAAAAAAGGGCGACGTTTTTTCGAAAGACAATATCTGGGTCAAACGGCCCGGCACCGGACAGATCAAAGCGGTGGACTACGACAGGCTGCTTGGCAAACGGGCCGGAACAGACGTGAGGAAAAATGAACAGATCAAGTGGGAACAAATCGAATCGTAAACGGCTGCTTTTTCTTACCGGCACGCGGGCGGACTTCGGAAAGCTCAAACCGCTGATCCGCGCCATTGAAAAATCCGATGAATTTGAATGTCATATTTTTGCAACCGGAATGCACACCCTTTCAAGATACGGGTCCACCGTAATCGAAGTTTATAAAGAGGGGTTCCGCAACGTGCAAAGCTATATCAACCAGGTTGACGGCGAGAGCATGGACATGGTTCTTGCCAACACCATCCAGGGCCTTTCAAGGTTTGTGCGCGAATGCCGGCCCGACCTGATTGTCGTTCACGGCGACAGGGTCGAGGCCATGGCCGGTGCGATTGTGGGCTCCCTGCAAAACATCCTCGTGGCGCATGTCGAGGGCGGCGAACTCTCGGGCACGATCGACGGACTTATCCGCCACTCGGTTTCAAAGCTGTCGCACATACATTTTGTTTCAAACCAGGATGCGGCAGTGCGGCTGCGCCAGCTTGGCGAAGACCCGGCCAGTATTTTTGTCATCGGATCGCCAGATATCGACATCATGCTGTCGCCGGACCTGAAGCCGGTTGAACAGGTCAAAAAACACTATGACATCGGATTCGACCGTTATTCACTCCTCCTGTTCCATCCGGTCACAACAGAAGCCGGCAGTATCGCCCGGCAAGCCTCACAACTTGCCACGGCCGTGATCGAGGACGGATCCAATTACGTAGTGATCCATCCAAACAACGACGCCGGCTGCGAAACCATCCTGGGCGCCTTCGGCGCATTCGAAGGCAACAACAGATTCAGGGTGTTTCCGTCGCTCAGATTCGAGTGGTTTCTTTCGCTCCTCAAACACGCGGACTTCATTATCGGAAACTCAAGCTCCGGCATCCATGAGGCGCCAGTCTACGCAATTCCCGCCATAAACATCGGCTCACGCCAGGACAACCGCTTCCAGCACGAATCCATCATTGACTGCCCGGCAGATAAAGGCGCCATTCTTGAAGCGATGGGCAGGGCGCGCAAACTGGCCGGAAAACTCAAGCCCAGTCTGCATTTCGGCACCGGAAACGGCGCAGAAAAGTTCCGGGAAATCATCGCAAGCGAAAAAACCTGGAACGTACCGCGTCAGAAAAAATTTCTGGATTTAAAATAAACTACTGCATTTCTCCGGTAGCGGGCAGCTCAAGCTTGGGCGCCTTGCTCTTGAACTTGAGATAAACAAGACCGCCGATGCCTCCGATCATGAACTGGGTAAGCGCAAAAAGGCTGAACAGATCGGCGCCGCGCTGCGAACCCAGAAACTGGAAAAGCCATCCAAAAGCGGCATGCCCGGTTCCAACGCCTGCGGGCAGGATTGGAATTGCCGTCACCAGCAGACCAAGGGGCACCACGATGAATACAGGAAGAACCGGAACACCATCCTCACCAAGCGCACGGGCGAACATCACGCACGCGCTGCAGACCATTACATGTATTACAAGCGAGATCAGCATGATCTTGATCACAACGAGCTTTCTGGCATGATAAACCCTTATGCCTTCGTATATCCGGGTCAGCGATCCCGCAGACGCGTGTTGTTTCTCAAGCCACCTGAACAACCACAAAAGAGGATCATGCTTTTCGCGCACCAAAAAAAGATATGTAAAAAATGCAAGCACGCACACGGCAGAAATCGTGATAAAAACCTGAATGCCCTTGAGAAGAGCAGTGCCCCGCAGGGAGTTGAACTCAAGAAACAGGGCCCCAGCGGAAAGCAGGACGAGGGCGGACAAACCCGCCACGCGATCGAACAATATGCTTCCAAACGCATATCCCTTCTTGCTCTGGATTTCC
>MEQJ01000028.1:13479-17345 GCA_001770165.1 Bdellovibrionales bacterium RIFOXYD1_FULL_53_11 | reverse complement strand
AAAAGACGATATCACCAGCAACAACATCCCCGGTACAAGTTTTCCGGGGTTGTAAAACGCCCGGCCGGTCGCTTCAAGGGATATGAATCCCTTTTTTCCAAGAAAATACAAAAGCGCGGCAACGAACAGGGTTTTTAAAACACCCTTCCAGTATCTGAAAAAATACGCCTGGGTCAAATCTGAAGCGCGCCTGATTGGTGACACCAGTTTTTAATAACGGCAAACAGCATCTTTTCACAATGAAAAAAAATTCCCGAAGATCTTTTCCGCAACTGATGGATCATGCAGCTCGCGTCCACGCCCCGGATTGAGCAGGATGTCGGATCTTCCGGTTTTTTTGTGTATCCGGACAGTAACGGCATCCCCGTCCTCCCTCCCCCTCTCGGGATGAAACTGCACCCCGAAGACCGCATGACCAGGCAACTCGAATGCCTGAACATCGCAACAGTCAGACCGGGCCAAAAGCCTTGCGCCCGGCGGAACAGCGGATACTTCGTCAAAATGTGATGAAGAAGAATGAAACTCCTGCGGCAGCCCCTTGAACAGGCCGGATGAAGCAACCTGGACAATTTTAGTCCAGCCGAATTCCGGCGTGGCCGACCTTCTTACGCATGCCTTTCCTCCGACAGCCCTGGCAATTGCCTGGTGACCGTAGCAAACACCAAGCAGATGCGTGCCGCCTTCAACAGCGCGCCTGATAAAACCGTCCAGCATGGATATCCACGGGCTCTCTTCAAGAACCGATGCGCGCGAACCCGAAATGACAACCTTGTCATATTTTTCAGGTGACGGGACATCCTCATGCGGACCGCGGCGCACATGCACTTCAGCCCCGCCGGTTTTTGCCGCAAATGGAACAAGATCCGCGGCACCCCAGTCATCCACATCAAGATTATTATCAATTATCAGGATGCGCATTGCCGGTATCCGACTCGAACAAAAATGCATATTTCAAAAACATGCTGTGCGCAGCATTGACAGAGATGATCAGCCCCGCCAGGCCGTCAAGGAATCCGCACTTGATGATGTATGTTTCGATAAACTTTCCAACCGGCTTGTACAGAAGTTTTGCAATACCGGGTCCCTGTCCCTGGCGGCGAAGCTCCTGGCTGCCGAGTCTCGCAAAATTAAGATTGGTGAGCACCTGGTCCTGTATGCTTCCAAAAGTATAATGATTCAGATCCCCCCTCAGATCCTCGACCCCACCGTTCACCACCAGTTCTTCATGAACACCGGGCTCGGTCCAGGACGCGTGCCTGCGGTTGACAAGACGGACAAGCCGGTTCGGGTACCAGCCGCCGTGTAAAATCCATCTGCCGAGATAAAAGGTCTTTCTCGGAAAACGGTAACCCGCCACGCCGGATCCGGGATTTCCGGCATTTTCGAGAGCCTGACGGATTTCCGAGGACAATGCAGGAGAAAGCTCTTCGTCTGCGTCAATATTCAAGACCCAGTCATTCGCCGCATTGGCCTGCGCAAAATTTTTCTGTTTACCATAACCAAACCACGGGTTGCTCAGCACCCTGGCCCCCATCCGCCTTGCCGTCTCAACCGTTGAATCCGTGCTGCCGGAATCGACAACAAGAATTTCCTCCGCCCATGACACGCTGTTTAATGCGCGCGCCAGATTTTTTTCTTCATTCAGTGTGATTATTGTCACCGAAACGGGTACACGAGCCATGATAATTTTGAACTAGCATAAATGCCCGGTTTTTGGGAGAACTCAATATCGAAAAAACAGAAGGGAGCAACTATGCGGGTTGCAGTTATTGGAACAGGATATGTTGGTCTGGTTGCCGGCGCTTGCTTCGCGGATTCAGGAAATGACGTGATTTGCGTTGATATCGACGAGCGCAAACTCGAAATGTTGAGAAAAGGGGAAATCCCCATTTATGAGCCGGGGCTGGAGGGCCTGGTCGAACGGAATATCGCAGAAAAGCGTTTATCTTTCACAAGCTCATATGAAGAAGCTGTAGGAACCTGTGATATCGTTTTTCTTGCCGTCGGCACGCCGCCACTACCGAACGGCGAGCCGGATCTGAGCTTTCTCAAAGCCGCCGCAGAACAGGTTGCAAAATCAATGACCGGCTACAGGATCATCGTAAACAAATCCACTGTCCCGATCGGATCGCACCGCGTCGTTGCCGACTGGATGAATCCTCACACAAAACATCCTTTTGATGTTGCAAGCAATCCTGAATTTTTGAAAGAAGGTACGGCTGTTGACGATTTTCTCAAGCCGGACCGTGTAGTTCTCGGAACCGAAAAAGAAAGCGTTTATAAAGCCCTTGCCGAGCTGTATGCGCCCTTTGTCCGCCAGGGCAATCCGGTAATATGGATGGACCCCGTATCAGCCGAAATCACCAAGTACGCCTGCAATTCGTTTCTTGCCACAAGAATCAGCTTCATGAACGAGCTTGCGGTGTTGTGCGAAAAAGTCGGCGGAGACGTTGAAAAGGTGCGTATTGGAATGAGCACCGACATCAGAATCGGCCGTCACTTTCTTTATGCGGGAGTCGGCTACGGCGGCTCCTGTTTTCCGAAAGATGTCCAGGCCCTTATGGCAACAGGACGCCGGGAAGACGTTCCACTGAGCGTCATTACCGCCGCGGAAGAGGCCAATGCCCGTCAAAAACGTCATATTGTTTCGCGAGTCCGCAAACACTTTGGCGGAAATTTGAGCGGGAAAACATTTGCGATCTGGGGCCTTGCATTCAAGCCCAACACGGACGACATGCGTGAAGCGCCGGCGCTTGTGATAATTGACGAGCTGGTAAAAGTTGGCGCGAAAACCCGCGTTTTTGATCCTGTCTCAATGGAAAACGCCCGTCAGACCCTCAAGGACAAGGCAACATTCTGTAAAACCTACTATGAAACGCTTGAGGGCGCAGACGCTCTCGTGCTTGTCACGGAATGGAACGAATTTCGCAATCCGGACTTCAAGCGGGTCAAGCAGCTTCTCAAGCAGCCGGTCATATTTGACGGACGGAACATCTTCAATCCGGCAAGTCTGCGGCAGCAGGGTTTTACCTATTACGGAGTCGGCAGATAACTTCTTGATTATTTTTGAGGGCCATCCTCCATCAGGGAGCTGCCTTCAAAGTAGGCCCCATACTCGACTTTAAGTGACGGAGTCCTGATGTTTCCCACTACGCGGCCTGACCCGGTTATCACAACTTTTGTTCCGGCGGTTATATCCCCATGCACATAACCACCCACAACAACCGTGTCCGCAGTAATACTTCCCTCGATTTTGGCCGATTCACACAATATCAACTCACTTCCCTTTTGGCCCGTTACCTGTCCGATCAGCGTTCCATGCACCCGCGAAAGGCTGTCCAGATTGAACTTGCCCTCAAGCACCGTTCCTGCCGCAATGATGTTTGTTTCGGTTTCAGAAATGTCACTCATTTATCGTGCCCGCCTTTTGCGGAACCACCCTGGCAGCCGCCTGTGGCACCGCCTTTTCCGAAAAAATTATCTGGCCTTCCTGGTTGAAAATCATGATTTCGACCTCTTTAAGCCTGGCGTGGGAAGAGACCGGACCGAACTCCGCATAAACCTCCCTGAACCTGCTGACAGAGAAGAACTCGCCTCTGGAAGGGGTAATAAGAGTGGCCGCGCCCGCCGGATTGAAAATATTGTCTGGATAAGCCATGACCAGTTCCGGCCCGCGCGCGACAAGAACTATACGGCCCTGCTGGTTTCCGCCATCGCCCTTGGTGTATTGAATGCTGAAACGGATGGCCAGCGCGTTCTTTTTCCAGAACACCACCGGACTTGAAATGCTGATCGGAAGTGAAGCCCTGTCAGGAATGGCCGCAGCGCTTTCAGGCGGAAGCGCCGAAAACAAGACTGGCTTGACT
>MEQJ01000028.1:10363-13465 GCA_001770165.1 Bdellovibrionales bacterium RIFOXYD1_FULL_53_11 | reverse complement strand
TTCAGGAACCGATACCGGCGGCGCAGTGGACACCGGCTCCTGATGAGCCCTGGTTTCAAGCGAAAGATTTGTTTTTCTGAGCTCTTCAATTTCCTGCTCCATTGCGGCGATTTTTGCCGGACTGGCATTTTTTGCCATCCTGTAGTTTTTCAGCGCAACAACAGCACAGGTCAAGGCGACGGCGCAAACCAGTCCCGCAAAAATGCCCGCAGCCGACAGCCATGCAAGCGAAATCCTGAAAGACCGCGATGTCCTGTCATCCTTGAAAACCAGTACCGAAATATTTTCCCTTGTCTTGGTCATATCTTTGATAAGTCAAGTCTACCCGGTTTTGCCGAAGCAGAAAATATTGAAAATTTTTAATGCCCTGTCCGCCGCTCGGAACACCGGAATACCTGCCTCCTCTATTGCCGCTACAAACTGGTCATACTGTGCGCCCGCATCAACCACGACAACCCATGGTTTCGTATGGGCTTCCCAAGCCTTCTTCAGCCGACTTGCAACCGCACCGGGGCTTTTAAGATCTTCCTTGTGCGCCGATGCCGCCGCAAGCGTGCTCAGCGCCGGGCTGAGGGGCACGACACCAACAACGGCCGCATCAACCCCTTCGTCTTCAAGAACGGCAACTATAGATTGTTCATAGGCGGCATCACCCGCCATCGGAGTCAAATCAAGCGGATTATGCACATCAACAATTTCACTGATCCCGGTCTCCTTGAAAATTTCCTTGAGACGCATATCCGTCTTTCGGGAAAAGACCGCCAGGTCGAAACCACCGAGATTGTCAGCCATCGCGACACATTCACATCCTGCATTTGAAACAGCGCCAAGCCGACGCCCCCTGGGAATTCTAGCCCCGAGCTGGCAACAGATGCGGACCAAATCCTCGAACTCCTCGATATCGGACGCAAGAATGATTCCGGAAGCAGTACAAAATTCCCGGGTAACGGGATAATCCCCCGCAATCGAGGCGGTATGGCTTGCTGATGCCCTTGCCCCGGCGGATGTCCTTCCCGCCCTGTACAAGACAACCCTCCTGCCGCTCGCAATAATTCTTTCGGCAGCGCGCAAGAATTTGATGCCATCCAGAGGACGAAACCCTTCAACATAAACAGCAAAGACACTTATTGATTCATCATCCGAAAGATATTCAAGATAATCACCGATGGTCAAATCCATCTGATTGCCGACAGTGATCGTGAACCGGGGATTGAGATTCTGAAGCTTGTTCATGCGCGAAATGGCAAAGGCTCCGCTTTGTGAAACCAGCGCAAGACTTGAGGTCTTCCCGGACGGCATCGGAAGCTTGTACCCGGGAATGAACAGGGTGTTGTATCTCCCGGGAATGGACCGGATGCCAAGACAATTGCCGCCATTGATAAGCGGCCCCCCCCATTTTGTATTGCGCGACCCGGCAAGAGCCGTGTTCATTTCAGAAACAATTGATTCCGTCCCCTGTTTTTCTTCGAGCCCCCCCGGAATAACGATAATACTCTCGGCCTTCTCATATTCGATCGTATCGAGTATTACATCCGGAACCTGTGAAGCAGAAATCCCCAGAATGAACAAATCCACTCTTTCCGGAAGCGCAGCCACATCCGGCACGCAGCGGCAGCCGTCAATGTTTTCAACGCCGGGTTTGACAATAAAAATCCTGTCCCGTTCAAATCCATTGGAAATCAGATTCTGAAGAATGATTCTTCCTGGATTCATTTTTTCAGAAACCCCGATAATTGCCACAGAACGCGGCTCCAGAAGATTGCGGATCTTTTCCAGCGGTCTTCCGGCTTCAGTCCTTGTTGCCCCCGGGTTCCGGAGTTTGATCAAGACATCAAGTGCGACAAACCTGCCGCCGGAAATGACCAGCGGGTTTATTTCAAATTCGCCGATATCTTCCGGCATCAGTTTTGAGGAGGCCGCAAGAAATGTCTCAACAACCGCAACCAGGGCCCTCATTTCGGCCAGCGGTTCCTGGTTTCTGAATTCTCCGGATATTATTCCTGAAACAGTGGTTTTACGAATTCCTTTTTCGATGCGCACCGCGCCGTCCTCGCGACCCGCGTAGGGGGAAAAAGCCGAAAATTCCCTCCCGGGAATCAGATTTTTTGCAAGAAGCTCGGCATATACGCCTCCGGGCCCGAACGTCACGACAGGTCCAAAATCCTCGGTCCAGCGCATGCCAAGAAGAATCTCACGACCCAGCGCCGGAGAATACGAAATGAATTCGTTGATTGTATAACCTTCTACTCTGGCGCTTTTGAATTTGATTTCCATCTCCGCGATGGAAGTGACAATGCTTTTTTTGTCGTTGGGTATGATCCTTACGCCACCCACTTCAGTTTTATGCAGGATGTCAGGAGAGATAACCTTGACAACTACACGGTCGGAGCTGATTGACACATGCCGACCAAGCGCTGGGTCAACTGATGATTTGACAAAAACACTCTGAGGAACGCTGATGCCAAGGGAAGAAAGAATTTCCGCCCCTTCCGTCTCCAGGAGAACATCACGGCCCTGTTCCCGGGCCCGCCGGATCACACTTGCTGCATGTTTCAAATCCATCCAGATCTCCGTTTGCAAGTCTGCCCGAAACAAACTGACATGCAAAGCAAAATCCTTGACTTTTGACGCACCAAAAAATAACTAGTTTACGGGAGTCCTCTCAAATGACAAATCAAGTTAACACAAAAGAATTAAACAAGGTCGTAATCCGCTTTGCAGGCGACTCGGGCGACGGAATGCTCATGACTGGAGACCAGTTCACGATGGCCTCCGCGTTCATGGGCAACGATGTCTGCACAATCCCCGATTATCCATCCGAGATCCGCGCTCCCGCCGGCACGGTCGCCGGTGTTTCCGGTTTTCAGCTCTGTTTCGGCTCCGAAGGGATTTATACTCCCGGCGACAAATATGACGCCCTCGTCGCAATGAATCCGGCCGCAGTCAAAGTCAGCAGCCCCCACCTCAAGGATGGCGGACTGATCATAGTCAACGAAGATTCGTTCAACGCCAAGAACCTCAAAAAAGCCGAATATGCCGACAATCCGCTCACAAACGGCGGGCTTTCAAAATTCAGGGTTTATAAAATCGCCATGGTAAAAC
>MEQJ01000028.1:0-10316 GCA_001770165.1 Bdellovibrionales bacterium RIFOXYD1_FULL_53_11 | reverse complement strand
GAACGCTGCAAGAACTTCGTCGCTCTTGGCGCGCTCTGCTGGCTTTACGGCCGTTCCACCGACCAGACCATAAAAGGGATCCAGAAGCGCTTCAAAAACAAACCTGATTTCCTGAAGGCAAATATTGCGGCTCTGCAGGCCGGTTGGAATTTTGCAGAAAAAGCGGGGGTTTTCGACATCAAGTACAAGGTCAAGCCTACAACCGGAAAAAAGCCCGGCACCTACCGTTATATCACCGGCAATGTGGCCGTTGCCATGGGGCTTGTCGCTGCCGCGCGCAAATCAGGTACAAGGCTTTTTCTTGGCAGCTATCCGATTACTCCTGCCACTGAGATTCTGCAGGAGCTGACCAATCATCCCAAATTCGTGACCGTACTGCAGGCCGAAGACGAAATCGCCGGCATCGGCTCCGCCATAGGTGCTGCATTCGGCGGCGCACTGGCGGCAACAACAACTTCCGGCCCTGGCGTTTCGCTTAAAAGCGAATTTCTTGGACTTGCCGTGATGCTTGAACTCCCGCTTGTAATAATAAACGTCCAGCGCGGAGGACCTTCAACCGGACTGCCTACAAAAACAGAACAGTCCGATCTTTTCCAGGCCATTTACGGCCGCCACGGCGAATGTCCGCTTGTCGTACTGGCGGCAGCAACACCAAACGACTGTTTTGATATCACCGTTGAAGCCGCCCGGCTCGCAATCAAATACATGACCCCCGTGATTGTTCTTACCGAAGGCGCCCTGGGACAGGGCGCCGAGGCCTGGCGGGTGCCAAAAATGCATGAGCTTCCGGAAATGAAAGCCGTATTCAGAACCAATCCGGAGGGATTCTTCCCGTACAGCCGCGATAAAAACACTTTGGCCCGGCCATGGGCGGTCCCTGGCACCATCGGACTTGAACACCGGATCGGAAGTCTTGAAAAAGAGGATATCACGGGCGCCACAAGCCATGATCCTCTCAATCACGAAACAATGACCAGATACCGGGCCGATAAAATCGCGGGTATTGCAAAAGAAATTCCTCCCACTGTTATACACGGGCCTGCCGACGCCAAAGTATTTGTTCTCGGCTGGGGTGGAACACGCGGCGTAATACAACTTGCCGTAGAAAACCTGCAAAAACAGGGGGTCAAAGCAGCGTGGTCAACGCTAAGACACCTCAGTCCGCTGCCGCCCGATCTCAAAAGCGTGATACAACGCTATCCAAAAGTCCTGATCCCGGAATACAATCTTGGACAGCTCTGGACCCTGATCAGAAGCGAATATCTGATTAATTGTGAAAAAATCAACAAAGTACAGGGCCGTCCGTTCCAGGCTGAAGAAATTGAAACAGCCGTGAAAAAACTTCTAGGAGCCTGATTATGAATAATGAACAACAACAGCTTACAAGAAAGGATTTTTTGAGCGGCACCGAACCAAAATGGTGTCCCGGATGCGGATGTAATGTTGTCCTCAACCGCCTGACCGGCACCTTTCCGCTTCTTGGCATCCCGAAAGAAAAATTCGTGATGGTTTCGGGCATCGGGTGTTCCTCAAGATTCCCATATTACCTCAATACCTATGGGTTTCACGGTATCCATGGCCGTGCGGCACCGGTTGCATCAGGGCTTAAACTCCATAATCCTGATCTTTCCGTGTGGGTGGCAACAGGTGACGGGGATGGCCTTGCAATAGGCGGCAACCACTTCATTCACCTCATGCGCCGGAATGTGGATATCAAGGTTGTGCTGTTCAACAACCAGATCTATGGTTTGACAAAAGGGCAGGCCTCGCCGACAACGCAGGTCGGCGTCAAAACCAAAACAACACCGTTCGGATCCGAAGAAATACCGATGCGGCCGCTTCCTCTTGCCATTGCTTCCGGCGCAACATTTGCCGCAAGAATCAGCGATTCGGATCCGGATCTTATATCAGAGGTGCTTCTTGCCGCCGGCAAACACAAAGGTATTGCTTTCATTGAAGTGATGATCAACTGCATCATCTTCAACGACGGTGCATTCAAGGCTTTGACCGATATCAACGTACGGGCAGAAAACATCATACGTCTCAAACACGGCGAACCCCTGATCTACGGCACCAACAAGGACAAGGGCGTCAAACTGAACGGGGTCAGGCCCGAGTCTTTCAAGCTCGGCGCTGGAGGGAATGCTGACAGCGCACTTGTGCACGACATCCACAATCCCGACTCAACACCTGCGTATCTGCTTGCATCCATGGAGCACCCGTCAAGCCCGGTGCCATTTGGTATTTTCAGACAGGTCTCAAAACCGGTATATGGTGACCGGACAATGCCCGCCCCAAGCGATACAGAGGTCGAAAAGCTCATGATGAGCGGCGGCAACTCCTGGCAACTGGATGATTCCGGCAACATCGGCACCGTGGACCCCTAAAAATAATTTCTCTTATGGACGTAGCCATTCTTTGTGGTAATAAAAAATCACATTCATTTTATTAAGGAGAATTTATGTCATACAAGATCAATGAAGAATGCACCAGTTGCGGGGCCTGCGAACCCGAATGCCCGAATGCAGCGATCTCACAGGGGGACACCACATATCTGATCAACTCTGCTCTTTGCAGTGAATGCGTTGGCCTTCATGATACGCCACAATGCGCGGTAACCTGCCCGACCGAAGCCTGCGTGGCTGATCCCTCCAAAAAGGAGACCGAGGCCGAGCTTCTCGAAAAAACAAAGAAAGCTCATCCGGACAAGAATTTTTCCGGAAGTTTTCCTTCACACTTCCGCAAGTAACGAAAGCCCCGGGGGGCAATGCGTCTTAAAAGATTTTTATTAGGAGATCCCCTTCTTAATGAAGGGGTGTCTCATGAGCCTCTGCCGAAGTGGAAAGCCATTTCCACCCTTTCGGCGGATGCTCTTTCTTCGGTTGCCTATGCCAGCGAAGCCATGTTCGCGGCACTTGCCGTGTTTTCAGCCGCTGCCCTTATCTGGTCCGTACCGGTTTCACTGGCCATCATCGGGCTGCTGGCGGTCCTCATCGCATCCTACCGGCGCACTGTAGCCATGCATCCGGTATCCGGCGGCGCATATCATGTCGCCCGCGAAAATCTTGGCACCTATGCCGGCCTTGTCGCCGGCGCCTCCCTCATGGTCGACTATGTTCTCACCGTCTCGGTATCGGTCGCCGCCGGGGTAGAAAACATCGCGTCCGCAATCCCCTGGCTTTACGGCCACCGGGTTATCGCATGTGTGGTAATGATAATGATCATTACCGTTTTGAATCTCAGAGGGACCAAGGAATCCGCCGGCATATATGTGCTGCCAACATATTTTTTCATCATATCAATTGCCGTTCTTATTGGAACCGGCGTCTGGAAGCTGGCCACCGGCGAAGCCCCCTCTCCACCATCTCCTTTTGCCCGGGACATCTATCCGGTGGTACCCGCACTTCTGGTCCTCAGGGCATTTGCCTCCGGCTGCGCGGCCCTGGCGGGAATTGAAACCATCGCCGGCAATACCGCTTCGTTTCAAATACCAACAGCCAGGAACGCCAGGGCCACGCTGCTCTGGATGTCAATCATACTTGCCGCGTTTTTCTTTGGAATAACCCTGCTCGCATATGAGTTCAAACTCGTGCCATCAGAACAGGAAACACTGATCTCGATGCTTGGACGCACCGTGCTCGGCGGAGGCGCGGCTTATTACATCGTCCAGCTTGCTGTATCCCTCGTGCTTTTCCAGGCGGCAAATTCAAGCTATGTTGGATTTCCACGCCTTGCTTCGGAGCTGGCGCGCGACCGGTACCTCCCGCGCCAGATGGCGGGAATCGGGGACCGGCTTGTTTTTTCAAACGGAATCATCGGGCTGGGAATTGCCTCCGCAATTTTGCTTGCCGTTTTTGGCGGCGACACCAGCAGCATCATCCCCCTGTATGCGGTCGGGGTATTCCTTTCTTTTACGCTTTCGCAGGGTGGAATGGTCGCGTTTCATCTACGGGAAAGAAAGCCCGGATGGCATAAATCCATTGTTCTGAACATGGCCGGCGCTTTCACCACATCAATCGTACTGGCCGAAGTGATTTTCATGAAATTCGCCCATGGGGCCTGGTTTGTCGTTCTGGTCATTCCCTGCATGGTTTTGTTTTTTTCGCGCATCAACAAGCACTACTGTGCGGTCGGAAAGGAACTCTCTGATTTCGGACAGGCGCCACCACTCAGATTCAAACCCGTAAAACATACCGTGATAATTCCTATATCAGGCATACACCGCGGAGTAATCGAAGCGCTCAGGTATGCACTCAGCATTTCAAATGATGTGAGAGCCTGTTATGTGGAAATTGACACGTCCGCCACTGAGCGGATGATGGAAAACTGGAACAAGTGGGCACCCGAAATCCCGTTTGTCGTCCTCAAATCCCCGTTCCGCTCGATTGTCAGACCGCTCATCAAATATGTAGAAGACGTCGAACATGTCAGTCAGGACGACATGGTGACAATTGTCGTTCCTGAATTCATAACTTCCCGCTGGTGGCACAGGATACTGCACAACCAGACCGCCCTTTTTCTCAAGGCCGCTCTTGCCATGAAGCGAGGCAAGGTGGTCACCACTGTAAGATATCATCTGAAAAACACGTAAAATCCTGCGTTTCAACTTAATAGGCCGAATTTTTTCAAAACCGGTATGCATCGGTCACTGTCAGACTGTTCATATTCCTGATCTGGTATAAAATCAGCTCCGCCATAAAAAGAAGGTATTCTTTCTTCCGACAGGAACTCCAGCTCTGACAAATCAACCGGTACGGCGTAATCATTCAATAAACCCGCAAGATCACGCAGATCATGCGATTTTGTCGGCTCAATTCCTTCCTGCAACAACTTTCCTTTCAAAAACAATTCAACGGCTTCCTGGGTTTTTCTTACAACCCTGTCATGATCTCCACGTGACAGGCTGAATACAACTTCCTGCGCGATTTTTGCTGCCGCTCTGAAATAATAATCCGCCCTGTCTGACTGGTTTTTTGTCATGCGACATCCCTTTTCGGAATCCAGGCCCAACCGCCATGAGGCAGGTTCCGGCGCTTCCACTCACCCGCTCTAATCCACTCGGAAGCTTCATTAAGCAGGGATGATAGCAAACCGGAATCAAACAGGATCAAACTTTGATTGCACATTGAAAGTCTTAGTCCGGTTGAATTTATGATTCCCTCTTTTGAAAGGATCATGGGAGAAACAACTCTGGGCAAAGTCGGAAATCTCTCCGGCTGTATTCTTCTCCATTCATCTATGAGCGGTATAATCCATTTTGACCTGTCATACGGCTTCCGAGGTATTGAATCACCAACAAACAAAAGATCGATATCACTGTCAGAATGCAATGAATTTGACGCAAAAGAACCAAAAATTGCAACAACATCTGGCTTTGGATTGAGCAGATTCAATGCCATATCCCGAATGGCGCTTGCTGCATCAAAAAGTATTTTCCGATCAATCATAATGATTATTCATCATCTTTGCGGCTATTCCGCTGTCTTCACGCTCAGCGGTTCGACAACGTCATTGCGCACCCATGCGGTGGCCGGCATTTGCGTGCCATCAGCCACGCGTGCCGCGGGCAACTCAACCTGGAACCATCGTTCCTTCCACTCCTTGACGATGTATCTGGCTTCGGGATCGGCTTTCCCGATCACCGGAAAATTGAGACCCGGCCCGGTTCTGAAAACCGTGCTTGCACTTCTGGCCTTTACGGCAAGGGCGATTGGTTGAGCTGACTGCGCCTGTTCCGTCTGGATATTCCTGGAGGGCGCCATCGCGGCGTTCTTGACCTGATCGGTGATTTCGTTGTCACCGGCCCGAGTGGCCTGCTGCTGGTTCAGAATCGTCGGCACCTGGACCGAAACCGGCTTCATATGATTTACGTTTTGAGTTGCCGCATGCCGTGTTTTGCTCCAGAGCTGCTGGCCCTGCATGTATAGATATATGCCGGATCCCACTGCCATCACGCTTGCCACTCCAATTGCAAATGGAAGCATGCGCCGCTGAATGCTGGCGCCTGGCATGTCGGGAAGCGGATCCGGAAGGGCGGATACGCCGGTAAATGCCGGGGGCCTGATGGCCGCTGCCGCCGCAAGGTTGTTTGGGGCGACCGCAACTCCACGTGTTTCCACACGCTGGGAATACTGCGCCTGCATGGCCGCATTCCGTTGTGCGGGGATTATCGATGGTTTCCCGCCTGGATTCGATACACCCGAAATCCTGCTCATGTTGTTTGTCGCATCTCGGCTGAGCTGCAATTCTTCGGACGCTTCCGGCAGAAGCACGCGCTCGCCGGCCGGAGCCTTGTCAACCTTGATAAGATTGATGTCGGTCCGCCGGACAAGAGCATATCCGCTGCACTTGTAGCATCTCGAGAATGTCCAACCTGTTCCTAGCTTGTCATCAGTTACCGCAAGAGCGGAACCACAATGTGGGCAATTCCAGCGCATTTTTCCCTCTCTTTGGGAAGACCTTCCCCTGATTATAAGAATCACAGGTATCGGTATCGCGAGTCAATGGGCAGTTTGTGCCGGGTTTGTCTCAGGGTCCGCTTGTACCGTCAAATTTTTGGCGGACTCCGGATAGGGTATTGAATCAACACGCGGCTCGAGAACACGTATTACAACGCGACGGTTTTTTGTAAGTGCTTCTTCGTCCCATTCTCCATTTGGAGTTCGTGATGCATATTCGGGCCTTGTGTCGGCATAGCCGATGGCTGTGAGCTTGTCGGGAGTGAAATTCTTGTCCAGAAACATCCTTACAACCCCGGAAGCACGCGCACCCGACAACTCCCAGTTTGAGGGATATGGCCCTGACGTAACCGGTCTTGAATCCGTATGTCCCTCGACAATTATCTTGAACTCCCTGCCGAATTTTTTCTGCTGATCGGCAATGCCGCCGATCAGCCGCTCCATCACCACTTTGCCTTCGGGTCTGATCTCGGAGCTCATGGTGTCAAAAAAGAGCGTTGACTGGAATGTAATGACCACTCCAGTGGGATCGGATTTGACTACCACCTGTTTTTCTATCCCGGCTTCCTGCAATGTACTTGACATAAAAAGCGCGGTCTCTTTGGAGGGGGACTTGTAATCATTGCCGAACTGCTTGGCGATCTCAACCTGGATCGTTTCGTATTTGCCTTCGTCAAGTTTTGCCATGCTGAACATCAGCACAAAGAACACACAGAGCAACGTCATCATGTCGGCGTATGAAACCAGCCAGTTGGTCTCGTCCACTTCTACCGGCTTGTTCTCATCATCTTCACCCTCGCGCTTTCGCGGCGCTTCGTCTTCATGTTTTTTGAAAAGCTTGAGGGGTGACATTGATTATGGTCTCCCTGCTATGCCGCCGCTTTCCTGATTACACGATCCTTTGGCAGAAGGAACGAGTTCAGGCTTTCACGCATCATGATCGGATTGACCTGCGCCTTGAGCATCACGGCCCCCTCTATGATCAGACGCCTGAGCGCAATCTCTTCATGTGTTCGCTCGGTAAGATTTTCGGCAATCGGAAGAAAAATCAGATTGGCCGTTGCAATACCATACAGGGTACCCACCAACCCCATGGACATTGCGGGTCCGATCAGCTTCTGGCTGTCGGGCTGCCCGATTTTGCCAAGAATACCTATCATGCCAAGCGTGGTGGCGAGCAAGCCAAAGGCGGGCGGAAACCGCCCGATCGTGCGGAACATGTTGGCTTCCCGCATGAGTCTTGATTCAACGGTTTTGAGTCTCTGGTCAAGCGCAGTGCGGACCTCCTTCTCGGTCAGGATGCCGGAGCTCACAAGATTTACGGCCTCGCGCAAGAATTCATGTTTTATCAACGGCAGCGCATCTCTCAAGGCATTAAGCCCGATGCTGGCTTTTTTGTTCAGCTCGAGAAGCTGCGCAATGGCTCCCTGGAAATCCGGCTTGCTGCGGCCAAGAACACGGAGCAGAAAAACCTTGAAAAGCGCAAGAACCCTGAACACCGGAAAACTTATGCTGGCCGCAGCGGCAGTGCCGCCCCAGACGATAAGAATGCCGTGAAAATCAAGAAAAAACCCCATATCCGGCGTTGTGGCTTTCATCGCTGAATACATTATTGCGATGCCGAATGCCACGCCGAAGGCTGACGAAAAATTCATGTTATGCCGCCTCCTTCTTCATTGCCGACTTCCATAGCTGGTACTGGCTGATCACATAATCGTCGTCCAGTTCGCGGAGCCGGTGCACAAGATCCTGGATGCAGCTTTCGTAAAAGCGCATCTTGAGATCCTTTGAGCCCCCCAGAAAATGCATGAATGCTTCCTTTGAAAGAAAAAAAAGCTGGCAGTCAGACAGGGCTCTGACCGTGGCTGAACGGGGATTGTCATCAATCAGTGACATTTCACCGAAAAAATTTCCGCTTCTTAGCTGTCCCACGTCATATGGATCACCGCTGAGCTTGTTGGTCTTGAAAATGCCAACCATGCCTTCAAGAATCACATAGAGGCCCCAGGATAATTCGCCCTCGATCACGATATTGGCATGTGCCTCGAAAGAGACGCCGGTGCCGAGCTGGATCAGCCTGCCGATCTCGCCATCACTCAGGGCCCTGAACAGCTTTACGCCCTTTAGTGAGTGAACTGATGGTTTGACAACCGCGCCTACCATCCTGCCACCTTCTTGATGTTGGTTATGGTTTTGCCGTCACCATTAATGCCCTCGGCGGGTCCCGCCTCGACAAAGCCGGCTCCGCCGGATTGTTCGGAAAGCATGCGGTCATTGACCTCTACAAGATTGATCAGGCTCTCATTTGTCATCACCTTCATGCGGTTGATGATCTTGCGTTCAACCGCCTGATAGGTCTCGCGGCTCTGGACCGTCATTGCGGCAAGTTCTTCTTCAAGCTCCGCAACAAGATCTTTGGGCGACTTGGAATATATCGTCTGCCTTATCTCGGTTGGCGATCCCTTGAGGAACTGAAGAAGTTCATCGTGCCGCAGGCTCAGCACAACCTCGAGCAGCTGTCCGTCCCGCAGGAACCTGAGCGTATCAAGACTTACCAGCTTGCTCTTTACGGCTCTGGCGCTGTCGGGATTCGAAAGCTCGAGATTCTTGATCACCGTGCGCTGCATGTCAGCCCCCGTGCGTTCAAGCAGCGTAATGAGCACTTCGGAGCCCGGTAGTGATTCGGTATTGAGTTTTGGATTCTCACGGCGCTTGCGCTTGAGCGCGTTTGCAACGTTGAAAATGTAATCCCGCGGCAGATAATCAATCCGTGACAACTCGGCCATGAGCTGCATGCGGCTGTCGTTGTCGAGCTGGGCATAAACGGCGGCCCTCTTCTGGGCGTCGCATTGCGTGAGCACTATTGATTTCACGGTCAGTGATTCATTGCGTACAAGCTCAAGAATCTGCGTGCCATCCATGTCCGCAAGAAAATCGAACAAGTGGGATGACCTGCTGCCCATGACGGCCAGCTTGCCGGCAACCGTACGGTTGTGGAGCTTGCGCAGAAGTTCGAGTTTTTCATCGTCAGTAAGATCAATGGGATTCTTGGCATAGAATTCCATAAGCTCGTTCAGATCACCCTGCAAGCTCGGATCCCGCAGCATGTCCATCACGATACTTTCACCAAACAGGCTTATGTACTGGGCGGTGACTTCCATTCCGTCCTCGGTCAGCACCCGCGTAAATACATGCTTGGCCACTTTCGGCTGCTGGGCGAATATATTTGTAAGCTCCTCGTGCATCCGCTCGATTTCAATTCTTTTCTGGATGAGCGCGGCACGTTCGTCACTTGTAAGATTTGTATCACCACCGGACCCGCCGTAGGTGGATGGCGCCGAAGTGGACGTGGGATCCGAAGCTATGCTGCTCAGCACCCGCTGCATGGCGGATGGCGCGCCCGCCATTTTTGCCGGTTTGAGGCTTGCCATCGCGATGAAGATCAGCAGCGAAAGGATCGAACAGGCAAAAATGAGTCCGTATACCTTGAATTTCTGCAGCTCCGCCTGGACGGCGTCACCGCTTTCAACGCGTTCGATTTTTTCAATTCGCTCGTACCTCTCCTGCTTGGCGTTGTTTTCGGAGTTGCTGTTTGTGGTAACCTTGCTTTCGGTGTTTCTCTGGTTGAGCGAGGTGGTATTCTTGCTGTCTGATGAAGATGACGACGCAAGACTCCTGTTCGCCTCCTTGTATGCCGACATGGCCGCATCAAGGGCGTTTTTCGGGAATTTCATGGATTTCAGGGAAAGATCCACGTTTCTGAGAAAATTTGTCTTGAGCTTGGCCATCTCAAACACGTTGGTGCGGATATCTGTCGGAAGCGATTCGTCTATCAATACAGTACCGGTTACGGTCTTG
>MEQJ01000027.1:25922-31175 GCA_001770165.1 Bdellovibrionales bacterium RIFOXYD1_FULL_53_11 | reverse complement strand
ATGGCGCGGTATTTGTGATTGGCATCGGGCACATGCTTGCGGGCGGCATGGAAGGTGGAGGATAATCCGCAAAGTTTCGAAAAATTAAACTTACTGGCCTGTCCTTCGGGGGATAAGCCTTAAAGTTTAATTTTTCGAAACTTTGCGGCTCGTTCTCATGCAGGGGCTGCTTCCTTCACCATGTCGTGTGCATGCCGCCACCGGGGTGTCAAAAAGATAGACACCCCGGTTGTCGCGCCTAAAGCGGCATATTCCTTCCCGTCCTTGATCATTGGGGATTTCTGGTTGGAACGCATCTTGAATACTTTGATGACGGCCGCGCAAATGCGAGGCCGCCGTGGAAGGAGATTTTTCATGCGTTCACTGATGCCGCTTGCTGTAGGGATTGCCGTGGGGCTTGTTTCGATTTCCGGGCATGTTGTTGCCTCCGGACAGGCTGAATACCTAGAAAATGACAAATTGCGGTTTATTGAACAGGGATCACTTGTAGATTTTGCCTCTGATGTTGTTTTCAAGGAAAAACAGGCGGTGGTTTCATTCAATTCAAGAGACAGGGAAACCGTTTGCACATTTACTGCCAGTCCTTCACGTAAAAAAAGGATTCTTGCCCCGATGCGCGTGACGAGCGTCAGTGCATCAAGCGAATTGTACATCGATCAAAAGAGCCTGCGTCCTGTATATAAATCTGAAATTTCCATGATGCTGTCGTCATCAGATCCGGATGCACGGATTCCGGCGGCTGAACTCAAATGCCGCAACAAGCATTTTGGCGCTGCGGGCGGCAATGACGATATCCTCAATCCGGAACTGACACTCGGCAATCTGCGCGAAGCCGTTTCGTCGGCAATCAGCATTGAGAGGCCGTCGTCGGCATGGAAAACCGCCATGATTGTGCGGCCTCAGCCCAAAAATCTATCAGGGCGTGCTGATAAACCAGCGTCCGCAAGTGAAAACTCAAAAACGCTTATGACCATAACAGTGCAGGCCTGTGAAGGCACTGATTGGAATTTGTGCATGTAAACGGGTAGGATAATTTGCACGTGCCGCGTCAAGGCGCGAACTGTAAGATCCAATCCGGCACAATTCGAACAAGTATGACGCATGTTGAAATAATAATTTTCTATTCTAACAACATGTTATTCATGTGCAATTAATATTGTTTTTTAATTTCAACAAAAAAAACACCGGCATTGGCACTCATGTTGCTTTACTTGCTGCCATTAGTTGCTATAGACGTTAAACACCATATTTGCGAAAGGGGTCTTAAATGTTCAGGAAGGTTTTATTGTTTTCAATAGTGTCATTGTTCATGTTTGCCGGGACTGCGTCTTATGCCGGCATCTACGATGATTTGAATGACGAAGAGAAAACTGCCGTGCAGAAGGGTGAGCAGGTTGTCCAGACAGAAGATGTTGACGGAGCGCCATGGCCCAAGATCACTGTTTATCAGCGCATCGAAGCAACCCCCGAGGAAGTGATGGCCGTGTTCTGGGATTTTGAGCGGCATCCAAAACTTTTTGGAAAAACCAAGCTTGTCAGGATAACCAAAACCAAGGTTTCAAAGCGCATCAGCAGAAATGTATTGGAAGTTGATTATACGATGAAATTCGACAAGATCATGGGCATACAGCTTGATGATGAAAACTATACGCTGAAAGAAAGCCTGGTCGGCAGCGGAGAAACATTCACAAACTCCTGGACCAAAGTCAAAACAGACAAGATCGAACAAATCGAAGGCAGTCTGGCGGTGGAAAAACTCGGCACCGGCGCGGTGGTTGCGTATTATAACTATATTTTTCCGCCATATGCGTCCGTTTGCAGTACGATTGCCGATCTCGCCGTGCGCAATATCAAGGAAACCGTTGCCAACATGGCTTCCGGGATCGAGGACGAAAAGAAGAACAATGGCTCGCTTCTTCAAAAACAGCTTGAGGCGTTGCGCAAGGCGCTTGGCCGCAACTAATCCCGTTTGACGGGAGGCTGGGGTTTGAAACATACAGTTCCCGCAAAAGCATTTCTGGCGGCGGCACTTCTGGTGTCCGCCGCCGGTTTGTTTTCCTGCTCTCCCAGGATGTTCTCCGGGGATGATGTCGATAAAAAACTTCAGGCTGACAACGGTTACCGGAAGATCAACAAGTCGTGTTCAAATCTTGATCTGTCTTCCTCCAGTCTTGACGCCCCCACCAGCCGCAGGATCATCGATTGTTTCAATTCAAACGGCGGCATGCCCGCCATAGCCGCGCTGGTGGGATCTCTGAGCGACAACGAGCTGGCTCCCGTGGCCGGTGCGATCAACAGGTACCTTCTTACGGATAAAAAGCGGCTGTTCCAGATCGATCATACATTCAGATTGCTGGACCGGCGCGGCGGGCTTGACGAGGCTCTCGGGGAGTTCGGCAAACTGCTTTCCAATGGACGTTTCATCGGAAGCGCAATCGCCATGGCCGAGGAAGGATATTTCGCCGCCGGCGGAATCCACAAGGAGAGGCTGCTCGAAGCGATCAGGCTGCTGGGAACAAAACTCACCGACACTTTTGTTGTTGATGCGCTGGACGCCGGCATAACGCTGGCCAGATCAAGGGCTTTTGCCTCATTGCAGAAACGGCTGACGGCCGGAGCTGATGCGCCGCTTGAGAACATCACCGGCCCGTTCATCAAATATGCAAGTGATGCAAACGGCGTTGAGCTTATCAGAGGCATTACGGAGTTGATGGCGGCAGGTCAGTTCTATCCCGTAATCGACCGGATTCTCCCCGATGATCCTGATGCCTTGAAAGAGCGCGTTCCCGGGCTGTCTGCGGTGTTCAATGAGGGGTTCCGCGCGAACGGTCGTGCGTTTGCGGCAATGACGTCACTTTTTCATTCATTGGGTGGCGGGCGTTTAAGCTGCCTTCGCGGTTCGCGGCCCGTTAAAAACGCGGTGCGCACCGTGCTTGGCGAAATCGCCGCAGGCGGTCCCGGCGCGGCGGCAACGTATATATCACGTGATCTTGCGATTGAATTCGTAATGGCGGCCCCTTTCTGCGAGTTGCCGCTTGGCGCGATGAACGCGCATTTTCCGGCGATCATGGATTACGCGGATTCGGGCGCCATGGCCCCGGCGTCGGAAATGATTGCCGCCATTCATTCATCGGGACCTTTTACGGATTTTCTGATCAAAGCACTTTCGGAAACCGGAGCGGATGACAAGGGCGGCATCAAGCTGCTTCTTCCGCTTTTTTCTGAAATCACCTCGCGAAAGGCCTGGGAAGACCTGCTGCTTGTTGCAACGCTGTTCAAGATCAACAACCGGCAGAAGGTCACGGATGCCATCAGATATCTCATCCAAGGGCGCGAAACCCTGGACGGAGAGAGCATATATTCTGTTTTTGCGGCAATGCTTTCGCGCACGACCGACAAACATCTGAACGGGCTGATCCGCGGCATCAGGCAGTACATGGATTCCGGGGATGCATTTCTGGATCCGGCGCTCACCGTGCTGAGAAGAGCCTGGCACTTCAGCGATGTCCATCCCGTGTTGGATGTTGCAAGGGCGCTCATGAACGAGGCGCCGGCAAACCGGTTGCTGTTTGACACGATTCTTAAAATCGCCGGCCGTCCGGAATTTTTCCGGGCAGTCGAGGAGATTTCCGCCATGGCGGCTCCCCGGGACGGCAGACTGCGCGATCTCACCACCGGTCTGCTCGCGCTTTTTCACAAATTCTCGATGCAGGGGGAGATGCACATCAATGAGCTGGTGGTTCCGGAATTCCGCTCCAGGGCACGTCATGATCTTGCCGCCGGCGATCTGAAGGCCTTTGTCCCGCTCGCGCCGTTGTCGGTTTCCGCCTGCAGAAAAATCGACTTTACCGTCAGGCTGGACCGGCCCGATGCGCCCGGATACGCCGCACAGCTTGCTGCACTCGGAGCTTGTGCCAATCTTGACAGCAATAACGCCGACGCCGAAAAAGCGATCAAGTTTCTTGGTTCCGGCGGGTTGCCGTACATGCGCGTTTTTTCAAATGTGATCGAGGCCCTGGATTTCGGTCCGGTTCTGATGTCACGGCTTGCGGACCATGTGGTGTGGTCGGTCGGCGACGGGCGCGCGGCGCGGCTGGTTGATCTGCTGGCGCTGATGTCGGCAGTTCCTGCGCCGGTGACCGGACCGTTTGTGGAACTCGCCCTGCCGCTTGCAGAAGACCGCACCGCCGGACGGTTTTCGTCACTGCTTTCATATGCCGGCGGTCTGATGCAAAAAAATGATTTTCAGGACCTTTTGAGATACGTCGATGATATCTGGAACCAGCCGGCTTCTTCGGACGGGGTGGGTCCGCCTCCGGCTGTTTATGACATGAAAAACATCGCCCGCGTGGTCCGCAACATGGAATGTGATGCCCTGCCACAGGATGACGAAGGACGGAGGAAGGCATCGGATGCGCGCGCGGCGCAGATTGCCAATGATTATGAAAATGCCGTAACGGGTGACTATGTAATGCCGGGGCCGGTGGCCCGACGTTCGTGGCCGCTCGAAGATCTTCGCCGGGCAATGAAAGCTGTTTTTGACAGGCTTGGCGATCCTGAGCGCGGAAGCCGTCTTGCCGGCGGGATCATCCGTTTTGCGCGGATGTACTCGCGCGTCGACGGGGAGCCCGCCACGAGCGAACGCCGGATGAAACCCGGGGACATCGTACGATGGCTGGAAGACAGATCGCGGGATCCTGCGCCCCTGCAACTTGTATATGCCGCCACCGCAACCCAGTCGGCCCGCAGAAGGGTGCGGCTTGCAAACACGCTCGACCGGTTTGAAGCCATGATTCTCAATGCCGATATATACCAGGAGGATATTCATTTCGGCCTGCGTTTTCTTTCCCAAATGGCTGACGCATGGGGTGACGAGCCTTATGAGATGTGGCCGCACGAGATACAAAAAAAATATCCAAAAACCGGAAAGAAGAAACCACCGACCATTGCGAAGGTCGCCAGGACAATTATTGAAGCCGTAAGGCTTTTTGCAACTCCGGAGCTGTCGGGGCTGCCTGTACTGCCATCATGCCCGCAGGAGCCGCCGACGGCCGGATCGGTCGATCCGCTCGAACCGCCGGGCTCGTCACTTCCGGCCGATAGCGACGACCGGAGGCGTTTGCAGGCATCGATTTATAATTTGTATGTAACAACTCCAGTGATGCTCGATAACGCCCCCGGCAGCGGTACGGGGCTGGACGGAGGCATGAGGCTGATCCGCGATCTTATATTCAGCATTTCATACGGTGGGCC
>MEQJ01000027.1:25087-25890 GCA_001770165.1 Bdellovibrionales bacterium RIFOXYD1_FULL_53_11 | reverse complement strand
GCGGCTGGGTTCTTTGAGGCTGCTTGGCACGCTGGTTCGCGATTACGGCGGTCTGGACGATGCCCCCGGGCGCCTGGCCCGTGCGGTGACAAGCATATCGCGTGAAGAAGGTGGCGCTCCGGCGCACGCGGTGCTTGACGGGTTGTTTGTTTCCGACCCTTCCCGCATCATAGCCAGTAGCGCGCTTGACGCGGCTTGGACGCTGGCCCAGGATGCAAAGGCCGGCCGCAATCTCGGCCGCGCGTTGTTCGGATTGCTTTCAACCGCGGGCCAGATGGATAATATTGATGTCTTGTCTTCGCAGCTGATGGCCGGTGTCGCCATTGCACTACCTGCATACAGACCATTTATCGCCTCCGGTATTGCGGATGTATTTGAGCTTTTATCCCGCGAAAGCGTGTCATCGTTTGCGCGCAACATGTTTCTTGACGGGCATTCAAGTGGAAAAAAAATGGCAGCTGAATGGCTCCAGGACATGTTTTCGGAAAGAGAGCGGTTTCTTGACGTCATGGAGACCGCGCATGCGGTGTTTGATCCCGGGCGTGGCAGGAAATCATGGGATTTGCTCATGAACCGTATTGATTTGCTTAAGGCGGCGCCGGCATACGGGGCGATCGGGGCGGGCGCCCTTGGCCGCGGATTTCTTGATTTTATTGAAGGACGGGGCACTGATGAGCATGACCGGGAGCTGGCCAGGAGGCTGCTCTGGCTTCTTGGCGCGAGGATTTCTGCTGGTGACGCGGCGGGGATTGTCCGCGCCGCGGCGCTGGAACAGGATGGAACGAAGCATTTTCTGGAAACAC
>MEQJ01000027.1:21792-25006 GCA_001770165.1 Bdellovibrionales bacterium RIFOXYD1_FULL_53_11 | reverse complement strand
AAAGACCCGGGATCCACGAAAAGCGGCGAGTACATGGAAGGAAAGGTGTGGTTTTCCCGCAAGCTTTCTGTCGTTACTCTTGGCATTACTGCTGCCGCTGTCGAGGAGCTTGGTGAAGTGACCAGGGTTGAGCTTCCGGATACAGAACTTGATTTTGACAAGGGGGAAGTCATCGCAACAGTTGATTGCGAGAACGGTTCCATCGAAGTCGAGGCTCCTGCGGCCGGACTGGTTGTTGAAATCAATGAAACAGCCAAAAACGAACCCGGAATAATATCTGAGGACCCATTTGAAGAAGGCTGGCTCGTCAAAATCGAAATACAGGACAAAACCGATCTCAAAGAATACGCCAAGGGGATCGAAGCGGATTGAGGCCGCGAAGGAAGACCTTCCGGTGGAAATGCTGTCCGTGGGGCACAAGCCCGTTCGGCAGCTTGCGCCACAGGACGAGGCGTTGTTCCGCGCTTTCCAGGCAAATCTTCTTTCGCTGATATCGCATGAGCTCAGGACGCCGCTTACCGGCATCATCAATGCGCTGGCGCTCATGGAAGAAGTTGGCAATGAACAGGAAGCGGGCATGTCCCGCGCCGATTTGCTGGTTATTGCAAGACAGAACACGCATCGCCTTCACCAGACCCTCTCGACGCTTCTGGATCTCGCCGAGATGGAAAGCGGTTCTTATCATGTAAAATTGAAGGAAGTGGATATAGCCGCCGTGGTGGCGGGACGGATCACCGGCAATAAACCGCTGCTTGCGGAAAAAAATGCGGGACTTGAATTATGCCGTACGGATGGAATCCCCTGTACGGTTCTTGCCGATCCACGAAGGCTTGCAAGGGCTTTGGACCTTTGCATCCAGTCGGCCGTTAAAAGAATAGCGAAAAATACGCGGATTTCGCTTTCGACCAATGGCAATGAGATCATCATTTGTTATGAGCTTGAAACCGGAACGGAAAAGTTCTGGGAAGACGCCTGGAACCATGCACTTGTAGGCTTCAAGAGCGGTGTGATGTCACCGGCCTCGGCCTTCGGCGGCGTTATGCAGTCCGAGGAGGCGTTTCTTGCCCGCCTTGAAGAAGGGCTGGGCGGGGAGTTTGCGCTCGTACACGAAATCATGAAATTGCATCATGGGGTTTTTGAGGGCCTCCGCCGCGGGCGTAAAATCCAGCTCGCGCTTCGCCTGCCGGATCTCTCACACGAAGATGCGCTCAAGGCCGTATTATCATCAAGGACTGCAAGGGTGGCGCCGGAATCCGGCGAAACGGGATGTGTCGTGCTGGCAATGCTCCGCGTGCCGGATGATTGCAATCCGGGTGGATTTGTTTTGGAAGTCAGGAGTCATCTGTTCCGGGCGTCGGATGCCGTTTATCCGCTGTCGGCACAAGGCAGGGTTGCCCTCGTGCTTGACGACTGCAAGGCCGCTGATGCGCCGGGGCTTCTTAAACGCATAGAAGGAAAGCTTGGCAGGAAACTCAAATTCGGCATCGCCGCCAGTCCGGCCGATGGAGTGGATGCGGACACCCTGATCAAGCTGGCAAACAGCCGTGTCGTCTGAAAAAGCCGTATCGTATTTCATCAAGACCTTTGGTTGCCAGATGAACGAAGCCGATAGCGTGCGTATGCATGCACTTCTCGGCGACGAAGGCATGCTTGCCTGCAAATGTCCGGAAGAGGCTGATGTCATACTGGTCAATGGGTGCACGGTCAGGGACAAGGCAAGGCACAAGGCAATTTCGGCAATCGGCGGATACGCGGCGCTTCGCAGGGACCGGGGCGCAATGCGCCCTGTGATCGGGCTGGGCGGCTGCGTGGGCCAGCTCGAGAAGGATGCTGTTTTCAAGCGCATTCCGGAGCTGGATTTTGTTTTCGGCACGGATACGATCGATCAGCTTCCGTTGCTCGTTAAAAACGCGCTTGCCGGCCTGCGCCGGCAGGTCATGACGGATTTTGACGCCGATCCCGCCTACAGCACCATGACGAGGATATCCGGGGTCCCCGGCGTCAGGGCGTATGTAAATATAATGAAGGGCTGTAACAAGCATTGTTCGTTTTGTATCGTGCCGCAGACGCGCGGCCCCGAAAAATCACGCTCCATGGACGAGATCATCGGGGACGTGGCGTCTCTCGTGTCGCGGGGCGTGCGTGAAGTCACGCTTCTCGGGCAGAACGTGAACTCCTACGGCCGGCCGGGGAAGAATGAAAATTTTCCAGGGCTGCTCCGGGCGATTGATGCCGATCCGCGCTGCTTGCTTCTCAAACGCATCCGTTTTACCTCAAGCCATCCGTGGGATTTCAGCGAAGAATTGATCGGCTGCTACGCGCCGCCGGCGCGCGGCGGTGTTTCAAGGCTTGCCTGGCATTTGCATCTTCCCGTGCAGAGCGGATCGGACAGGATACTTTCGCTCATGGGCAGGGACCATGAAATTTCTGATTATGTAAGAAAAATGGACCTGCTTCGCGGCATCAATCCGGAGGTCGGGGTTTCAACCGATCTTATCGTGGGATTTCCCGGCGAAACAGAACAGGATTTCCGGGCTACCGAAGCACTTCTTGATCGCGTGGGTTTTGACAGCATATTTGCCTTTGCGTATTCGCAGCGGCCGGGCACCAGGGCGGCCGGAATGAATGACGACGTGCCTCAATCCGGGAAGCTGCGGCGGCTTGGATTGCTTCTTGCCCGCCAGGAGGCGATAAGCTCGCAAAGATACGCGACACGGATCGGCCGTGAAATGGAAATACTGGTTGAAGGGTGCGCAAAAAATTCCGGCCTGGCGGCCGCCAGGGGGCTGCGGGCCGCGGTGTGGTCGGGAAGGACCACCTGCAACCGCGTTGTCAATTTCATGTCCGGCGCCGGGACGGAGGATCTGAAGGACCGTTTTGTCCTGGTCAGCATAACCGGAGCCACGGGGCTTTCGCTTCAGGGAGAAATGATCCGGGTGACAAGTTGATTCCGCCATGACAGGATTTACACCTATGACATATCATTCCATGCCGGTGTTGATGCTGACGGGCATCACATTCCAGCTCGGCTTCATGTATCTTGTTTTATATTTTCTGAGTAAAAAGAAATCCAGTCATGACCTGGCATATTCGCTCACCTGCTTGTCGATCTGTTTTTATGATCTTTTTGCGTTTTTTTTGTACAACTCGACAACAATCGAGGGCGGCATGGCCTGGCAGCGGTTGCAGCTCCTGTCGCTTTGCGTGCTGAGCA
>MEQJ01000027.1:15814-21773 GCA_001770165.1 Bdellovibrionales bacterium RIFOXYD1_FULL_53_11 | reverse complement strand
TATGTTTGCGGTCATAGCGGTGGATCGCAGCGATTTGACGATGATTGCGCATGATCCCCGCATCAAAACAGTGGTTTTTCCCTGGTATGTGATCACCTATTATGAGGGCAATCCCGGCATTCTTGTCAATTTTCAGATGATCATAGAAATTGCCGTATTCGTGTATTGCATAGCCGGCATCATGAAGTATTACCTGGTGACGCAGCAGAAGAGGGCGCTGTATCTTTTTGCCGCCATGGGAATACTTTTTTTATGCATACTTAACGACGCACTGGTTGCGATCGGGGCTTACAGTTTCATCTATCTGCTTGAATATTCCTATACCGGATTGATGCTGGTGATGGCCTTTGAGATGCTGAAGGATTATTCAAAGGCTTATGAAAATGAGGCGGCGCAGCAGGAAAAACTCAGACAGCAGCTCTTTCAGTCTTCCAAAATGGCGTCGCTGGGCACGCTTGGGGCGGGCATCGCCCACGAATTGAACAATGTCCTTGCAATAATTTCCGCCTGCAGCAGCATGATTACAAGCAGGATCAAGGAGCGCAAGGTGAGCGTTGATGAGATTGTGCTTGATTGTGTAGAGACCACCAAAAACCAGACAATCCGGATGCGGGATATAATCAAGAGGATAAAAGATTTCAGTCGTGATTCTTCCGGCGAGGCGGCCGTGGATCTTGATATAAATTCGCTTCTTTCCGATGTGATGTCGCTGGTCAGACGCCAGATGTCCGACTTGGATGTTGAATGCAAAATCCTCCGGAAGGAAGGATTGCCCGCGATACGCGCCGTAAAAGACAGGCTTGAATCGGTATTCCAGAATCTGATCTTGAATGCCATGGATTCTCTTGAGGGGATCACGGACCGGGAGAAGACCATTTGCATCAGATGCGACCTGTCCGGGGACGGCAACTCCGTTGTAATTGAGGTCGAAGACAACGGATGCGGGATCAAGGCGGAAAATCTGAGGCGGGTATTTGATCCGTTTTTCACCACCAAAGTGCCGGGCAAGGGCACTGGGCTTGGTTTGTCGATTATCCATGACATAATATCCGAGATGCATGGTGCCATTGAAGTTTCCAGCAAGGAGGGCGTTGGCACTGTTTTCAAAGTGACGCTTCCCGCGGCTGCGGGCGGCGGAGGGGGATGACATATGGATGCCGGCCGGAAAAAAATCCTGCTTGTTGATGACGAGCCCGACCTGTTGTGTTTTTTGTCGAAGGCCATTGAGCTGAATCAGAAGGATTTGATTGTTGACGTCGCGGAAAGCGGTTTCAAGGCCCTGGAAAAGCTCTCTGACCGCACCCGTTCCTACGATCTGGTTGTTTCGGACATGACCATGCCGAAGATGAATGGCATGGAGTTGTTGTCCAGGGTGAAACAGCTGGACCCCTGGAACCCCCCCTTTGTTTTTATTTCCGGCATTACCGACGTTCCGCTGGACAAGATATTTGACAAAGGCGCGTGTGCATTCATGAGCAAGCCGTTCGAGGTGGAGGAGCTGCTGGCGGAAATCAACTGGCTTCTTATGCGGCCTCCGCGTTTTGTTCGTAAAACGGATACAGAAGAGATGGCAATGACCATTGATATGCGGGCCGCCCTGCCGGGTGAAGGCGAAGGCAGGAATACGGTAGCGCTGGGGCAGCACGGCATGTTTGTCGAAATGTCCGGTGAGGTGCCGGCCGTAGGTTCTTTTGTGGCTTTTAATATTCATCTGGACAATGAATTCATAAGCACCATGACCGGAAGCGGACGGGTGGTCTGGAACCGCAGGAAACAAACCGGCGTGATGAAGCCCGGTGCCGGGATCAGATATTTCAGTCTTGCCGGCGAGAGCGAAAAAGAACTTGATGCTTACATCAGGTCAAAAAAAATAATATCCGCCATTCCCGCGATGTGAATCATGCATTACGGTGCAAGAATCGACTTCAAAGCCCTGGCCGGCATCGAACCCCGAACCTGTGTTTGTGTGGGGGCGGGTTTTTCAAGGGAGGACGTGAAGGAATGCGCCCTTGCCGCATGCGGCGCGATCAGCTCGGGGGCGGTTCGGGGTATTGAGGATTTATGCTGCGGCATTACCGGTCTGTCACGCGAAAAGCTGCTTGGTCCGCTTGCCAGGCAGGAAGTGCTTCGCGCGCTTCTTGACGAACCATCGGTGGCCGCACGCCTCAAAGAGTGCCGCCGGCTCAGGAGAAGGGCGGGGTTTTTTGCAAGACTTGACCGGGCGATGCAGGAGGGGCGCCTGGCGTCGGCGCACCAGGAAGAACGCGAGGTTTTGCATGCGCGTCTTGACGAGACGGCAGGACATGATCCGCTAAGATCCGAGATGCGCGCTCTTTGCGCGGCGTATGAGGCCTGGCTGAAGGGCTCCGGATTGTGTGACCAGCCGCTTCTCTTGCAGGAAGCGGCCGCGGCAATCACGACCGCCCCCTCCGGATGCGCCGCCGTGCCGGAAAAGGTTGTTTATCTGACGGCCAGGCAGCCCGAGCCGCTGGAGGCATATTTTCTTTCCGCGCTTTCTTCGGTCACGGAGCTTGTTGTTATGGGTCCGGTGGAAGATATCAGAAGCGGGGCGCTTGCTTCTTCCGTCGTAAAAGATTTTTTGGAGCCGGCTTTGTTTGAGCGGTGGCATACCGTGGATGATGCGGCGGCAAGCATGGCGCTTCGGATTGCCCGGGAGGTGGCGGCAGGAGGTTCATCGTGTGATCACGTTCTGCTGATTCCGGACGTTCCGGCGGTGAGACGGGCGGTCGTGGCGGCGATCGGGCGTGCCGGCCTCCATCTTCTTGATCCCAGGGATCCCACCGAACTTGGAATGTCGGAGCACCTCAAGCGCGCTTTTCTGCCGCTTGAGGCGGTTGCAAGCGGATATGAGCGCAGACGTGTCGCCGCCCTGGTATCATTATTCGAAGAGTCCGAAGGGACTGGCTGTTGCCGTTTGATCAGTGCGCGCGGGATAACCGCAGGACTTGACTCGTACCGGATCAAGGGGCTTGAAAGCTTGTATGAAAGGCTTTCGGCGCTTGAAGCGGTTTTTGGTGATCGCCGGACCTGTACGGAATTTTCCAAGGCGCACATTGAGTGGCTGCGACTTAATGCGGGGCCTTTGCATATTGAGGAAGCATGCCCCTTCATTGAGCGGGCATGGACTGCGCTTGGCGCGGATCTTCTCAGAACGGGCCGCGAGGACCTGCGCGCTCCTGCGAGGATTTGGCTGGAAAGGATCCGCGAGCGGATTGACTCATCACCGCCTCCGCCCAGATTGCTCAGGCCGCTGAGCGGCATCAGGCTTTACAGGCTTGACCAGGCGCCAATGCTTGAGTGCCGGAATCTCTGGGTATTTGGCATGCCGGCAGCATGGCTTGAGAGTGCATTGGTCGGGGGTTATCTGTTGCCGGAAAGGGAGCGTGAGCTGCTCGGTGAGTTTGGCGTCCGTTCGGCGGCAAGCGCCCGGCAGGAGCGCATAGCCGCACTCAGGGCCTGGCTCGCCAGCGCGCGCAGCGTATCGTTTCTTGATGCCAGATATGAATGGGACGGCCGGGAGCGCGAATCGTTGATGCCGCTTCTGAGGGAGCTCGGTCTGGAGAGCGATCAGGAGGATGTGTTCTGCGAGAAGGGCGCTTTCGGTGGTGTTTTGAACTCCTACAAGCCGGTTCGTGCCGTACAGGAGCGCGAGGTGCGGCTTGCCTCGAAAGCGGAGCCTCGCGTGCGCGCTACCGATATCGATCGCTACAGCCGCTGCCCGTTCCAGGCGCTTGCCGCTTCGCGCTGGAAGCTCAGTGATGCCCGTGAAGCTGACATGGAACTATGGGCCGACACCAAGGGCAGGATACTTCACGAAGCGGCGAGGATTCTCGTCGAATCGCGCACCCACGACGGAACGTTTGAAAAAAGCGCGGCCCGGGCGCTCGAAGAGGCCTGGAAAATTCCGGACGGGCTTCTCAAATCGGAAACCGCAAGCAGGGCCGCCTTACGAAGGATGGCCGGCCTCCTGGAGGTCTTCGCCGTGAAGGAGACCGAATATGCGGTACGGTCCGGCACCACCGTGGAGAGCACCGAGGGCCCGAAGCTCTCGGCAGTCTTCGAAGGCGTGCTGGTTGAGGGGCGGCCCGACCGGATAGATTCACATGAGAGCGGTTTGTTTGTGATTGATTACAAGACAAGTTCATCACCCGCAAACGGCACAGAACTTCTTGCCGGCTACAGGCTGCAGCTTCCGTTTTATGCCCTGGCGGCGCAGGACCTGTTCGGACGGCCCGTATCAGGGGTTCAATTTGTCACGCTCGACCGCAAGGGAACGCGTTCGTCCGGGGTGTTTTTCAAAAAGTTCAACGGAAAGGCGCAGGGGTGTCTTACCAATGTCCGGGCGGGACAAAGTCTTTTTGATGTCGATCCCGCGCAGGTCTGGGAGGACATGCGCGGTCATATCGGGGCCGCCGCGAGCGGGTTTGTAAACGGGATTTTCAAGGCCGCTCCTTTCAAGAAAAAGGAATGCCTTTCGTGCGCGTTCAGGGACCTGTGCGGCCAGCGGAGATATTCGGCATCCGGCGGCGATGCCGATGATGATCCGGGAGGCGGCGATGCCGGACTTTGATCCAACAGCCGAACAAAAAGCCGTCATTGATTCCTGGGGCTCCGCAATGGCCGTAACCGCCGGTGCGGGCACGGGCAAGACAACCACGCTGGTTGCCAAGTGCGAAAAGCTGCTTGAAATGAATCCGCGTGCCCGGTTCTGCGCGGTCTCCTTCACCGAAAAATCAGCAAGCGACATCAAGGTGAAACTCTCCCGGCGCATCCGGCTTGCCGGCGAAGGCGGCGCCCTGAGCGGGCACTGGGTGATGACAATACACGCCCTTTGCGCGGCGGTGATCAGGCAGTTTCCGCGCGAAAGCGGATTTGACGGTGACGAGTCCATGCTCTCCGATCCGGAGGCCTCGGCACTGTGGTCTCGCGCAATCGAATGGCTCTGGCTTGGCACTCCTTCGGCGGCGGTGGACTTTGCCCTCAATACGCTGTTGGCTAGGGAGAGCAGGAAGGACCTCGTCGGCGTTCTTTCGCGCGTCAAAGCACTCGCGGCTTTCGGCGCCATCGAGTCCCTCGATGAGATCGGCCGCGCAGGCGACCGCGATTCTGCCGCGCTTGCCGCAGTGTCACGCGCATTGCTGTCGCGTTATGATTCGCTGAAGCGACGGCGCGGCGCCATGGATTTTGATGATCTTGAGAAGGGCGCCTCCCGCGCGCTCTGCGTTGCCGGAGTACGCAATTATTTTCACAGAAGATTCGACCTTGTTCTTGTTGATGAGTTCCAGGATACCAACCCGGTCCAGGCATCCGTCATTTCGCGGCTTGCAAAACCGGACCAGTCAAATCTCTGCGTGGTCGGCGATCCCAAGCAATCGATCTACCGTTTCAGGGATGCGGATGTCAGTGTATTTGAGGAGTTCTGCCGGAAGATGCCGGAGAAAAAAAGCCTGACCTGGAACTTCAGGAGCAGGCCCGGCATCATCGGCTTTGTAAACAGCACGTGCGAACCGCTATTCCAGGTTTCCGGCATGAAATATGAAAAACTGGAGCATCGCAGGCCCGCTCAGGACAGCCCGGCAGTTACGAGGCTTTCGGATCCATCGCCGCGCGCCCTGGCGGCATGGCTTTCATCGTGTGGAAAATCCTCGCTCGGCGGAACCGTCCTGCTCATGCGCCGGATCAGGGGCAATGAAAAATGGCTTGAGGCCCTCTCGGCCGCCGGAATACCGGTGGCCGTTGGAAGCGGGGGGCTTTTCTGGGAGGATCCCCGGGTCCGCGAAATCATGAGCCTGTTGAAATGGTGGGACAATCCGCAGAACAGGCTTTCGGCGGCGGTGTTCATGCGTGCTCCCTGGGTGGGCGTGCCGGACGGCACGCTTGATTCCTGGCTCTCGGAAAACCAAAACCTGAAGCAGGTATTCATTTCTGCCGGTGGTCC
>MEQJ01000027.1:14858-15757 GCA_001770165.1 Bdellovibrionales bacterium RIFOXYD1_FULL_53_11 | reverse complement strand
AGATCGGCGCGCAGGCTCTTGGACTCTGGCACCGGGCCGAGGAGCTTTCTTCGCGTGGTCTTGGTTTCAGTGAGACGGTCGCACATCTTGCAAGGGCCATGGACGAGTGCCGGCGTGATCGCGATGTGCCTCCACCCGCAGGAAGCGGGCAGATAGCCGTGCTTACCATTCATGGAGCCAAGGGGCTGGAATTCGACCGGGTCGTGCTCGTGGATTTCGCGCCCAAGCCCGCAAGAGCGAGAAATGCGCCGCTTTTGTTTTGGGACAGGTTGAAAGGGGCATATTTCGCGGGACGCCTGGCCGAGGGTGAGAGGGACAAGAAGAATCCGGTTGAAGCACTATGGCGGGAAAATGAAATGGAGCAGGAGCTGGCTGAGAGCAAGCGGCTGTTTTATGTGGCTCTTACGCGGGCCCGCAACGAGCTTGTGCTTGCCTGCCCCGGAATGGATGCGGAAATGGCTGATCATGCCGGCACCAAGGCGTATAAACGCGATTTCTGGCTTGGCTGGGTCAATGTCGCAAGTCTGGAGATTCCAACGGCCGGGGCTGTTTCATGTCCGGACGTCGGCGCGCCTCCCGCCCCCGTGGAGCAGCTCTTTCGCCACAAGTCGCCAGAAACACGCTTCAAGCGTCCGCGGCACAGCGTGACCGAATGGAATCTGTTGTCGCGTTCGCGGGATGATTACAGGACAAGGTATCTGCTGGGTGGCGGCGCGACCGATGTTGCCGGGGATGAATCAAAAGAGGACAAAAAGGTTGATTCGCGCGAACTCGGCACGCGCGTGCATGAATATCTTGAAAAAGGCGACATGGACGGGCTGGGGGAGCTTGAAAAAAAACATGGCAGGGATGTTTTTGATTCACGGCCCCTGATCGAGTGGGCGCATACGTCTTTGCTT
>MEQJ01000027.1:14681-14849 GCA_001770165.1 Bdellovibrionales bacterium RIFOXYD1_FULL_53_11 | reverse complement strand
CATTCGCATGCCGGCGCGACCAGAAGGGTTTATCCCGAATTCTCTTTTGAAGCAGCCATCGAATCCGAGGTGCTGGTCGGATCCATAGACAGGCTTTTGATTGATGAGAACAGTGATGGCAGCGTTGATTATACGGTTATTGATTTCAAAGTCAGTACCGCCGGAAAA
>MEQJ01000027.1:0-14621 GCA_001770165.1 Bdellovibrionales bacterium RIFOXYD1_FULL_53_11 | reverse complement strand
GGTCGCATCTGCGCCGTCATTGTTGCAATCAGTCCGGGTGACGTCAGGGAAATCCAGGTGCCGCTTGCGGGCAATGAAGATCTGGCGCGAAAACTTGCAATTGAGGCTTCAAACTGTTTGAACAATAAGGTCATTGCGTCCTGTGACAGCAAGCGCTGAGGGCCCGGGAGCTGGCAACAAAGCCGATTATCCCCATGACCGTATTCATTACCGCAGAAAAAACCAGGTATCCGTCAAGCGATCCGATTCCCGGCAGTCTGGCCGCGGCAAATGAAAGGAATACAACCGAAACGCACAGAATGCTCAAGCCGGTTTTTTTCAGCGAAACGCTGAGCTGGAGGGCGCTCATCAGGCCGTAGAGCGGAACCATTGACAGACATTGGAGAAGGATCTGCCGTCCGCTGATTCCACGGATGCCCGTTGTGCTTTCAAGCAGTGCGGGGCCGGCGACGGCAAGACACGCGGCGCCCGCATAACAGCAGAAAAGCGCGATGAACTCTATGCGGCGGAGTCTGGAAAGCCCCCTTGCATCCAGCTCCCCGGAAAAGGCCTTCAGATAATAAGGAAAGGTGACCTGAAGCAGCGTCATCGGCGCAAAATAAAGTATTTTCCCGAAAAGCTGGAGTCGCCCGTAATGCCCTACCGTTTCCGGCTCGAAAAGCGATTTTACGTTCAGAAGATCAAAGGCCGGAAACAGCGCCACACCAAAGGCAAGCAGTACCGAGTAGAACAGATCCCTTGCGCTGATGCTCTCTGATTCAAAATGTCTGTTTTTCCGGGTAATCTCCTTTTTCGTGGCTTGCGTGTTGATCAGCAGGCCGAGGACCAGCATGAAACCGAGACCGGCGCCCACCGCGCCGGCAAAATGCTGCTTGGTTGAAGAAGCCAGCGAGAAAAACATGCGTATGAACGCCCCGGACCAGCCAACCAATCCGAACCACGCAAAAAGTTTCAATCCCTGCAACGTGCCCGACCAGAAGCCCGCCAGCATGGCCGCAGGAAAGGCGGTCAGCAGGACGCCCAGCACTGAATCGCCGGTATAAAAACAAGCCATGAAGAACGTGCTTGTGAGGCAAACCAGGGCAATGGGCCAGGAGGTTCTTCTGATGGCATCAAAAGAACGGCCTTTCGCTGCTGTTGCGATTAGTGCAAGATTCTGTGTCAGCGCCCCGGCCGACAAGAATATTCCAAACGTGGCCAGCCCGACGGACAAGTCCGCAAAATCAGCTATTCCAAGGCGTTTTGCGGCCACGACCTGCGAGAAATAAGTGAAAAGTCCGCCTGAAACATTAAGCAACATGAGCACGGCGGAGCTTTTGAGTATTTTTGAAATCATTGCGCCGCCAGCTCCCTGAAGGCCCGCTCAAAAATCCGGGTCCATGAATATTGAAGTCCAAGAGTGCGCGCGCGCATACGGTATTGGGAACAGGTCTTGTCGTCGGCGATGATGGCCAGTATCTTGTCGGCAAAATCCTCCGCCGAATACCCGGCAACCAGTCCGGCGCCGGCCTTGATGATGTCGGGCACTATCGGCGGGACATCCGTAAGCACGACCGGCAGCCCGAATCCCAGATAATCCTTTATTTTCGCCGGATCGGCAAAAAACGTGAAGCTGTTCGGGTCATGAGGGTAATAAGGGGCAATGGCTGCGGCGCACGAAAACATGATGCGTTCGACATCCGCGTAATCCTTGAGCGGACCGTGGACAATGATGTTGCGTTCCAGTCCGGCACGCACGGCCTCTTGGCGCAGAAAATCCACAGCACCGCCACCGGCGCATTCCAGGACCAGCTCCTTCATCCCGCGATTTACAAGATTTCTTACGATCGGAACGAAAAGCTCGGCGCCCTTGCTTTTAAGAATGCCACCGAGAAATGCGATTCTGTACCGGTCGTACCCTTGGTACCGGGCATCGGCATATCTGTCCGAGCGGTTGCCGGAGGATATTATCTGCCAGCGCAGGCGCGAAGCGTTGACGCGGCCGTCTGCCATCTTGCTTTTGATCATTTTTTCGGAAAAAGCCCATACGCTGTCGGCGCCATGCGAAGCCGCGGCATCGACGAGAAAATAAAACCAGTTGGCGAGAGGATTGGCATATCTACGCGGCGTATAGTCAATGGTTACGTAAACCACCTTTTTAACGGCACCAATGGCGCGTAAAAAAATGCCGGCCAGTGCCAGGATGTTTGAGGTGGCCAGAAGCACATCAGAGCCGCGCGTGAAGCGCAGCCCCCACCAGAGGGCATATAAAAAATCCTTGAGATAAGATAGTGGCGCCGGCTTGTAAAACCGGATCAGGGATTTGAAGCTTTTTACGGGGGTATTCTTGCCGCCGGTCTGTGCGGAAATTGCGCCGTCTGACGAATACAAAAACGGAAAACGCACATGCACGAATTCTCCCGTTCCGTGGCGCTCAAAATATTCCGTTAAAAAATCAGAGAATCCCGACAGTCCTTCCTGGTAGTGCGCGAATATCGCTGCTTTTCTATACGCGGTGCAGTCGTTCATGCTTTTTGCGGATCATACAGGATGATCTGTGAACCCTGGGTTTCGAATGAAAAGGGCACGTAAATCAGATTTCTGAGGGCTTCGCGGACGGCGCCGTGGCGCTGCGGCGGCACGAACAAAAGCATGAATCCGCCGCCGCCGGCTCCAAGCAGTTTTCCGCCGAGGGCGCCGTTTTTCCGGGCGGTTTCGTAAATCGAATCGATCTCCACGCTTGAAATCACATCAGCCAGGGATTTTTTATGCATCCAGGATTCGTGAAGCAGTGAGCCGAAGCGGTCCAGGCTTTCGCTGTCTGATTGCAATATCCTGATGGACTCGTCAACCATGTCCCTTATCAGCCGGAGTTCGCGTTCTTTCCGGCCGAAATTGCTGACTTTTGCCTGCGCGATATCCGTGGCGAATCTCGAAAAACCCGTGAAAAACAGCATGAGATTCTTTTCAAACATGTTCCGGCGTTCCCCGGGAAGAATCACGGGGGATATGCGGAACGTATTATCGCGCTCAAAATCAATCCTGTTGAGGCCGCCGTGCGCGACCGCGATCTGATCCTGTGAGCCGACGGTTTCCTTGATTACATTCTGCTCAATGTGGATGGCCTGCTTGGCCAGCTCCTGCTTGGAAATGGCATGTCCCCCCAAGGCCTTCAGGCTGTTGATAAGCCCGACCGTGAAAGCCGAGCTGGAGCCCAGGCCGGAACGCGCAGGCAGGTCCGAATCATGGTGGATTTCCAGGCCGTTTGATATTGAAAATTCTGAAAGCACGGCCCTGACGGAAGGGTGCTGGATATCTGATATCTCCCGCGCATGCTCGATTTTTGAATAGGCAATCCTGAATTTGTGGTCAAAAAACGGAGGAAGCTGGCGGCAGGTGATGTAGCAGTATTTGTCGATTGTTGTTGAAAACACCGCTCCGCCGTTGGCGAGATACCAGGCGGGATAATCCGTTCCACCGCCGAAAAACGATACCCTGAAGGGTGTTCTGCTTATAATCATGACAATTCCTGTTTACCTCTTACTAAATTAATTGACTAACGAAAACGCATTTTGATAGCGGATAATTCAAATGATTGAAGAAGCGTTGATTCTGGCTGGCGGTCTGGGCACCCGGCTGCGGGGCGTTGTAAACAATGTGCCAAAACCGATGGCCGCCGTGGAAGGGCGGCCGTTTCTTGAACACCTTCTTGATTACTGGATTGCGCGGGGCGTGCACCGGTTTGTCCTGTCCGTTTGTCACCTCCATCAAATCATATCGGGTCATTTCGGGTCCCGTTACCGGGAGTGCGAAATCAGATACGTGGTCGAAAAAGAACCGCTCGGAACCGGCGGCGCGATCATTGAATCTTCAAAATCCATTGATTCCCCGCGCTTTCTGGTCCTCAACGGGGATACCTTCTTTGAAATCAGCACGGATGATTTATGTGCTTTCCACCACGAAAACAAAGCGGGTATCAGCATTGCGCTAAGACGGCTCAAAAGCAATTCGCGCTTTTCGCCGGTGGTATGCAATGACCGCGGACTGGTTACCGGGTTCCTGCCGCAGGGAACACCGTGTGAACCCTGTTATATCAACGCGGGAGTATATATTTTTGAAAAAAACGCCATTCAGGCAAACGCCGTCTGGCCGGCGCCGCCGCTTTCTTTTGAGAACGACATGATGCCTGAAATCATCAAGCGCGGTGTGGTATTCGGCAAGGCCTATGACAATCGTTTTCTTGATATTGGAGTTCCGGAAGATTACCATGCGGCAGCGGCATTTTTCAGGCCCTGTTGACTGACTGGAGGAGTATATGGCGGAAAGCATTCTTGTAACCGGCGGCGCCGGATATCTTGGCTCTATAATGGTTCCTGAACTGCTGAAGGCGGGCTACAGGGTTACGGTTGTTGATAATTTCATGTTCGCGCAGAACTCCCTTGCGCACGTATGTGCGGACCCGAATTTCACAATAGTGAACGGTGACGTGCGTGATGCCAGGCTTATGGATTCCGTGCTGCCCGAAGCGGATATCATCATTCCGCTTGCCGCGTATGTGGGCGCGCCGCTCTGTAAAAAGGACCCTGTGGGCGCCGAATCAATAAACCGGGATTCCGCCATCCGGCTTTTCAAGAAGGCCTCGTCACGGCAGATCATATTGATGCCCACCACCAACAGCGCTTATGGCAGCGGGGATGCGAACAATTTTTGTGACGAGAATTCGCCCTTGAATCCGATATCCCTGTATGCCCGGGACAAGGTGGAGGTTGAGAAGGAACTCATGGTCCGTGCTAATTCGGTCAGTTTCAGGCTCGCCACCGTTTTTGGCATGTCCCCCAAGATGCGCATTGACCTGCTGGTCAACGATTTTGTATATCGCGCGGTTTACGACAGGTTTGTGGTGCTCTTCGAGGCGCGCTTCAAGCGCAATTACATCCACATCCGCGATGTCACCAGGGTGTTCATGCATGGTATTGAAAATTTTGACCGCCTCAAGGGGGGCATCTTCAATGTGGGCTTGAGTGATGCAAATCTGTCAAAACTGGAGCTGTGTGAGAGCATTAAAAAACACCTCAATGATTTCGTATTTATTGAATCCCAGATAGGGAAGGACCCCGACCAGCGCAACTATATCGTGTCCAACAAAAAGATCGAAGCTACCGGGTACAAGCCCGCTTTTTCGGTCGACGATGGCATAGAAGAACTGGTAAAGGGTTATACGATGATCAAGAACACAAAATACACCAACGTTTGAGGCGGCTTGCAAATGGGATTCTGGACTGGAAAAAAGGTTCTGGTAACCGGTGGCAACGGGTTTTTTGGCCGCCATGTCGTGGCGGCGCTCGGTAGTGCCGGGTGCAGTGACATCTTCGTCGCAAAAAGCAACGAGTATGATCTGACGCACGAGAGCAATGTTGAAAGGCTTTTCGATGATTCGCATCCCCAATACGTCTTTCATCTGGCGGGGCTTGTCGGCGGCATTTTGCCCAACAAGGAGCGCCCGGCCGATTTTTTCTACAACAATTTGATGATGGGCACCTTGATGTTCCACTATTCGTGGAAAAACGGCGTGAAAAAATTCATAGCGGCCGGCGCCGGATGCGGGTACCCCGAAAACGCCCCCCTTCCGCTGAAAGAGGAATCCTTCTGGGACGGCTATCCGCAAAAGGAGAGTGCGCCGTATTCGCTGGCCAAGAGGCTGCTGACCATCCAGTCGATGGCCTATCAGAAACAGCATGGTTTTCCATCCGTGATATGCGTGCCCGGCAATCTTTACGGGCCGTGGGACAATTTCAATCTGCTCGACGCTCATGTGATCCCGGCGCTTGTACGCAAGTTTGTCGAGGCCGCGGATTCCAAGGCGGCGGCGGTCGAGGTGTGGGGAAGCGGAAGGGCATCGCGTGATTACATGTATGCCGGTGATGCCGCGGACGGAATGCTGAAGGCCGCGGAAACCTACCAGCAGAGCACGGTCGTGAATCTTTCCTCCGGCATCGAAACAGACGTAAAAAGCATTTGTGGCATTCTCCGGGAGGTCGCCGGTTTTGGCGGTGACATCAAATGGAATACCTCCCGGCCTGACGGACAGCTTCGCAGGTGCTTTGATGTTTCAAAGGCGCGCCGTGAGTTGTCGTTCGCGGCAAAAACCGATATACGCAACGGAATTGAAAATACAGTCAGATGGTATCGCGAAAACCTCAACAATCCAGCTCTCAGAAAATGAACGCTTACTGGAGGGACAAGAAGGTCCTGGTAACGGGAGGCGCGGGTTTCATCGGCTCGAACATCTCCGAGCGTCTTGTTTCCTGTGGCGCCCGGGTGCGCATTGTGGACAATTTCGAGCGCGGACGCGAGGAATATATTGAAGCAATAAGATCCTCGGCGGAGATAGTCAGGGCCGATCTGCGCGATCCATCGGCTTGCAGTGCCGCATGCCGGGACATTGATGTGGTTCTGCATTTTGCTTCAAAGGTGGGGGGCATAGGCTACTATCTTTCGCGGCCCGGCGAGGTGATTCGCGACAACTGTTTTATTGACATGAACATCTGGAAAGCGGCTCTTGATGCGCGGATCGGCCGGTTTTTATATGCTTCGAGCGCCCATATATATCCCATTGAACTTCAGATGACGCCGGATTCACCGCTGATACGCGAGGAGCAGGATGTGCCGGCGCATCCCGAGCTTTCATACGGCTGGGCAAAACTGTTTGCTGAAAAGGTGATTTCGTACCAGGCGGAGGAGGGGATGCATACGCGGGCCGCCATTGTCAGGCTGATCGGTGTTTATGGAAAAAACCAGGATATCGAGCTTGCCACCGGATCGGCGATACCGGTGTTCTGTCGCAGAGCATTTGAATATCCGCATAAAGGACCTTTTGTTATCTGGGGCACCGGCAAGGAAACCAGGTCTTATACTTTTATCGATGATGCCATTGACGGAATGCTTCTTTGCGTTGAAAAGCTTGACGAGTTGAAATTCGTGGGACCGCTCAATATCGGCACCGAGGACAGATATACCATCGAAGAAATCGCCGGGGCGGCAATAGCCGCATCAGGCAAGAGCATTGCGATTGAAAAAGACACCACCAAAAAAACCCTCATCTGGGGGCAGGCTGTTGATTGTAAAAAAGCCTGGTCGTTTCTTGACTGGCGCCCCCGGGTCGGGCTCCGGGATGGTGTCGCGCGGTGTTACGAGGATATTTCACGCCGGCTGTTGTCTTGAGAGTGCTTTTGTTTTTTCAATTGCCCCGGCAAATCCATGAGACGAAGCAATAGCGGCAAGATCCGACCCTTCAAACTCGATCCCGAATTCCTCTTCGAGGCTTACGATTATTCCGGCGTGCGCGATTGAATCCCATTCGGGGATTTCACTGCGCAGCATGTTTTCGTAGGCAGCGGATTTTCTGTGCAGTACCGATGCGATGACGCAATTGACTTTTTCTATCGTGCTTCGGTCCATGTTCAGGGAATATGCCATGTTGATTTGACGGGCAAGAATGAATTTGAGGCGCTTTCCGGCTCCCGGGACTTCGTTTTGTCATACCAGGCTTTGGCGGGCGCGTTGCGCGGTCCTTCGACGAAATGAAGGATCTCCTGCGGGTTTTCAAGCCCGGAATGTTTTTTTATCCCAGCGAGTGATTGTCTTATCAGATAATCCTCAAGCCCGCGTCCGAGCGCACGGCAGCTTATGCAAACATTATCCACGATGACATCAACGCCGTCGATATGAGCCATCACAAGAGAGATTATGCCGCTGTCCGAAAGCCTGTCGCGCAGGCCTGCGGTCACGAAAAAAGTGCCGCTTTTCATGTGTTTTGAAACTTCGGCCTCGTTCAGCCTCAGCAGTGTCAGGTTGAACTGGTTTGTCTTGTTGAGAAGCTCCGAAATTCTGGTTAGTTGAGAGGAGGGGTTCAAGTAAAACTCCACCTCTGTCCCGAGCGTTGCCAGATAATCCGTCCCCGCAGTGGTCCCTGTTCGTTTGCTGACGGCTTCGAGATCGCGGATTCGTCCGATATCCTCTGCGGTTGTTTTCCATCTGAAAAGACCCGGAAAAAGTTCAAGCGCAAAAAGTGTCTCGGCGGGGCTCCGGGCAAGCAATGTCCGGATGTCCGGATACACGTTCGAAACCTCAAGAAGTTCGGCCGGATTGTCATCGACAAACAGGATTGAATCAATCCCCACCCGGAGCGCGCTCGCGATTTTTGCGATGCCCGTCGATTTGGGCTGCCAGCTGATTTCCTGTGCAGAAAAGTCCTCAAGTTTTATTGCCAGGTCTTTACGGGTTTCAAAAAACGCTTTCACATCCCTTGAATCGTTTTTGGACGAAAGCCCCAGAAACAAACCTCGTTTCCTGAGTTTCGCGGCATGACGCTGAAGGGACTGGTATGCGCTGTCACTTTCAACCCCCTCGATGCCCGATTCGCCGAGCACGCCCCCATAAAGCGTGTTGTCGAGGTCAAACACCACGGCTTTTACCGGCAAGGCGCTCGCGGCCGGTATCCACACGAGGCCCAGCGCCCGGGCAAGCAGAAGCTGCGTGGGAGCGGCAAGACGGGTTCCGGTTACGGCCTCAAGACGCGGATCAAGGATTTTACCGTTGTATCCCTTCATCGCGGATTTGAAATCACAAAAACAAAGGCCGGGAAGGCCGTCAAACGAACCGGCAGAGGGGCCGGTTCCCGGCCACGATACGAAAAGCAGCGGTGCCGTGGTTTGTTTCCGCAGATCCGCCAGACGCGTCTTGAGCCAGAAGAGCAGATCAGCGCTGTTCATCGTATACTTGTCAAGGTCAAGCCAGAGTATTTCAATGTCCGCGGACGGAAGGTTGTCCTGGAAGCTCAGCGAGTCGTCGTAGGCTCCGCATGCAACAACCGGTTCGATCCCGGCGTAATTCAAAAATACCCGCAGCGGGTCTTTCAGCACCTCAAAGCCATGGTTGCGCCGGACGTTGATTCTTGTTTTTTTCAGCGGCCACGGCGGTTGGAGCTGCAGCAGGGCGTTTTTGCGCGGCATAGGACTGAAAACCGCTTTTTCCCATTCCATCCTTTGCATGCAGATTTCGTCAGGATTTTGCATTCAACCGGACCCACTTGCGATTTCACGAAGCGTAACGGCCCGGCGTCCGCTGTCGGCGGCCTTTTGCAGCAGTTTTTCAAGTAGTCCGGATTCGCGGGTGCCCGCGTAATACGGATGTTCGAAGGCAACGGCAAGGGCGGCATGCTTTTCGAGATTCATTTCAAAGTCGGCCAGGACCTCCGGGTCGTTCATGTCCTGCGCTCTCTTGTGCTCGATATAGGCCACCCGGCCGGGCTGCCCGCAGATATTGACCGGCACCGATACAAGATTGTGCAATAAGGAAACGGCATCTTCGGATTCCGACGCGACGTTTGATGTGTATTTGAATCCGCGCGCCCGCAATACTTCGTACAGCGCCGGCGAATCCCTCCAGCACGGTGATGCAAACCCCGTAATCCCGCCATCGATTCCCGCGCGTGCCAGCCTGTCCATGGCCCAATCGATTTCGTTTTCAATCCGCGCCCTGTCCCAGCCGGGCATGGCCGCGGCCCAGGAGCCGTGATTTTTACCCCCATGCAGCGCTATCTCGTGCCCGGCCTCCCAAGCTTCGCGCAGGATGCCGGCATATCTTGCGCCGATCAGGGGGTTGAAAACCGCCGTTTTGAAAAAATCCAAAGGCCCGAGTTTTTGCAGGGCCGAAAGGCGTTTGACGTCCGGCCCCGCGCCTTCGCGCGTCCGGGAGTTCATAAACATGTGGGGAATGGAGACAGCGCGCCCCATGCTGGCAAAAAACGTGAATCTTGCGCCGGTCTTCCTGCCGATCCGGATTATGTTCGGGACACCATCGCGCAGGCACTTTTCGCTGTCGATATCAAATCTGAATCCAAATATGCCGCCCATGCGGATTGTCATTCCCTTGGTGGAGGGGCATGCCCCGGCCTGTAGTCCACGATTTTTCCGGGAACGCCCATTACAATGGCGTACGGCGGAACGTCTTTCAAAACCAGCGAGTTTGCCGCGATAGTGGCCATATTGCCGATTTTCACGCCCGGAAGAACCACTGCTCCAACTCCGATCCAGACATCGTCACCGATCACAATCGGCGATGATTTGTGAACCTTGAACTCGGACTCAAGGCGGGATTCAAGAGCGGTGATCTCGCCAAGAAGCGAGACGCTTCTTGCAATGGTAACCCTGTTTCCCAGTGTAACATTTTCAATTTTTGTGATCTGCAGATCGCGGTCAATGAAAACCCCGCTGCCCATTTTCAGTCCTGCCAGCCGGTAGAGCGCCGAGCGGACCGATGGCGGAAACGGCAGCATTGAGGCAAAATATCTTATCAGGAGCGACAACATGGCGTAATAAAGGTATATATCCTATTACAGGTACTGACAAGACATGAACTCCATCGGAATCACGCTTATTGTGCCGACCTTCAACATGTCGTCGCATCTCGAAGAACTATGGAAATCGCTTCAAGACACCCGCGTGCTCGAGGTCGTCGATGAAGTGGTTTTTGTGGATGATGGCTCAACCGATTCCACCCGCGAAGTGCTCGGCCGGCTGGGTCCGCAAAAAATCAGGGTTCACGCGCTTGCGGCAAACAGGGGCAGGTTCTGGGCAAGATATGAGGGGGCGAGGGTTGCAAGAACTGAAAAAATAATGTTTCTCGACAGCCGCTGCCGCGCGGCGAGTGGTTTTTCAGAGGCCCTTGCGGAACTTGTTCCGCAATACACGGGGCTCATGGGAACGGTCCTGATTGACGTCACACGCAGTGTTTTCGGACTTTACTGGCAGCGTTCGCACGAATTTGTCTTCAAAAGGCATTTTGAGGCGATCAAGAATGTTTTTGAGCTCACGCCCGCAAATTTCGACCGGTATCTCAAGGGAACCACATTTCTTGTCTGTGGCAGGGAGGCGTTTGTCCGGGCCTGTGAAAAATTTGCCAGCACGCCGCTGTTGAATGACGATACTTTCATCATCCGCGAGCTGGTGAATGAAAGCCCGATCACTTTTCATCCCCGGCTCAGGATCGAGTGGCTGCCGCGCGAAGACGCCTGGAGCTTTCTGGCCAGGCTCTGGGAGCGTGGACCGTCTTTTGTCGAATACAATCTTTTCAGGCAGCGGGGCGGGCTGTTTTGGGCAACGATTCTGGGGCTTGCGGGGCTTGCGTGTTTTACTGCAGTGCTCGCCATTGATATTCATCTGGCTTTTGCGATATTGGCGGCGGTCGCAGTGCTTGTTGTTCTTTCGGCGGCGTTGATGTCAAAAACGCCGGTTGAGTTTGTCAGGCTGGCACCGCTGCATTTTGCAGTGGTAATGACATTTGGAACCGCGATTTTGCGGGGGATTGTGGTTAATGTCTGGCGGATGATCCGGGGAAGGTTTCCGGGGGCATGAAAAGAATATTTTTGTTTATTGGTTTTGTTTTCAGTCTGCCGACAGTCTCATACTCATTCCCCATGAAGATTGCCGTTACAGTTGATGATCTGCCGGGATGGCATTTGGTAAAATCGGGTAATGCCCAGAAAACGGCTTCATTGTTTGCGTCTGTATTCAAACAACACAAAGTACCGGCTACAGGTTTTGTGATTGGCGCTCTCGCTTCACGCACAAAAGATTCCATGAATGCCTTGACTGTATGGTCAAATGCGGGACTGGTTCTGGCCAATCACACCTGGGATCATGTGCCCTACGACAAATCCTCAACAAAGGAGTTCTGGAGCGGCGTCGCCAGGACCGAAAAGCTTTTGGCTCCTTTTTATAAAAGATACGGATGGAACCGTATATTCAGGTTCCCGATGCTCAACCAGGGAGACATTCCCGAAAAAGAAACAGCTGCAAATGAATACTTTTTTTCCACAAAAACACTGCTTGCGCATGTTTCCGTAGATACTTCAGATTGGGCCTTTGCCCGGTATTACGATCAATTTACTGAAACAGGCGATCTGACCGCAATCAAAAACCTTGAAGCACTTTATTTCAAGCACATCATGGATTGCGTTAAATATGCTGAAGAGGCATCAGCTGCAATATTTTCGAAACAGATCCCACAGATATTGTTGATCCATGCCAATCAATTGAATGCTGTAATGCTCCCCGATATTCTGAAAGAATTGCGTTTGCAAAAATATGATTTTATTTCATTGGAATCAGTCTTGGATTCTCCGGAATATCGTCCATTCAGATACAAAATAATTTACCAGCCTGCAGATCATTTCTTTTATCATATGTCCCATGAGTTGAAACGCGACCTGCCGCAAGGTCTGGACCGGTCTTCGTATCGATATTTTAAATCGTACTGGGAGCCGCAGATTAAGAAGTTGTGCATGACTGCGCTGCTTTCTGAATAGTTTCCGCCATGGATCGATGGCACTTTTCATTGCGGATAAATGTATACTTTCTCAGAATAAAACAACAATTGCTTTTGTAGTAACAACGTTGTACAGTCAAACAATGGAAATCACTTGGGATGACCGCAAAGAAGCTGAGAATATAAAAAAACACGGTGTTGATTTTGACGAAGCATCTACAGTGATCTTAAATCCGCGGAGCTTATTCCGTTTAAACAATCATTCGAGCGGAACCCGCTTTGAATACATCGGGCACCCCGATCGGCAGCGAACTCTTTTCGTAGTTACAGTCGAAAAATACGATAATCACGCCCGTATTATTTCGGCGCGGGAGGCAGAACCACATGAAAGAAAAAAATATGAAGATGAAAAACAATAATACATGGAAACCAGTTGGTGACAAATTTGCTGGAGCTAAAATATCCAAAACGTTTCGCATCGATGCCGAAATTTTTTTATGGCTTAGACGGGAAGCTGAACGCACAGGCATTCCTTATCAGACTCTTTTAAACGCAAAACTACGAGAAGCAATGAATTTACCAGATTACGTCAAAAAATTGGTAGATCAAAGAGTAGAAGAAATTTTATCTAAAAAAGCCGCATGAGATCATAACCTCTCCACTTGACATCGGTTGTGTTGTGAAGGCCGCAACGGGAGGGGGGTGATCGCGAATTTCCGCAAGCAACGCAGACGGCCCGGCAGACGCCTCATGGATTCACCATCCCACGCCACGGTTCGCGGCAATTCCGACCAGTTGCGTCGGTTTCAGCGCTGAAAGTAAGAGTGAAGGTTTTGTTAAGACCCGGGATGACCTATAAATGTTTTCAATACCGGTTTATGAAGTTGCAATATGGCTTGGCATCGCGGCTGGAAGGAGAATCGGAGAGATTCCGCTCAACACTCCGGTTCCCAAATATTTCGTCCAACATGACTTCTATACGGAACAAGAATAGATACAAAAACAACGGGGACGCTGAAAATCCAAGCCTTCATGAATGATATTGCAATTGAGCAGACAGCAAACGGTTTGAATTCCATTTCTTTGAAATATTCTTGTGGCAACATTGGCGCCAGGCTTCAGCGTCCTTTCGAGATTTCCACGTTCATTGCAAAACGGTTGATCCCGGCCTGTCTGAGCATGTCCATCAGTTTGATGACGGTTCCATGCGCCGCCGCCTGGTCCGCGCTGATAACGGCGGTCTGGTCGTCGCCGTTTTTTGCGATACCGGCCAGGCGTTTCTGCAGGGCATCCCATGTCATCCTGTCTTTGTCCCAGATCACATCGCCTTCTTTTGTGATTGTAAAGGAAAGCGGGGTTTTTTCGGCCGCTTCGCCCGTGCTGGCCGAAGGCAGCCGCACCTTGATTGCTGACTGGTAGATCACCGGCGCGGTGATCAGAAAGATCACCAGCAGCACCAGCACCACATCCACCAACGGGGTTACGTTGATTCCGCTTATGAGATCGTCTTCGTTTCCGCCGCCTGATGTATTTGCCATATGGGCTATTCCGCAAGCTTTCCGATCAGAAAACTCTTGAGGGCTTCCGCTTCCGCCACCGAAGCCCTGACCTTCCGTTGAAACCAGTTGAACGCCACAACTGCCGGGACTGCCACCAATATGCCCACTGCCGTTGCCACAAGGGCTTCTGAGATGCCGGCCGTGACCATCTGCGCTCCGGCTCCAACCTGCCGCGAGAGATCATGGAAGGCTTTTATGATGCCGAGCACTGTCCCGAAAAGCCCGATGAACGGCGCATTGTTGCCGATGGTCGCAAGCGAGACAAGGCCGCGTTCCCATTTTATCCTCGCCCGGAGGAGGGCGTCCTGGGCAACTTCCGAAAGAATTTCAGGCGACACCTTTGCGGAGGCCTGTTGCTTGTGCTGAAGAAGCGCCGCGGCCAGGCCGGATTCGAGATCCGGGAATCTCATGTCCACCGTCCGTTCGCGTGCCGCTTTTAGCGCATCGTCCCATTTGTTGCTTGCTGCGGCCGCACGAAGCCGTTGCCTGAAATCGTCGATCCCGCGCACGGCGTCCCTGTAAAAACGCCAGCGTTCGATCATCACCGCAACCGAAAACACAGAAAGGCCGATGAGCAGATACAGAACCCATTCGGCACCCACCAGTGACATGCCAAGGAATATTTTTGATAACATGATTTAAAGGTACACCTATATTGAAAAGCTGTCACGCTTCTGCTTTAGTAATGCCATATGTGCGCCAAGCATAAATCAGTAATCACCAGCAGGTGCGAGGACGTGTCGGAAGACAAAACCT
>MEQJ01000026.1:325-4653 GCA_001770165.1 Bdellovibrionales bacterium RIFOXYD1_FULL_53_11 | reverse complement strand
ATAGGGTTACCCTCTGTAGGAGGCAAACGTTAGCCTAGATTGGCTCGATATCGTAGGGACAGTCTTGACGGCAGACACCGGGCTCTCCTTGTTCGCAGATGCCGTTGCCGCAGACCGGCGGGGCAGGAGACTCGGTCGTATCGCTGGCATCAGTACAACCGGGATCATTCGTTGCTCCGGTGCCGTAGTCTGTCTTTCCGTCACCATCGTTATCAACACCGTCAGAACATTGCGTAAGGGTGATCGTATAGGTGGCGGTCTGAGTGGCACTTTCGGTGTAATTTGTCTTGAATGCTTTTGCTTTAAGGGTCTTGTTGCTCGTGAACGTAAGTGGGGTTGAATATGTCGGTGAAGATACGGTGGGGGTTGAGCCATCGGTGGTGTAGCGAATAGTAGCGCCTGTGGTTACCGTGCTCACTGTTGCCGTTACTGAGTTTGCATACGTTCCCGTTGTTGGCGAAATGGTGGGGGTGGCAACGGTAAGCACGTAGGTCTGGCTGGCAGTGGCGCTTTCAGTGTAGCCGGTCTGAAATGCTTTTGCTTTAACGATGGTGCCCGTAGTACTCACGGTTATTGCTCCGCTGTAAATAGCTGATGTGCTGTCCGGGTCGGTGCCATTGGTTGTGTAGCGGATGGTGGCACCGATAGGACCAGTCATTGTTACCGAGACATTGTTACTGTAGGTGGCACTGGCGGGAGAGATCGTGGGGGTAGCGAGGGTTGTGGCGTTGACGGCGACCCCTTTGAAATCAAGCCAGCCCACCACATCAGCGCCCCATGCATAGGTGTCGGTGCCGTCAAGCTTGGCGCCGGCCAAACTGATCCAGCCATCCCAACCACCACCATTTGAGACCGCTCGCGCCCAGCCCGTAACTGCTTTGGTCCCCCAGTCAAAATGGGGCAAGATGCAAGCGGGAGCTCCGGGGGTACCTATTGAAGCAGGACAATCGTGAATAGAAAATGATGGGTTAAAATCTATCCAGCCGATATTCGGACTCCACGCATAGCCGGAGAAGCTGCCGTCAGTAGCTATGTTCACTCCATAGGTCGTCGTATCTCCGCTGCTCGTATTGTTGAAGTTGTTGAAGCTTATCCAACCAATGTTTGAACTCCATCCCCAACCGCTCACGTTCTGTGTTGAGCTGGCGATGGCGGTGTCGGGCGTTCTCACGGTGAGAATAACCGCCATCGCAGAAACTACTACGAACGATAGTGCGAGGAAAAGTTTCTTGTGGATAGACATGTCCTGGGTCAACTGAAAAACTATTCGTTAATTCTTTATGCAGCCGTACGAATTTTGATAGGTATTTTCTGTATATGCTATTTGTGTCCATCCGCTAGCGCACTTGCATCCTCCATTGTCAACAATTGCAGGAGCGTAAACTGTACCTGCAGCGGGGCAATACCCTGCCACCGTGCCCGCGGGAAGATTGTTATAGTTTGTCAACCCCCCCGCTGCATCCTGCCATGTTCCATTTCCGCTAGCATCTGAGGTGAGCACTTTGCTTGCTCCTGCGCCGGTGGTGAGCTGGAACCCTGTCGCTTTTACTGTGCCCGCTACATCAAGCTTTTGTGTGGGACTCAGAGTACCAATCCCCACCTTGCCGGTGAAAATCGCGTTGATGCCCGAGAGAGTCCCTACGACATCAAGTGCCCCTGCCTTTGACTGAAAGGTGGTGCTTATGTTGATCGGTGGGTTACAGCCTGGAATAGTAAGGTCGGTGCAGGTAGGAGGAGTCCCCGCGGGTGCAGCTTGCCATGCCGCAGAGGCATAGGAGACTCCGAGAGTAAGGAGAATCGCGAGGGCGACAGACTTGAGAGTGGCGAGAGATGGTTTCATAAAATATAACTTGCTACTGATAATTACTGCGTATCTTGGACATTATTCATGCGCGCTTCGAGCACTGCACGCTGTTCATCGGAAAGTGTGGGGGCGGGAACGTCATTCTGTATTCTTTCTTCAAGAACGGCTACTTGCTCTTGAGGAAGTGGCGGAGCGGGAGTATTGTCGCTAATGCGTGCTTCAAGCACGGCCCGGTGTTCTTCAGAAAGAGGGATCGTGGGAGTGTTTTCATTTTGAGTACCAACATTCCCCCCATATCGGGACGAAATGAGCAGAAGGAGCATCGCAACCACGACAAGTGCCGCGGCACCGATCATTTGAAATTTCTTCGGTTTTTGTTCAGCGGATGCGATAAGCTCTTCGGGTGTCATAGATTATGTATCAGTACAAGTTCCTTCTCCATAGTATACCTCGCGGTGAACAATGACGCTCCAATACGTGTGGATAACTCGTGCAAATTTGTGTTTTGCCGGCAGATCCCGTTCATGGACATTCCCCCGCTCCTCTGGTATTGTGAAGGTATTACCAATTTGTATTTGATCGACCTCGACCTTACCCTTGTTTCAAACCTATGACCATCGGATTTTCCCACGAACACTCCTTCTGCCCACGCAACGCTTTTTGCGGACTGCGCGCTTGCTTTAGCTGCTCGCGGACCTAGCTGAACGAATCATAGGGACACAAAGGACGGATCGGGTTCATCCTGAAACGTTATGTTATCAATAAAATTCGCCCTCGCACTTGCGGCCATGGCCGGTGTGGTGGGGATCGCGCTGGGGTATGTCCTCCGCCTTCTCCTCACATTAGGCAAAAAAGGCACCGTTGAGCTCGAGATCAAACAGCTTCTCTTGGGCGCAAAAGAAGAAGCTCAGAAGATCACGGAGGAGGCCGAGAAAAAAGCCGTTTCCATCACCGAAGAGGCTCGCAAAGAAGAAAAGGAGAAACAGTCGCATTTCAAACAAACCGAAGACCGCCTCATTAAAAAAGAGGAGCTTTTGGATCGTCGACAAGGCGATATTGACAGCGAAGCTGGCCGGCTCAAGGAACGTGAGCAAGAACTTGAAGCCCTTACCGAACAAGCTAACCGCAAAAACACCCAAACCCTTGCAGAACTTGAGCGCGTATCCAAACTTTCCGCCGAAGATGCCCGCAAAGAGCTCCTTACGCGCATTGAGCGTGAGTCCGAGGAAGATCTCCTGGTACGCATCAAGAAACTTGAGCTTGAGGGCGTTGAGAAGCTCGAACAAAAAGCGAAGGATATCTTGGCAACGTCTATCCAGCGCCTTGCCTCATCCACCGCATCAGAAACCATGGCGACCGCCGTTTCCATCCCCTCAGAAGACATTAAGGGTAAGATCATCGGGAAAGAGGGGCGTAATATTCGCGCATTTGAACGTGCTGCGGGCGTTGAACTCATTGTCGACGACACGCCCGGCGCCATTGTGGTGTCATCGTTTGATCCCGTTCGTCGCCAGATCGCGCGCATTGCTCTTGAGAACCTCATCTTGGACGGCCGCATTCAGCCTGTAAAGATAGAGGAGATGGTGGAAAAATCACGCGAGACCATCGGCAAGATCATCAAAGAGAAGGGCGAGCAGGCGGCATACGAATGCGGTGTGTTCAACCTTGACCCGCGACTGATCGCCATTTTGGGACGTCTCTATTTCCGTACGAGCTATGGACAGAACGTCCTCCAGCACTCCACCGAAATGGCCCATATCGCCGGCATGATCGCCCAAGAGCTTGGTGCCGATGTCGCCATCGCCCGTGCCGGAGCACTCCTCCATGACATCGGCAAGGCGGTGGACCACGAAGTACAGGGGACGCATGTGGAGATCGGCCGCCGGATCCTCCAGAAATTCGGTGTTGATGAGCGCATCGTGAAGGCGATGCAATCGCACCACGAAGAATACCCGTACGAAACGATCGAATCGATCATTGTGCAGACCGCAGACGCCATTTCCGGCGGCCGACCGGGTGCTCGCCGCGATTCCGTGGAGAATTACATCAAACGTCTCCAGGATCTCGAAGCGATAGCAAACTCCTTTGAGGGTGTGGAAAAAAGCTATGCGATCCAAGCGGGACGCGAGATCCGGGTTTTTGTGACCCCCGACAAAGTTGCCGACATTGAGGCCCGCAACCTGGCTCGAGAGATCGCGCTGCGCGTAGAGAATGAGCTAAAATACCCTGGTGAAATAAGGGTAAATGTGATCCGCGAGCTCCGTGTCCTTGAGTACGCCCGCTAAGAGGCCCCTCAAGAAATATTTCCTTTATTTGAGAGGGTTTTACCCTGGCCCTATTTGTCCCCTTGCGCATGTTGCGCAAAAACCCTGATACTATATACTGTTTCTAAGGGCGCGAAAGGCCGTGTTGCGGCGATGGCCCTGCGAAAAAGGTCGAACGCGGTTACCCGCACAGGGCCGCACAAATATACACGGATCATACGATCGTTATTAGCGTTACAAAAATTTCAATTACTATGAAT
>MEQJ01000026.1:247-318 GCA_001770165.1 Bdellovibrionales bacterium RIFOXYD1_FULL_53_11 | reverse complement strand
GACTCGTTGAGGCAGTACATGCAGAATTGGGAGGCACCAAAGCAGCTGCCGAGAAAGTTGTTGATATGATC
>MEQJ01000026.1:0-221 GCA_001770165.1 Bdellovibrionales bacterium RIFOXYD1_FULL_53_11 | reverse complement strand
AGGTTTCAATTGCCGGTTTGGGCATTTTTTCCGTCAAGCCCCGCGCAGCACGCACAGCACGCAACCCGAAGACGGGTGAGGCTGTTCACGTTCCTGCAACCAAGGTTCCTAAGTTCCGTGCCGCAAAAGCACTCAAGGACGCAGTAAAATAAGCGATGTCACTAAACGTGAATCGCTTGAATTTCCGTCACTCGCCACAAATGAAAATCTGTTTTCATTTA
>MEQJ01000025.1:32078-41792 GCA_001770165.1 Bdellovibrionales bacterium RIFOXYD1_FULL_53_11 | reverse complement strand
GGGATGGAAATGTACTCTGGGAAGCCAGGTATAGTTGAAAGCAAACTGAAAAGACCAGCCGAGGTGACTCAGAACCGAGGCGTCATTGCCGTTGGTCATGATATGGCCACAAGTCTGTCTGGGGGAGTACGCGAGGAGGAATATCAAAGCCGGTGGCGGTCAAGGTAGCGGCTCGGACGAGGCGAATCAGGTCCTAGATGGCTAGCAGATGCTGGACGAAAAAGCCGCAATTGCCGACCATATCGGAAATCATGACGATGCACCATAATAAATGTTTAAAACCTGATCACCTCGCATGGCCAATTCAGCGGCACCTCACCGTAGGCGGTTCGGGTCGAAAACCAATTGGTTCCATCGAAAGCAACCTCCGTACATCATTAGACGACAAATCCGAGGAAGCAGGATTCCTTATGGGTATAAACGCGCGCTTCGTCGACGCCAACCGTTACATTCTGCGCTCAACTGCAGGATTCATACTCGGTGTGCTAATCATCAACATGCGCGGCAAAATCGAACTGGTGGTTCCACAACTTGGTTACTGCAATCAGCTCGGAAAAGCCGGCAATGCAAACAGCTTTTGTGCGGGGACAAAACTAGCCGCTGTGATTCCACTTAATTCCGTGAACAAGGACTTGCTCAACCTCGACTTGCTGGCTTCAATTGAAGCAAATTATCTTCTGAACGTTCTCAAAAGCAGCAACATGTTTGCAATTCCGCAGGCGCGGACGGAACCTCCGGATTTTTACACCATTTTTTCAGTCATGCGGCAGCACCCCGCGCGGGCTCCTTAGATACGCAAAAGGCGTCGTGAACAGAAAATTCGAAACGCGCGAGGTATAAATATCCGCGTATCTTTCGATCTGGAACGCAAAATGGCTCTTGTCATTGCCCGCACGCATCAAGGGGCCCCATTGCTTGTTCTGCACTTCGCCGGACTGCGCCGCAAGAGGACTGATGCGCGTATCAAGCTCCATCAGTTTTTGCTTCAAAGCCCCAAGCTCATCACGGTCAACAACAGGCCCCCTCGAATCGGCATACCCGGCCTTGCTGCGCTGGATTCTGACCTTGAGCGACCAAAGCTGTTTTTCCAGGGATTCTTTTTCACTCATGAGAGCGGTTAGTTCCTTCTGGGTTTTTGAAAACGCCTCGGCGGCCGCTATCTCGCCCTCCAGCTCCCGGAGTACGAGGGCCGTGCGCCACCTGAGCATGTTCTTGGTAACATGCACGTCGCCGAACATGTGATCACCCACGTAAAGAATCTCGTCCTGCGAAAGCGAAAGCTCCTTTTCAAGCCTGCCGGCGCTGCCGCCGAGATAAAGCTTGCTGCCGTCAAAATTGCCCGGATGGGGCCGGAGCAGCCCGTCCTCACTCACAATCTGAAAAAACGGCGCTCCGGAGGTGAAGAAATCCGGCTTGCGCGCTTCAACTATGATCAAATCAAAAAAATCCCGCCAGGTCCTTCCTTTCCGCATAAATGGATCATACGCGTAGGACATGATCTCGTTCGTGTACGACCATTCGGAATTCGTAATCAGAAGAAGCTTCTTGCCCGCATGCTTCTGGTCCAGAAGTGCGAGCGGCGCCTCCTCGTCCAGAACGACGAATTTCTTCTTGTCGTTGATTATTTCCTCCTTGAGACGGCCTTCCATGTGGGCCGTGTCGATCGCAACCCTGACTTTTTTGTAAAGATCCGCATATCCCGCCACATTCTGCAGCTTCTGGTCGTCATGGAGATCCACCAGCTGCGCAAACATGCAGGCTTCGGAAAGCGAAAACAGCGTATTGAGGAAGACCCACCTCGAATCGGAGAGATCAACCATGATCCTGGAATAGGTTTTTTTCTGTTCCGAAAAATCCATCGGCCTCGTGCCATGCATCGCGTTTTTCACAAGCCTGAAGCGGTTTGTCTTGACGAGATTGCCCAGCTCCGTGTCTATGATGAGCCCCCGGCAGACGCGGTCGGGGTCGAACTTGAGCCCGTCAAGGGGCCAGCCGAACTGCTTGAGATTGTGTTTGAGATGGTGGTACGCCGTCTCCTCCCACTTGCCGCTGTTGTAATGCACCAGCGTATAATCCATGTCGTACCCGATGGCCTTGATGGCGCTGAAGTTAAGCGTCCGGTTGCAAAACACCCCTCTTATCCTTGTCATGTGATCAATATATCCCGGATATGTGAATCAATCAGGTGTTTTTTCTTGGCTCATCACGGGAGTCGACTGTAAACTTCTTGATATGACAACCTTTCAGGGAATCGTTTACGGTATCATACACGGCTTTGCCGAGTTCCTGCCGGTCGGCGCAGGAGCGCATCACTCGGCAGTGGCATATTTCCTGGGCTGGCCCGTACCCGATGATATATTTCTCGGCGCCCTCAGTGCCGGCGCCTTTCTGGCGCTCGTGGTGTATTTCATACATGACTGGGCAAGCATAATTTCTTCGCTCATCCAGGTGATCATCTTCCGCAAAAAACCCATGACGCTCGACGAACGCATGCCGTTTTTCATGTTTCTTGCGGGCATGCCCGCTGCGATTGCCTGGTATTATCTGGGCGAAAAAACCGCTTTGCTTTCTGAAAACCTTCTTCTTACAAGCGCCCTGCTTATCGTTTTCTGCATTCCGCTCTGGCTCGCCGATTCCATGAGCCGCCGGACCAAAGGGATGTTTGACCTCAACTGGCTTGATTCCGTCCTGACAGGAATCGGCCAGTCGCTGTTTCTGCTGGGTGGCTGCGGACGGGCCGCCGGAGCGCTAAGCGTGGCAATGCTCAGGAACTTCAACCGTGAAACCGCCACCAAATTCACATTTCTTTTTGCGGCACCCGTGATCGCCGGCAGCGTGTTCAAACACCTTCACATCATCAATTGGAATGCCGCCCAGCCCATGCATGGCATGAGCTGGCTGACCTTCATCGTGACGGTAATAATAACCATGCTGGCATCATTACTCGCTATCGACGGCTTCATGAAACAGTCTCAGCGCAAGGGATTCGGCAGATACATCGCGTACCGCTGCACCCTTGCCATCGCCATTTTTGTTGTTCACTGGGTTAAATCAGGTTCGCCGCTCTAGCGGCAAAAAATCAGCCCTGGGGAGCATCCTGTTTTAGTTGCATCCCGTCGACCATCTCTTTGAGTTCCTTGCCTACTTTGAAAAAAGGCACTCGTTTTGGCGGAACCTGCACAACCTGCCCGGTCTTGGGATTGCGGCCCTGATAGCTGCCATAGCTGCGATTTACAAACGAGCCGAAGCCCCTGATTTCAATACGATCATCTTTTTTGAGCGCATCGGCCATCATGTCAAAAACAAGATTTACAACCATCTCGGACTGCTTGTGTTGAAGATGCGCTTTCTCGGCAATTTGGTTGATCAGATCTGCTTTAGTCATGGCTCGTTACGCTCCTATACTACTAACGCTAAAGACAACTTGCGGCTTTTGCAAGCAAATTATTGCCACTTGATGATCGAAAGAACCACTTCGAAGGCTATCAAAAGGATGATGATGAGTTCCAGCATCGTTTCGCGCTTGGTTTTGGCCAGATCTACGATGATCTCTACGCTGTCTTGGATGATTTTGATCTTGTAATCAAGTGCACGATAGCGCGTATCCACTTCCATCATGATCTTCATTTCACGGAACACCTTGTCAAGCTCGGCATTATCCCAGGTCTCTTCGGGCGAATCGACAATATACAGGTTTGCAATGATTTCCTGTTTGGTATTGAGGCACTTGCCGATGAATTTTACGAGTTCTTCCGAACTCTCCAGTATCCGGCCCTGCCGTTCAAGCTTTCGGGAAAAAACACTCGTTTTTTCAAGCAGATTCTCGATCAGTATCTCGTAATATTCGAGCGCGGTGCTCTCGGCCAGATGCATGCAGACAATCTTGATTTTCTCGAAAGACAGCGCCGCCACCACAACCCGGTCAAAATACACCTTGTTCACGTTCTCGGGCGGCAACCCCTCCTGCACTTCGATAAAAAACACATCGCTTGTACGCGCCACATCAGACGGGGTCCTGAACTCCTGGATGGCCGCAAGCTCCCGCTCCTGGAGATCGTCGGGCACATTAAAGAACACGATCGACCCGTAATTGTAGACAAAGAAATATGAGTCGTCCGAATACTTGATGACCAGCTCATAATTTGAAAAATCCGTGACCGGCCTGGAAAACTTCTCGCGAAGATCCTTGAGCCTGAGACGCTCGGCGATATGCATTGCCTTGATCCTGTAAAGCTGCTGCAACTGGGGCCTTGTTTCCGTATTCATCAATTACCAGCTTAGCATTCTAACGCACCGCAAATGAAGAAATGCTTTAATTAACGCACTCTTCCACAATATCAAATAATGCAATCCCTACCGGGCGCGACACTGTGCGACACCGCAAAATCATCGACAAAACAGCGTCTTCGGCCGCAGAAAAAACCGCCATGACTCGCCAGTCCACGATATTGTGCACGAAGCCACGGAGTTCCGGGTACCATGACGCCATGCGAATTGTCGTTGAACACGGCAGCCAAAAGGTCTATTTTTCACGCTATATGAAGGAGATCACAACCATGGTTTTGAACGAAGCCCTTAAAAACGTGACGGTGCTTGGTGCCGCAGGAAAAATGGGAAGCGGGATTTCGCTTCTTCTTTTGCAGGAAATGGCAAGACTGGAACTTGAGCAGACCGGCAGGCTCGGCAGCGGCGGATTTGTCCTCAACCTTGTCGACACCAACGAAACCGCGCTTGGCGAGCTGAGAAGATACCTGCGCAAGCAGCTCGTCAAATATGCCGAAAAAAACATCGTCATGCTCCGCATTTACACCAAGGACAACCCGGCGCTTGTAGACAACTCCGATGTAATTGAATCCTTTGTCAATGATTCGCAAGACCTTTTGAGAACGAACACCGATCCGCTGAGCGCGAAGAGTTCAAAACTCGTGTTTGAAGCGATCATTGAAGATCTGGACGTCAAGCTCGGCGTCTACAACAACCTCAACAGGGTCTGCCCGCCGGACACGATGTATTTCACAAACACCTCTTCGATCCCGATATCGGAAATCGACAGCAAGGCGGGGCTTGGCGGCCGCATCATCGGCTATCATTTTTACAATCCGCCGGCGGTGCAAAAACTGGTCGAACTGATATCGTCCGCAGGCACCACGACAGACATCAAAAACATCTCCATGGAACTCGGCAAACGCCTCAAAAAAACCATCGTGCCATCGAACGACAAGGCGGGCTTCATCGGGAACGGGCATTTTCTGCGTGACGTGCTGTATTCCTTTGACCTGGTCAGCGAGCTGCAGAAAAGATTTGCGCCACACGAGGCCGTCTACTGCGTTAATAAAATTACGCAGGACTTCATGGTGCGGCCGATGGGGATTTTTCAGCTGCACGACTACGTAGGCGTCGACGTATGCCGGCATATCCTTGCCATCATGAAAACGTATCTTGGCAATCCCGGGTTCGAAAACGAAACCATCAATGCCATGTACAAAAACAAGATCATCGGCGGACAGTTTGCGGACGGCTCGCAAAAGGACGGCTTTCTCAAATACGAAAAAAACAAGCCGGTCGGGGTCTACAGCCTGCAGGAAAACCGGTACATCCTTTTTTCAGAGGGGGACTGGACGCGCAAATGCGACGATCACCTGGGGGCTCTTCCCAAATCCTACACGCCCTGGAAAGCACTGCTCGGCGACAAGAAAAAGGCCGACAAGCTTGGCATCTACTTCAAGGAGCTTTTCTCGTCGGACGCGGCGGGCTGCGTTCATGCAAGAAAATATCTCGAATGCTCGCGCAGCATCGCAAGGGAACTTGTCAAGGACGGCGTTGCAAACCGGATTGAAGACGTAAACCAGGTCCTGGAAAACGGTTTTTTCCACGTTTACGGCCCTGAAAACACATATTTCTGAGGTAAAAAGCCATGAAAAAACTACACAAGAAAATCTACGTCGCAGCAGGATATTACACGGTCTCGTTCGGCTCCGGGCGCAAGGAGTTCAACCCGCGCAAACCCATGCCCGCTTTTGAGACCTATCTGGCCGAAACCGCCAAGGGCACGCTCTCACAAGTGAAGAATCCCGACGCGTTTGATGAAGGCGTGATCGCGAACTTCATGGCGGGGCGTTTTATCAAGCAAGGCAATCTGGCGGGCTTCCTGCCAAACATGGTTCCGTGCCTCAAGCACAAACCATGCATCCGCGTCGAGGGCGCCTGCGGATCGGGCGGACTTGGACTTGCGACAGGAATCAAGGCTGTACTTGCAGAACAGGCCGAATCGGTTTTTGTCGCGGGCTTTGAGGTGCAGAATACCGTCAAGGCCGTATACGGAGCCGATATTCTGGCCGGCGCCGGTTATCACGGCGGTGAGCGCAAAGCGGGTCATGCGTTTTTCTTTCCGGGCGTTTTTTCGGACCGGGCCGGCGCGTACTACCAAAAACATGGGGCAGAGCTTGCGCGCAGGGGCATGGCAAAATGGTTCGAGATCGCCATCACGAACGCCCGCAAAAACAAGCGCGCGCAGGAATTCCACAATGCCGAAAAGGACCTTTTTGCCCTTGGCATGATGCCCCCGAATCCCAAGGCATTTGTCGAGCATCTCAACTTTTTTGACTGCTCGAAAGTGTCAGATGGCGCGGCCTCGCTGGTGATCGCAAGCGAAGAGGGGCTTGCGCGTCTCGGCGTTTCAGAACACGATGCGGTCGAGGTTGCCGGTTTTGCCAGCGCCGAAGGAAACATCACCGAAAAACCATATGACCTCACCGATCTCGACACGACAGCCGCTGCCGGTCAGAGGGCCCTGCAGATGGCGGGGCTCAGGCATGGCGATATCGGCACGCTCGAACTTCACGACTGTTTTACGATTACGGGGCTGCTTGCGCTGGAATCCCTTGGGTTTGCTGATCGCGGCACCGCGGCGCAGTTTGTCCTCGACGGTCATACGGCAACTGACGGCAAGCTGCCGACCAACTCTTCGGGCGGACTGGTCGGTTACGGCCATCCAACCGGCGCATCAGGCGTGAGACAGCTTGTGGATCTCCAACTGCAGCTTACGGGCAAAGCTGAGAACCAGGCCCCGATAAAAAAGGATCACGGCCTCATGATCAGCATGGGGGGCAATGACAGAACGGTTACCTGCGTGATCGTCAAGCGGGCCTGATTTTTCAATCACTGATTGAAAAATCAGGCGGACCAATATAATAGGTTACTTCCGTTCTTTGGAGATGCGTCCTCATCGTCTAGTGGCCTAGGACGGCGCCCTCTCACGGCGCAAACCGGGGTTCGACTCCCCGTGGGGACGCCAGTTATCGATCCGCAATCGACCAATCATAAGGCACTTCTTCCCAACGTGTCCCGTTCACTACGTCTCAAAGGTCTGTTTCTAGATATTGTAATGCGATGGAAAAATATTCGCGATAATAATCAATGCCCAAAAACGACTTTGTCCCTTGAGGACGTTTACGTCGTCATGAACGGGACGCTGCTTTCTCTACATTGTCTTTTGGGAAACAGGCGGCTTCAGATAGCTTTCTTTTTTTTCTCGACCGCTAATTTCAGACCCATTGCCCCGAGCACTGATCGCAGAGTTGCAAGTTCAGGATTTCCATCTTTAGATAGTGATTTATAGATGGCTTGTCTGGCTACGCCGGAGCGTTCAGCAATAAAACTTACGCCTTGTGCCTGGGCGACATGCCGAAGTGCAATTAAAAAACGCTCTTCCGTACCTTCGTCCTCGTCTTCGAGTGCAGCATTAAGATATTCGACGGTAAATTTAGGGTCCTTAAGACGTTCAATCAAATCTGCTTCGTAATCACGTACACGCTTTGGCATAAATCACCTCCGATAATCAGCCCAAAAATCCTTGGCTCTTTTGATGTCTCGATCCTGCGAGGATTTGTCTCCGGCACAGAGCAAAATCACCAGAACATCGCCATCCTAGGCAAAATAAACTCTAAATCCAGGTCCAAAATCTATTTTGAGTTCCAGAACTCCGTCACCAACTGGTTCGCATTGTCCAAAATTGCCTTGAATGACTCTATTTAGCCTGTTTGCAACGATGGCTTGGGTTTTAGTGTCACGCAATCCATCAAACCATTCATCGTATGGGCATTGACCATTTTCTGTTTCGTATTTTTTAATGATTCTTGGACGGGTTTCCATACCTAATTTATAGTGTCACTTATAGATGACACTATGTCAATATTGTTTTTCAAATTGGGAAATTATTGGGAAACGCCGGTTTTTAACGCCAATAACTGTGATTCAGACACTCTAAAAAAAGGCGGGTGGGTGCCTGCCGGACCGCAAAACCTGCGGTAATTCGGATCCCATAAAACATTGCTCCGCATCAAAAAATAAATCACCCCCGTGCGGCACTTTTGCTTTCTTGTCTTGCATATTACATTTAATATAGATATGTAAACACTTAAATGATTAACCCAGAACAACTCTCGCGTTATCGGCAAACCATTCGAAAAATCAGCGATCGGATTGAGCATCTTGCTTCACGCTGTTTGTTCTCAGACCCCCTCATTCACGGTTCCGCGACCGAGGTGTTTCGAAAATGCGGAAGGGCCAATTGCAAGTGTGCGACGAACGACGCTGATCGTCATGGGCCTTACAAGGTCATTCAGGTCGTGCGCGACGGTAAATCCAGACAAGTATGTCTGAGGCGCAAACAGGAGGAGCAATGGCAGCTGGCCGAGCACTACCAATATCAGATGGAAAAGCTAGCGGAGCTCAAGGAGACTTGCCTGGAGCTTCAACAAACGGTGACGGAAATCATCGAGAAGCGGGTGCAAAAGTTTCCGTAAAAGAACCAGACAACGGTGGATTTGATCTGCCGCCCGTTTACAAAGAGGATCGTGATTTTGTGGTAAAAGCACTAAACCAAGGCGATATCGATCATGCGGCTATGAGTCGATGGCAATTTCCAGACGAGTTTCTTTGTTTCGCTCTGGAAACTGGATTCTTTGATTTTGTGGATCGCTCATATCCTACCCCAAGAAAAAAACCGAGGTACCGATCTGGTTTTTATCACATTGTCAGCTGATTTTGCGTCTACACCTGAGTGGAAGGTATGATCAACTCAATCATTTCTTGAGTGCCGGTTCTATCCTGAGCCGCGTGGGATTCAACGTCGGCATCGCCATGGCGCTTGGAGGTACCGAAGTGGCACGAGAAGCGGCCGACATGGTACTGACGGACGACAACTTCGCCTCGATTGCAGCCGCCGTCGAAGAGGGGCGTGGTGTATTCGACAATTTGCAAAAATTCATCGTCTGGACGCTTCCAACCAACATGGGAGAAGCACTGGTATTGATTATAGCGATTCTGCTGGGCCTTACCCTGCCGATTCTGCCGGTGCAGATTCTCTGGGTAAATATGATGACCGCCGTACTGCTCGGAATGACGCTCGCCTTTGAACCCAAGGAACGCGGAATCATGGCTCGCCCCCCCCAACCCGCCGGATACGCCGCTTCTCAACGGTGTATTGGCTGGCCGAGTGCTGCTCGTTGCTGCACTTATGACCGCAAGCGTTTACGTGATTTTCCGCTGGATGCTGAGTCAGGAGGCTTCATTGCCGGAAGCCAGGATCGCAGTGGTGGCGATGATCGTGCTCATTGAAGTTCTATATTTATTCAATTGCCGTTCTTTCGGGCAGTCTCTGCTCAGCGTCGGCGTGTTCACGAATGGCTGGATGTGGCTGGGCGCCGGTCTGAT
>MEQJ01000025.1:22948-32059 GCA_001770165.1 Bdellovibrionales bacterium RIFOXYD1_FULL_53_11 | reverse complement strand
AAAGCCAGGCTGAGGAAGTTTGGGGCGAGATCTACGACGAAGACGACAATAGCCGCATTCGCCGGGTTTTTGCGGAACGATTCAAAGTGAAGATCCGGCCCCCGGAGATGTAATCAAATCTGCCTTGAACCAAGCTTCAATTTGACGGTTTTGGCGCAATACACACCTGTAGTGGAAATAATGAATGTGAATACTGCAAATCTGACAAGTGGCGTGTTTGAGTGGTGATGAACAAGGTGTCCGAAGATCACGCCCCAGAGGGGCCCGGGCGGAATCACGATGAACGATGAAATTGCGGCTACAAAGAGCAGCATCGCAACACCGAGAAGAAGCCAGAGTATCACCCTGATCTTTTGCGCCGCGCGCTCAAAAACAAACCCTCCGAGGAGTCCGAACAGGGGCAGGATCGGCGAAATATAGCGCGGTCCAGGAGCGCCGCCTCCATGCCATGCGCCGAAAGAACAATTGACCCACACAAGTCCCGTAAAACCCAATAATGCAAGTGCTGCTATTCCAAGCCAGGCGCGTGAAAGTTGTGAGCGCCTTCGAAAAATCCAAAATACAATTATTGCAAGAACGAACAGCAACCATGGTTGTGTCCAAAGAAAACCACGCGAGCTGCCCAGGAAAAGCTCGTACGCAGTTGACAGCCTTGGCCATGGAAAAAAAATCCCCCATAAATTGCCGCTCTGGGACGTAACATCGCGGTATACGGGATTTTGAAATTTGTTTGCTATCTCCAGCGGTCCGCCAAAACAAGTCTGATGATACCAGACCCAAAGAAGCCCCGGCACGATGCCTCCAAGGGCAAATCTGAAAAGTTTGCGCCAGCCGAGTGCTACGACAACCGCCAGCGCGGCGGCGGGTGCAACTACGCCAAATCCGTAATCAGACAGAAGCGCGAGCCCATAAAAAAATCCGAATAGTGCCGGGCGTCCACGGAGCAGCGCGAGTACCATGGCAAGCATGCATGCTGCCGTGAAGCCGTGGCCGAAATAGGTGTTCATGAACATTGATGACGTGTTGCCGAAAAGCATCGCAAGAAGCGCGAACGCAATTGCCGACGCACCAAGGCCTGCAGCCGCAAGCGCCTTGGTTGCAAGAAGGGCACAAAGGGCAAACGGTATCACTTGAAACAGAAGTGAAAGCACCAGGAGATATACGTAGCGTTTTTTAAAGCGCATTTCGTCACGTTGCTCCGGGGTGACCGCGCCGGAAAGCAGGAAGGTGTCGAGCAATACCGCCAGGCCGACGCCAACAAGCGCCGGAGCAGGAGCTTTGTTTGAATAGTAGGCTTGTGATCCGTCCGGCGAAGTCACTCGCGCCCAGTCATCGGTCCAGTTGGCTTTTACATATGGATCGATCCTGAAAGTGCGGTGTTCGACCATTGCGGCAATTGATGCAAAGCGGGACATGGGGTTCATGAATCCGTTAACGTTGGCAAGAACATTTATAAGCAAGAAGGCTGCTATCCAGAGCTTCCATGGCCGCATTTGACAAATGCTATGGCACGGGTATGGCTCATTCAAGTGGAAATGGTTCAAAGTTTGGAATAATCCATCCCTGCCGGTTTTGAATCCGGGGTTTTTATCCCGAAAAAACATCGGTAAGGCATAAATCATTTCCATCATGCGTGTTTCTTGATTAAACTGAAATCATGCAGATCATAAGACATGTCGTAATTTTGATTGCGGCTTCCGCGCCGCTTGCCGCCACAGCCCAAACCACAAATACAGACAGCAGCAGCTTCAATGTAGACATCAGAACCGGTGTCTACATGATCTCAACCAACGTCATTAAGAACAAGGGCTTCGCAAACGCCATGATGTTTGGAGGACAGCTTGCCGCCGGTTTCTGGCACAAGTGGTTGGGCGCTGACATTTATACGGGCTCCAAGGCCTTCGGCCTTGAAGACGAAGGGAGGATGATCACCCCGCTCTGGTACGGCTTTAACATAAAAGGCAGGTTCGGCCCCCCGCCATCGGACAAAGGGCTTGTTTTCCACGGCGGCTTGCTGCTGGGATACGCCGGTTATACCGGCATCAACAAATCGCCCTATTATCATTTTACCTCCCTGCACGGAATCCGCACCGGGCTGTTCGGCCGCATCAGCTGGAGGGATCTCGAAACCGGCATTACCGGCAGCTACATAATCTTTCAAAGTTTTAATTTTCAGATAAACACAGATGTTCTGATCAGGATCTATAAAGAATACCGTTTACTTGCGTTCAATCACCTGCAGTTCACGAAAAAAACCATCATAGACGCATCCGACAAGGATAAAGCCGTCTCCGAGATGCTTAACGGATTTGGAATCGGAATACGGTACGGGTTTTAACACGAGGCGCGAGGGCAGACCGCTGGGTTATAAATCCAGCGTCCCGCCGGACAGATAGCGCCAGATCGCCATTTCAAATTTGTTGGAGTCACTAGTGCTGATCCCGCCGATCACGTACCTGCCGGCCGAATCAATCTGGAAAGCACTTCCAACATCATTCAGATAGGTGTTGGCGACAGTGCCGCCGGCGGCGCCCGTGGTGCCGAAGTTCACCGCGCCGTCTCCGCCGAAATCCGTGTCGGGCGTACCGTTTGAATTATATCTCCAGATGGCAAGCTCACTCTTGTTTGAAGCGTTTTTGCTTTGCCCGGCGACCACATATCTGCCGGCCGAATCTATTTGAAGTGACGCCCCATAATCACTCAAATAGGTATTGGCAACAGTGCCGCCGGCGGCGCCCGTGGTGCCGAAGTTCACCGCGCCGTCTCCGCCGAAATCCGTATCGGGCGTGCCGTTTGAATTATATCTCCAGATGGCCATTTCTGTTTTATTGGAGGCATTGATGCTGTTGCCGGTGATCACATACCTGCCGGCCGAATCGATTTGAAGTGACATCCCCGAATCACTCAAATAGGTATTGGCAACAGTGCCACCGGCGGCGCCCGTGGTGCCGAAGTTCACCGCGCCGTCCCCGCCGAAATCCGTGTCGGGCGTACCGTTTGAATTATATCTCCAGATGGCAAGCTCATTCTTGTTTGAAGCGTTTTTGCTGTATCCGGCGACCACATACCTGCCAGCCGAATCGATTTGAAGTGAAATGCCATAATCATTCAGGTAGGTGTTTGCAACAGTGCCACCAGCGGCACCCGTGATGCCGAAGTTCACCGCGCCGTCCCCGCCGAAATCCGTGTCGGGCGTGCCGTTTGAATTATATCTCCAGATGGCAAGCTCATTCTTGTTTGAAGCGTTTTTGCTGTATCCAGCGACCACATATCTGCCGAGCGAATCGATTACAAGAGATCGTCCTATATCAACCAGATAGGTATTTGCGACGGTGCCGCCGGCGGCGCCCGTGGTGCCGAAGTTCACGGCGCCATCCCCGCCGAAATCCGTATCGGGCGTGCCGTTTGAATTATATCTCCAGATGACAAGCTCAAACAGACCGGAAGCATTTTTGCTGTATCCGGCGATTACATATCTGCCGGCCGAATCGATTTGCAATGAAGTTCCAACATCATTCAGATAGGTGTTGGCGACGGTGCCGCCGGCGGCGCCCGTGGTACCGAAGTTCACCGCGCCGTCCCCGCCGAAATCCGTGTCGGGTGTGCCGTCTCTATTGTACCTCCAGATGGCAAGCTCTAACATACCGGAAGCGTTCTTGCTGTATCCGATGATCACATACCTGCCGGCCGAATCAATCTGCGACGAACGCACATAATCCAGCAAATATGTATTAGCCACCGTGCCACCAGCGGCGCCCGTGCTGCCAAAATGATTATAACCGTATCCTTCATTGAACTTGCGCATGATATATACGGGTGTCTGATTGCAGACGTTGCCGTAGCTAGTATTTATGCGATAATATAAATTTCCTTCATTGTGGGCTTCGTGCCAATTATAGAGAAGACCGGTAAAATGCGCGACACCGTCAACTATCCACGACGATGTCACGTTGAGCGTATTTGCCGCCCCCAGCGTACACCCGGCGTCCGTATAAGCATGCATGCTGAGTCCACCGCCGGCACCATAATGAATCCCCCCGTCGGGATTTTTGATGGTTGCGGTAACTTCACCCCACTCCACACCTGAATATGCACTCGCTGGCGCTGCGCCTGTTGCAACTGTGTATGGCCGCGTGTCGGGCGCCACGGTAGCAACTTCAACGGGATCGCTCATCAAACACGAGGTCAGCATAAAAATGCAAAAACAAACAATACCAACATCAATATAATGTGTTCGCATCATACTTATTATTATACCCCCAAAACACCAATATATATCATGCGCGCAATAGAATATTGTCCAATAAAAACAATTAGTTATTTTTCGGGCAAACAATTTATTAACATTTTTAGCCGTCACTGCTAAAATCAGTGTCATATTCGGATGAACACGATCAAAGGAATGATTTTCAACATTCAAAAAGGGTCTCTAGAGGACGGAAAAGGGTTCAGGACGGTTGTTTTTTTCAAGGGCTGCAACCTTGAGTGTCTTTGGTGTCACAATCCCGAATCCCAGTCACCGGCGCCTCAGATTTCATACAACCGGGATTTGTGCAAATCCTGCTTCGGCTGCCGGGAGGTTTGCACTTGTGAAGCCATTGAAATCAAAAACGGGGGGGTTTTGATTGACAGGTCAAAATGCCAGGCATGCGGCCTGTGCGCGGACAACTGCCAGAACAAGGCACTGGTCACAATGGGCAGGCTGGCTGGCATTGCTGAAATAGTTGAAATTGCCGAAAGAGACAAAAAATACTTTGAAGCAACCGGCGGCGGCATAACTCTGAGCGGAGGTGAAGCCACATTACAGACTGAATTCTTCAACGCACTGGTCCGGGAGCTGCATGGCAGGAAAATCAGGGTGAATCTGGAAACAAACGGTAATTTTGATTCAAAAAAACTTGCCACCAGCCTGAAACTGCTTGATTGCATATATCTGGACATCAAAGCGGTTGATCGTGACACACACTTTAGAATTACGGGCGGTTATAACGACGCCATCCTGACCAACCTGGACAGGCTCAAGGAATTCTCAAGAAATCTGATAATACGGTACCTCGTTGTACCCGGGTACAATGATTCAAGCGGTGATCTGCACCTGCTTCTGGAACTGCTGGAAAAAAACAGGATTTTGAAACTGGAGCTGCTGAAATTTCATAAATTATGGATTGATAAACCGGCCGCCATCGGGAGAACCGCAAACAGCGGTATCGCGGCGATTGCCGACGGGACGACAGACCACGCTTATGCTAGCACTGTCGACTTTTTTAGAGAGAACAAGAAAGCGGAACTGACCTTGATTGAACATGAACAGGACCCACGACATTGAAGACAAACAAAGACCGGACGCAAAGACTGCTCGATGAGATGCGCCGCCATCAACCGGAGATCTGCATTGAAAGGGCTTATCTTCTGACAAAGTTCCATAAGGAGCTGTCGCAGGATGTCGGGGAGGAACTGCATCGTGCGAGCGGCTTGAAATATGTGTTGGACAACAAGCAGGTGAAAATCCACGCGGACGAGCTGATAGTCGGCAATTATACTTCAAAGAGGCTGGGGGCGCCGTTTTATCCGGAACTGACCGGCATCGCCATGATCAGCGACTATTATAATCCTTTCATTAAAAAAAGGCCGTTGAGATTTTCCAGGGGCGACAAAAAGCTGGTGTACGATTACATTTCAAAATACTGGCTCAACAAAAACATCATTTTCCGCGCATTTTTTGATGAAAAAATGCCCTCGGGAATGAAGCCAGGCCGTTTATTCGCGGGGTTGCCCGGGAAGATCGTGCGTTTGTTGAAATTCATCCGGTATGAGCTGTTTCCGGTGGAGGGATTTGTAAACGAGGTCGGCGGCATAATTCATCTGATTCCTGATTTTGAAGGGCTGATTCACAGGGGTCCGAAAAAAATCATTGAAGGGATTGAAGCCGCCTCGGCGAAAGCGGTGACAGAAAAGGAGATTAAATTCCTTGAGTCCCTGAAAATCGCGGCAGAAGGCTTGACCGGCCTTGCACAAAGATATTCCCGGGAGGCACAAAGCGAGGCGAAGAAACACCCGGAAGGCAGCGAACGATCGCTGGAGCTTCTTGAAATAGCGCGGATATGCATGAAAATATCGCAGGGACCGGCGGAAACCGTCCAGGAAGCCTTGCAGGCCATAATGCTGGCGCATATCGCCCTGGTCTCCGAAACACTGGACATGTCGATCAGTTTCGGAAGAATGGATCAGTATTTATACCCGATTTATCTGAAGGAAGTGGAAAAAACAGCGCGCGAAAAGGGGTTGTCGGCCGAAGCGGCGGCCGGAATCGTATCAAGCAGGACCCAGGAACTGCTGCAGCTGTTTTTTTTGAAAACCAATGAAATATATCCCATCTTCAACGCCAAAACATCCGAGATCCATGAGGGCCTGCCTAACTACTATGCCGTTACCATTGGCGGACTCACCCCGGAAGGAAAAGATGGGGAGAATGAGGTTACAAGAATATTTTTCAAGGTGATCAGAAGAATTCACTTGAGACAGCCCAATTATGCGCTCAGGACAAGCTCACTCAGCAGGAAGGGCTTCCTGGAGGAGGCGCTTGATCTGATAAGAACAACAGGGTTCACCCCGTCGCTCTTCAATGACGATGCAATCGTGCCGGCCCTGGCCGGATGGTTGCCGAAAATCGGCAACGTCACGGCGGAACAGGCGCTGAAGGATGCCAGGAATTATGGGACGATCGGATGTGTCGAGCTTGGAATACCCGGGAAAGCGTATCCCATGGCGGATGCCGGCGGCATAAATGTTACCAATTGTATTTCGCGGATATTCCGAAAAAAAGAGTACAACGGCATCAAGAGCTACCAGGAGATCAAGGATGCCCTGGTCAGGGAAATCAACCTGGCGCTGGAAGAATTGATCGAAAGCATACACAAGATCGAATCGGCCAGAAGGGATTATTTCAGCCTGCCGATGGCATCAATGCTTGTTCAAGGCTGCCTGGAGAAGAAACTGGACATAACCGCCGGGGGCGCCATTTACAATTCCAGCGCCATTCAAATGGTCGGAACGGCGGATGTGATCGACAGTCTGATGGCCCTGGACGTCGCACTGGCCGGCGGTTACAGCTATTCACAACTCTCCAGCGCGCTCAAAAAAAATTACCGCGGGTCAAAAAAACTCATGTCGCTGCTGAGGGGCGCCCCGAAATACGGAAACAACCATGAAAAAGAGGCGGAATATATTGATTTCCTGACCGGGACTTATGTCTCCGGCCTGAAGAGCAAAAGCAGGCCGTTGCGCGGCGGATATTATGTTGCCGGAGGATTTTCTGGCGGAGCACACGCCCTGGTCGGGGGGGTTATGGGGGCGCTGCCCAGCGGAAGGCCGGCCGGACATCGTCTTGCCAACGGGGTTTCGCCGGCGGACTGGAGTGATGCCTGTGACCTGTTGTCCTCGATGAGTTCCGTCAGCAAAATCAATCCATCGCATTTTCTGAATTGTTATACTTATAACCAGGCATTGGATCCGTTGATGCTTGAAACCGCAGAAAAAACACAAGCGGTCGCAAATGCCCTCAGGGTGTTCTTTGGCCAGAATCGCAAAGGAATGCAGATTCAGTTCAATGTGCTTGACCAGTGCATGCTGATTGAGGCCAGGAACAACCCGGACAGTCATCCCTGGCTTGTGGTCAGGGTTGCCGGGTACTCGGCGTATTTCAGGGATTTGTCCAAAAAGCTGAAAAATGAAATAATCGACCGCACCAAGAAATGCCGGTTATAGTGTTACAGGAAGGCACTCACTCCAATTCCACCATTATGAACTTCGGAGCCGGCGCGGGACACTCCTCACCCTCTTCGCCATGGTATTCGGGCTCCCCCGCTCCGATCACCTTGAATTTCGTTCCGGGCGTGAAGAGAACCTCCTCCTCATGCGGCTTGGACGAATAATTCCTGATGAGCTTCCCGTGCTTTGACAACAATTCAAACCTGTACGGCGCGCAATTGAAATCAGGATTTGCAATCGTCCGCTCGGAAGACGCGCTGAGAAACGCCGGATACACCACCACGGCCCCCTCGAAATGCCGCTGCAGCGTCTCCGGCCGCGGGCTCGCCCCGCGAAAAACATAACCGCCATGGTCAGGAAGCTTCTTGAGTGCTGATTTGATTTTTTCAACATATGGCGCAACCGTTTTCCGCGCTTCACCGCCCTTCTTCAACGAGCCGTTGATGTGCATGAAATGTGTCTCGGTATAACCCCAAAGCGCCACAAGCTCGTCATCTGTCATGTTGTATCTCGGCGCCTTCCTCTCAATATTGGCCCTGAGGGCCGCGCCGACAAACGCCTCGGCGCAGACGGTTGCGTCCTTTTCGTCGATATCCATGTCATATTTGCAAAACTCGGCAAGAAGCGCCCTGAATGCCGGATCCGGTGCGGCCGACACTGCTGGAGAAGAAGCGGTAGAAGTCAGCGGTAAAAGAAACAACAGCCCGATAACAAAGATTTTTCTGAACATCATAAACTCCGGATTGGAAATGATAACAAAGCCTTGTAATATAGCTAACGCTACAAGTCAATTCGGGGGGCGTCCGTCTAAAGCGTCTCCACCTTTTCAAGACGCGGACCGAGCACGTCCCACGGAAGCACCTGGATGAGTTCGAAAAGACCGGCGCTCACCGCGCGGCCGGTTACGGTGAGCCGCATCGGCTGCGTAAAATCGCCAAGCTTCACGCCATGGGTCTCCGACACGCGCCGGAGCATCACGCCAACATCATCGTGTGACATCCCCGCATCGGCCAGCGACGGCGTGTTGCCCCACACGCTGTCGGGGCCGCTTCTATGCACCTGCCCGGTCGAAGAAATTTTTGCGCCGATCTCCGCTGCAAGATTTTTGGTCGCGGCCTTGATCGCCGGCTTGAGTGACGGCGCCCTGTCCCACTTGAGGCTGCCCGCATCCACCTCGACCGTGCCGGGCGTGCAAAGCGGCACAAGCTGTTCGGCAAGCTCCCGCAACAGCTTGACCTTGGGCTGGATCAATCCAGCAAGACGCTCGCCAAGCGCGGTGCGGGCGCGGTCAAGCGCGCCCGGGGCTGAAAAATGATGCCCGAAATCCTCCACCACTATTCCGAG
>MEQJ01000025.1:19060-22934 GCA_001770165.1 Bdellovibrionales bacterium RIFOXYD1_FULL_53_11 | reverse complement strand
TTGCGCGGCGGATATGTTCGCCGTTGAGCCAGAGCAGCTTTTCGCTGTTGAACACGGCCGAACTCTTTTGCACATGGTCGAAGGAAAAATATTTCACAAGCTCGTCAACGCTGAACACCTCCTGATCACCATGGCTCCAGCCGAGACGCACCAGAAAATTGAGCATGGCCTCGGGCAGAAATCCTTCGGCACGATAGGCGTTGGCACTCACCGCTCCATGACGTTTGGAAAGTTTTTTCTTGTCCGCCCCCAGAATCATCGGCAGATGCGCGAACCCCGGCGCCGGATAATCAAGGAACCGGTACAGATGAATCTGTTTGGGCGTGTTGTTGATGTGATCATCGCCGCGAATTATGTGACTCATGCGACCATGCACATCATCCACAACCACGGACATGTTGTACGTCGGCGCGCCGTTTGAACGGATGAGCACGAAATCGTCGATCTCCGCGTTCTCAACCCGGATCGGACCACGGATGAGATCGGTGAATTCAACATGCCCGTCGAGAGGCACCTTTGCGCGGATTACATACGGCTGCCCGTCCGCGGGATGATCCTTGCGCTCGCGGCAGCGGCGGTCATACATGGGTTTTTTGCCCTCGGCCGTAGCCCTTTCGCGCATTTTTTCGACCTCCGCCTCCGAGCAATAACATTTATAAGCATGCCCCCGGTCGACAAGCTCCCCGGCCAGGCGCTTGTAAACATCAAGCCGCGTCGCCTGGTAGGCCACATCCTCGTCACAATCCAGACCGAGCCACTTCATCGAGGCAAGAATGTCCTTTGTATAACGCTCCTCCGAGCGTTCCAGATCCGTGTCCTCGATCCGGAGCAAAAACTTTCCGCCATTGGCGCGCGCATACAGCCAGTTGTAAAGCGCCGTGCGTACACCGCCAATATGCAAAAAACCCGTCGGTGACGGGGCAAACCTCACTCTTACCTCATTGGACATGGAATCTCCTCAGTGTTCAGCCATGTAGGCTTCAAGATAATTGGCGAGCGCGTGGCTGTCCTTTTCCGAAATCCTGCCGGGCCCGCCCTTGACAGGGGCATGTGAAACCGAGCCGAGAACCGGACGCATTTTCCTGAATGCCTCCTTTATCGCCCCCCCGGAGCGCGCGGCGTGGCAGCTTGCGCAATTCTGCAGGAATATCTTCTCTCCCCTCATGGCCGCAGGATCGGTCCTCCGCCCCAGAAAAAAATCCGCGTACAAATCGCGATAGTTGGCAAACTCGATCCTGGTAACGGCGCGGACAAAGAAACCTTCCACCGGAAGCCCTTCGCCAAGAATCCTGGGTTTTGAGGTCCATGGCACGACAATGCTGACCGGCGACCCGCCATCCACCGCCACTCCGTCGCGATGGGTGGCTAGCATGACCGGATATTTCACGATGAAAGCCCTGGGCACGAAGGCACGGCTACCGTCCTGGCCATGAAAAATAACAAGGTCTATGTGAGCCCTTTGATCCGGCTGGAGCTTTTCGAGGGTTTTTTCAACAATTCCGGAAAGAAGAACCCCCTTCCAGCGGTGAAGCCTGCCATCACCGGCGTCCTTCTCGGTACTGGTAATCTGCTTCATCGAAGCAATGTCCGAGAGCGTCCAACCCCTGAGAACAGCCGCCTTGGTGCCCGCGCCAAGCAGCGCCGGAAGGCTGAATTCCGCCGCCTGCGCCCCCAATGCCGTCCATGATGCAACAATCAGGAAAAACATCCGCATTTACCATCATATGAACGCGCATTGCCCGGTATGTCAAGAAATCGTAATAGATGTTGAAGCATATTATGACCCATGCTAAAGAATCGTCAGGTCAATCACCATAACAAGTGGGCCGGAAAGCCCACTTTTTTTTTGGGTAAATGAGGAGAAAAGTTTGAGCGTACAGGAGAAAATATCCACATTGGTCGAGCCGCTGCTCGCCACCTTGGGATACGAGCTTGTGCACGTTGAGTTCCAGTCGGGGCGCGGCTCGATACTCAGGATATTCATCGCGAGCACGCAAGGCATAACGGTTGAGGACTGCGCAAAAGCATCGCGCGCGATTGAAGAGCCGCTCCGGGGCATTGGTGAATTCGAACTCGAAGTCTCCTCGCCCGGCATCTTCCGGCCCCTCCATAAAAAATCGGATTACGAAAAGTTCGCAGGCAAGCGGGCACGCATCCACACCTTCCGGCCTCTTGCCGGTACCGAATGCGACAACCCCGGATACCTGTCGAAAAACAGGAAACAGAAGAATTTCATCGGAACCCTCAAGGGTTTGAGTGGAACTGCTATTCTCATGGATGTTTCAGGAAAACATTCCATCAAAATTCCCTTTGAGCTTGTAGCAAAAGCAAATCTGGAGCCCGAACTCACGGGCGCGAACATAAAGGAGTGACGAACATGAACGCAACCGAACTCTCCAAGGTGATCGAAGCCATCGGCAAGGACCGCGGAATCAAAAAAGAGATCATCATCAGCGCGGTCGAACAGGCGATTCTGATGGCGGCACAGAAAAAATACGGCCCCAACGCCGTCCTCGAAGCCCACTACAGCAGTGATTCGGGCGAAGTCGAGCTGTTCCAGTTCAAGAAAGTCGTCGAGAGCGACGAAGCCATGCTCGAAGAGAGTGAAGAGATAATGATCGAGGAAGCCCGCAAACTAGACCCCGACGCCCAGATCGGCGACGAACTCGGCATCAAGGTCGAAGCCCCTGACTTCGGGCGCATCGACGCCCAGACGGCCAAGCAGGTGATCTTCCAGAAGGTGCGCGACGCCGAACGTGAGATCATCTACAACGAATACATCCACCGCAAGGGCGAGGTCATCACCGGCATCGCCCGCCGCATCGAACGCGGAAACATGGTCATCGACCTCGGAAAGACCGATGCCCTCCTGCCCCGCTCCGAGATCATTCCGGGCGAGCAGTTCAAACCCGGTGACCGCGTACAAGCCTATCTTGCCGAGGTGGCACTCACCACGCGCGGCCCGCAACTTTACCTGTCAAGGACTTCACCAAAATACCTCATCAAACTCTTCGAAGTCGAAGTACCCGAGATCCGTGACAACATCGTTGAAATCAAGCTCTGCGCCCGCGAGCCCGGAGCGAGATCAAAGATCGCCGTCATTTCCAAGGACCGCGATGTCGATCCGGTGGGCGCCTGCGTCGGCATGAAGGGCATGCGCGTGCAGAACATCATCCAGGAGCTCAAGGGCGAAAAGATAGATATCATTCCGTGGTCCGACAACCCGGTTATTTTTGTAAGATCCGCCCTCGCCCCGGCCGAAATCTCTTCAGTGCGCCTCGACGAGCGCAACAAGACGATGGAAATCATGGTCGAAGACGACCAGCTTTCGCTCGCGATCGGACGCAAGGGACAGAACGTCCGCCTCGCCGCACAGCTGACAGGCTGGCGTCTTGACATAATTTCAAAGACAAAACTCCAGAAGCGCACCACAGATGCTGTCACAAATCTGCAATACATCGAAAGCGTCAACGAGACGATGGCGCATTCGATCTACCAGGCCGGCTTCCTCAACGTCAAACAGGTGGCAGAGGCCACGGTCGAGAACCTCATGAAGATCCCCGGCTACGATGTCGAAGAAACCGCCACGAAGCTCAAGGAACGCGCAGCGGGAGTTGTCGAGAAAACCGGAGACGCGCTCACCTCACAGCAGGCGCCCGAGGACGGCAAGGGCATGTTCTCCGCATCGCCAATGAAGGACGCCAAGGCGCTTGCCGAGGAAAGACTCCGGGAGATGATCAAGCAGGCGGGCGGAAAAGTCGAGGCCGACGCAGAAAAACCGGCAGCAGAATAAGTGCCGCCAGAATATTCCAGGGAGACATAAACAATGTCAGAACAGGAAATGATGAATCAGAATACCCCGACCGGGCACCCC
>MEQJ01000025.1:16636-19043 GCA_001770165.1 Bdellovibrionales bacterium RIFOXYD1_FULL_53_11 | reverse complement strand
CTCAAGCTCCTCGACGCGCTCCTTGCGATGAATATCAAGGTCAAGAGCCACATGAGCGAACTTTCCGCCGGCGACATTCAAACCGTAAGATCGTCGTTCGGAAAAAAACCGGCGGCCGCAGGCAAGAAATCCGCGTCCACAAAAACCAGGAAAAAGGCTGACAAATCCCCGCCCGCAAAACACGCGGCCGTGAAACAAGCCGCCGTCCCGCCTACAGAAGCACAGAGCGAGGAAAAAAAAGCCGCTGCCGCGCTGGTCATCCGCCGCCGGGCCAAGGCGGACGGGGAGATGGAAACCGTTGTCCCGCAGCAGCCCCAGGATTCCGAGCCCCAGACGGACGTCGCATATTCAGATGGCACTCTCGAAAACCAACAGGAGCCGGAAACGCCGGCCGGTGATGATCCCTCAACCACCCGGCAATTGGCAGCCCCAGCCGCCGAGACGGCGCCGCAGCAGGGCGCGGAAGAACCCTCTGTAGAAGAAACCAGCGGGACCGCAGCAGCAGCCCCGGAACCATCACTGGCCGCCACTGAAACCATGCCGGCGTCAGCGCCAACCCCCAAGACAAGAACTCCCATAGTTCTCACGCCGCGTCCGGTAGCACCAAGAAGAAGCATCCTCAAGATTGTCACGGCAGCCCCTCCGCCGCTCAAACCCATGATCAAGCCGGTCCAGCAGCCGGAGACCGCCGCATCCGCAAAACCGCGCACAACCATCAAGGGCACCACGACACAGGACAAGGACGGATTCCGGATCATCAAAATGACCAAGGAAAACCTCGATCAGATGGTCGAGGAGGAAGCCGCGCGCAAACGCGGCGGCGGACGCGAACATGACATCCGGCCCGAGGACGTCAAATTCGCCGATTACCGTAAAAAAGAAATGGTATTTCTGCCAAAAAAGAAGAAAATACCTGTCGGAAAGGAAATCAGGCAAACGAAGATCACAACACCCAGGGCCGTCAAACGAGTGGTTGAAATGGGTGACACAATCACCGTCCAGGATCTTTCAAACCAATTGGGCGTGAAAGCCTCCGAAGTGATCCGCAAACTCATGGGAATGGGCCAGATGGCTACCATCAACCAGGCCATTGACATGGATACCACCACACTTATCGCAGCTGAGTACCAGTATGAAGTGCGCAATGTGGCATTCAAGGAGGATGACCTGCTGGTAAAAACCGAAGACGACGCTTCCCATCTCCAGCCGCGCCCGCCGGTTGTAACCGTAATGGGACACGTCGATCACGGCAAGACATCCCTTCTGGACGCCATCCGCGAAAGCGATGTTGCAGCCGGAGAAGCCGGCGGCATCACGCAGCACATCGGTGCCTATACGATCGAAAAGGACGGCAAGCTCATCACTTTCATAGATACGCCCGGCCATGAGGCTTTCACGAACATGCGCGCGCGCGGCGCGAACGTCACCGACATCGTGGTGCTGGTTGTTGCCGCTGACGATGGCGTGATGCCACAGACGCGCGAGGCGCTAAGCCACGCACAATCCGCCGGAGTCCCGATCATCGTCGCAGTCAACAAGATCGACAAGCAGGGGGCAAACCCTGACAAGATCAAACAAGGCCTGGCCGAACTCAACCTTCTTGCCGAGGACTGGGGTGGCCAGTCGATATTTGTGAATGTTTCGGCGCTAAAAAAGACGAACATAGACAAGCTTCTTGAATCGATCCTCCTGCAGGCAGAGGTCCTTGAACTCAAGTCCAATCCTTCCGTCCGCGCCAGCGGCGTGGTGCTCGAAGCACGGCTTGAGAAGGGCCGCGGTCCGGTCATGAGCGTGCTCGTCAAGCGCGGAACGCTCAGGATCGGTGATCCCATTGTCTGCGGAACCTTTGACGGCAAGGTCAAAGCGATGATGGACCACTCCGGAAAGATGGTCAAAGAAGCGAAGCCCGGTTTTGCAGTCGAAGTGCTGGGGCTCAACGGCATTCCTAATTCAAGCGACAACATTGATGTGACGCCAACGGATACGGACGCCCAAAAGATAGCCGAACACCGTCTGCAGAAGGTCAAGGGCCCCGTGCTGGCCCAGGCCAAAGTCTCGCTCGACGACCTGTTTGCCAGGATTCAAAGCGGCAACACCAAGGAACTGAGCATCATCCTCAAGGCCGACGTATTCGGCTCCATGGAAGCCATCCGCGAAAGTCTCATCAAGCTTTCGACCGAAAAGGTGAAGGTAAACGTGATTTTTGCCGCCGCCGGCGGGATCACCGAGAGCGACGTTCTTCTGGCAACAGCCTCCAAGGCCATCATCATCGGCTTCAATGTAAGGCCGGAGATAAAAGCCAAGCAGGTTGCCGAATCGGAGCACGTGGAAATCAAAACATACAGCATCATCTACGAGCTTATAGACGACATCCGCAAATCCATGACGGGTCTTCTCGACAAGAAAA
>MEQJ01000025.1:15187-16592 GCA_001770165.1 Bdellovibrionales bacterium RIFOXYD1_FULL_53_11 | reverse complement strand
GATCGAGCGTCATCGACGGCAAGTTCCAGCGCGGGGCCAGCGTCAGGCTGCTCCGTGACAGCCGCGTGATATACGACGGCAAGCTGGGTTCGCTCAAGCGCTTCAAGGACGACGCCAAAGAAGTGGCCACCGGCTTCGAATGCGGCATCAGCATCGAGAATTACAACGACATCAAACAGGGCGATATCATTGAAGCCTACATGATCGAACTTGTCGAACAGGAACTCGGCGTCTGACATGCAGGAGACAAGAAGAGCCCGGCTGCAGTCACTCATTCTGGAAAAGATCTCGGCCATTGTAAGCCGTGAATTGAAGGATCCGCGCGTTCCGCTCGTAACCATCACCGGCGTCGAACTTGCGCAGGACGGCAGCCACGCCACGGTTCATGTCGCGCTTTTCGGCGGCGCTTCACGCAACGCCGACGGGAACGTCGTGGAATTGACCGAAAAGGAAGCCGCCCGCCGCACCGAAGCCTGTATAAAAGGACTGACCTCGGCAGCCGGCTTCATCAAGCGCCGCCTTGGAGAGGAGATTGACAATGTCCGTTTGCTTCCGAACCTCACCTTCAAGGAGGACCGGGGCATTGAAAACGTGATGCGCGTGCATGAACTTCTGAAAACCATCAAGGGGAACGGAAATGGCCCTTGATGCAGCGTCTTTTGACCGTTTGAGCGGCGCACTCCTGGTAAACAAGCATGAAGGAACCAGCTCTTTCGGGGTGATCGAAGAGCTGCAACGGGAGCTGGCTTCGCGGTTTCAAATGAAGCGCAAGGATTTTCCAAAGATGGGTCATGGCGGCACGATTGATCCGTTCGCCACCGGGCTTCTGGTGGTCTGTGTCGGAAAAGCGGTGAAGCTCGCGCGCTATTTTCTCGGAGGCACGAAATCCTACGAAGGCACGATGCTATTCGGCAAAACCACCGTACCGGGCGACCCGACCTCGCCGGTATCGGAAACTTCGGAGGTGCTCCCCGGGAGTCTTGAAGACATTGCCGACATGGCCGCCAGTCTGGTCAAGCAGCCATATCTGCAAAAGCCCCCCATGCATTCGGCCAAGAAAAAAAACGGCAAACCGCTTTACGAGCTTGCGCGCGCGGGCATAGAAATCGACCGCGAGCCCAAGCTGTGCCGGCTTTTCGAATTCCGCTTCCTTTCCTATGAAAAACCCCGCGCCAGATTCAGAATTGTCTGCAGCTCGGGCACTTACGTCCGCACGCTGGCACAGGATTTCGGCCGTCTGCTGGGAACGGTTGCGATGCTCGAAGCACTGTCGCGCACGTCGTCAGGCGCCTTCAATGTGGCAAACTCCTCCACCATAAGCGACATCCGCACCGCCATGAACGAAGGCCGGGCCTGGGATGAACTGCCGTGCTGGCTGCCGTTTGACCGCATGCTTGACGGATAC
>MEQJ01000025.1:3460-15177 GCA_001770165.1 Bdellovibrionales bacterium RIFOXYD1_FULL_53_11 | reverse complement strand
CGATGCCGGGCACGCTGCGGTGCAAGGGCAGGAATCCTGCGTTGCCATCCACGAAAGCGGGCATCTGATAGCCGTTGCCCGGAAAGATGATGAAAAAGGCTGGCACATTGAAAGAGTCTTTGAAGAATAACCACTTCGTTGACAGTGTCATTAAGTCACCAGCATTATAACCTTTTGATATTCATGTACCATTATTTCAACCATTACGGCCATATCCGGCATACCCGTTGCAATATGCCAGCCTCATGAAAATGAGCAAAAATCTTGCGGTTGTGCTTGTTATATTATCCGCAACAGCCTCCGCGGCCGCCACGACAGAACTTGTAAACATGCTCAAAACGCACAGCGTTTCAGGATACCGGGTTTACACGACGCTCAAGGACAAAAGTATTTTTGACTTTTTCTCAAAAACCACCACGAACGGCGGACGCATTGGCGCCATCAGCACTGCGGTCCACGAAAGCCTGCACAAGGTCGACTCCGAGCTGACGGACGCCGCCCGGAAAACCGGCGACATCCGCAACAATTTTGTTTTTTTTCTGGTGGACGGGTCACAGGCATCAATCTCCTCAACACCGCCCGACGAAAAGGGGGGGCAGACAGAACTTGAGCCATCAAGCATCGCCCATGCCGAGGCCGAAAAGCTTGGTTCCGACATCATCAGTGCATATGCAAAAACCTACCTTGCGGGCGAAATGGGAAAACAGAAGTTCGACAGCATTCTTGACGAGCTGAACGCCTACGCACACGACGCGCGCGTGGTATCCGACCTTGCCGCGGGACTGCGCGAAACACGCCGGATAAATCCGGGCCTGCAAATCATGATCATCTTTTGCGGCCTTTATATTGAACGCGTAAAGGCGGATTTTCCGGCCACCTGGAGGGCCGTAAAAAACGGCGCAGACTTCCAGAAAGGCCTGAAACTCCTTTACAGCCAGGCTCTGGACGAACTGCGCGCAGCGTGCACATCGAAATATTCAGGCACTGAAAAAGAAGTCCTGCGCCTGGCGCTCGGAAAACGAATCACCGGCGCCTGGGAGGCCGCACTCGGAACCGGCGCCACCGCACATGCGGCAGCAGCCGCCCGGACATGTGGCATCTTGCAAGTTAAGCCGGACACAGTTATACGATAGATAAATGGCTGTTCGTTGAAAACTGGGGGATCGTACAATGGTAGTACAACGGACTCTGACTCCGTTTATCTTGGTTCAAATCCAGGTCCCCCAGCCAAAATTTTACAGCCCCGCGTAAATGCGGGGCTTTTTTTTTGCCTTCTTCGATTTGCGAACAATTGCGAACAGCCTCGGGCTTCTCACGTCCCCGTCTTGTCGGCGGACGTCCCGCTTTCGTCCCAAAGTCTGTCAGCGACTTCCCTGAGACTCAGCTTGTCCATCTCCGTGTAGACGTCCACGACATTGGAGTTGCCGGATCAGAGCGTATGGGAAGACACAATCTGCGCGGAGTTTGTATCTTTACGGAAAAAGCTCATTCGAGATCGGTCAGAACGGAACATTCGATTTGTAGGACGCTGTGCCTTATCGACTGGCCTGCTATTTGGACATGTTTTTTCGAAAAACGGCGGATGAACAATAGAATACAAGCAGCCGACGGCCCCGGCTCCATGGTCATCAGGAGTTGAAGCCAGCAAGGGCTATACTCCGTCCGTTCACGAGGAAAAGATGGCCGAGAACGGCGACTCGATCGTAGCTGTGTGCAATGTGACGGGGAAAGCTACCGATGCGGTTCGCACTTGCGTCTTGGAAAAAGGTATTTCAGCAAAGTGCCTCCTGTCTGTGGCGTCGCAAGGACAGGCTGGTTCTTCATCTATTCGTGATGCTGCTGATACGTCGGCATCGTGTTGTTCGGGTAGACTTCGAGGTTGGCCTGACGGTTGTCGATGATGTGGGTCAGGTAAACTGTGGTGTCCTCAGCTGAGTGGGGGACGAGTTTAAAGAAGATGCGGTATCGTCCGTCGCCGAAGACCCAGGACTGATCTCCCGTGACCGGGTGGGTGGCCGACGTCTTCGGGTTGTGCGCGATGAACGTCAAGACGCGGTCGTGTTCGTCGACAAAACGGATGACGTGTTCAAGGTTCGCCGTCGTCGTGAAGATGTGATCTTCGATCTCGGACAGGCATTGACTGTAGGCTTCGGTGAGAAAAAAATTGATCACGGACGCGGCCTCAGGCTTTTTGAAACCGCTTCAGCCGCGAGCGATCACCCGGGGTGTATTCCTGTCCCTTGCCCGTCAGCGCGTCGGACATTCCTAGCAACCTCCGCTGTAGCGCGAGGATCTCGTTCTGCAGCTCGGCGTAACGACCCTCATTCATCAGAACATACGTTTCTCCCGACCGGCGCTGAATGCGGACCGGCTCTTTCGATGCGAGGTCGAGATAGTCCCTGAGTTTGGCACGAAACTTCTTGGGGTTGGTCTGATTCATGGCTTCGATTACTCCTAAAATGAAGTGTACCTCTAGTGGTACCCTCTGTCAAATCACTCTCCCCCGAACCTAACTCGGTCGTCGGGGCAGTTGTTCGCATCTGTTCGCAAATGCCGACCGCCGCATTTTGGCTGAGGGAATACATTACAGCCAAACGCGGCACGTTCTATTTGCGAACAATTGCAAACAGCCGACGTAGATGACGGTGGGCATCTAGCGAAGGTATCTCATGGTGACGCGCCCCGTTTTGCCGTGGTACCGCATCTCAAATTTGGAAAGCACATCCCTGCCAATTAGACCGTCTATTTTGTCAGACGGGAGCGTGCCACTCATAATCTGGGTATCAATTGCGATTCGGTGATGAATTCCAGGAATAGTCCTTGAAGTGGCACAAAAGTGAATTGTTCCCATATAGATTCTTCCGGTGGTATCTACGCCAACGCCGTGGATTTGATGATTTGAATCAATCAGTTTGAGCCCTGCGCGTTCAGCAAATTCATGTTTAACAAGACATCCATCAGCCCCGGTGTCGATCAAAAAGCGGCAGGCAATCAAGGAGGGAGAAGGCAGCCCCGCAGCATTTAGCGCATCAGCATGTGTTTTCGTGATTCCGAGGTTGGTTGTGATAATTGGCCCGTTAAACTGGAGACCTCCTCCAGTAAAGTCAAAATCCATGACTATATCTTCCTTGGCGACTTTGCGCTGAATTTTTTCTTGTGCTTTACGCTGCCTTCTGGCGTCAGAGGAAGTCATCGTGAGTTCTTAGGCAGATTTGAGGCGTTTACCCAGGAAGGACACGTTGGTCATATCCTTGGGCGTAACCTGCTTGACAAAAAATGGCTCAAGCCCAAACTTGGCGCTGCCAGCATCGAAGGCGGCTTTAAGGGAATCGAAAAAGCCGACCACAGTTGTGCCTTTGATTAATACAAACTTACCAAGATGAGTGCTACGCCACTCGTCCAACTTCATTTTGAATAATTCGGATTCTTTATCTAATTCCATAACTCTCTCATTTTAATATATCACGCAACACTCAGTGTCAAACAAGCTGAAATTTGTTCAATACTTCAGCCACTTCAATAAAACACCGGTGATGTTAAACTAGTTTGCAAGTCCGAATCCCAGCAAGACATATCGGGTGCGAGTTGGAAATCCTATAAGCTGGTCCACTATTTTGTGCAGAAAATGAAATATGAAGTTCATAACCCTTCTGATTTTAAGAAGATTTTATTTTTTAAGCAATAATCCGAGAATTCTTTCTTACAAGTATAAATACAGACTTTCATTTGATTATTGCCGGAAAAATCAAATGCCAACCGCCTCAAAAGCGCCCTCAATGGCCTTGCAATCCTGCGCGCGGAGCGATTTTGCGCACTCTTCAAGCATCTGGTGCTTGTAATCAAGGAACTTTGACCGGGCAAGAAGCCTCGCGGTCATGACACGGTAAAACACCTTGTACATCGGCTCCCAGCCGACTGCAGAGATGGCAAGAGCCGCTGCCTTGCCGGGAATGCCGCAGTTGATATGCACGCCGCAGTTGTCGTTGCTGTTATCGGGCATGCAATGCTCGTCTTTATACTGATAAGGCATCTCACGCATGTTCTCCGGCTGCCAGGCAACACCGTTGTGAGGATTCATCATGTCCCGCAGGGCTTCGTGTTTTTTTGCCAGCTCGCCGCGAAGAACCGTGTCTCCGATATGAAACGGCTTTGCCGGTTTATTATAATGGTACTCAATGCTCGCGCCAAAAACGTCGGCAAAATGCTCATTCAAGGCGCCCGACTGTTTTTCGTACGCCAGGTTGCTTGTCGAGCTGATAACCGCATGCGTAAACTCGTGACCAACCACATCAAGCGCGCCCGAAAAATTGCCAAGCTGGTCTCCGCCGGCACCAAATATGAAAAACTTCCATGGCGCCATCCATGCCGCGTTCTGCTTGAGGCCGAGAAGATCCAGAAAGCCGAGACGCTGCACATTCACCGAAGCCACCACCTCGACGTTCTTCCCGTCCCAGCTGCGGTAACCAAACATGTTTTTATAAAAATCCGTCACTCTTTCAAACGAGGTGTTCGCGCTTTTAGCCTCGTCGGAAATCAAAATATAACCGGGCAGGGTCTTTTTGCCGTTTTTTAAAACCTGTACACCCTTGTACACCGGATTGGGAAGCACGACTGTCACGGAAGAATCATAGATTGACACCGGCACGGACGCCGCCGAAACCATCCGGCCGATCTGGACCTGCTTGATCACGCGGCCCGCATCGCTGCCTGATGCGACAACCTGCACGCGCACCGCCTTTGACCAGTCCCCGGCCTCGCGAATCGACACCTGCCAGACAAGTGCCGGCCCGCCGTTTTCGGGATTGGCAATCACGAGCCCGTCTCCACGGTCCTGCCCGACATCGGGGTTTTTGATGTCGGCAGCTTCGGCCGCGATCTGCACCGCATACTCGCGCGCAAACACCGGCTTGACATCTATTCCGGACACCTCAACAAGCGCCGAATTCACGGACTCCAGCCGGCCCTGTCCGTCTGTAACCGCGATCACTTCAGCCCCTTCAACGCTGATACCCTCGTATTTTTGCTGAAGCCTCACGGAAGCCATGTCATTGTCGCGGGTTTTCTGGCTGACCTCAAAAGACCCGCCCTCCGCGCCGACGAAGCCGAAGGTGCTGGTGTTTGATCCCACCAGCTCGGCCACCTGCGCGGCCATGGCCTCGTCCGGAGCATCAAGGTCCAGCACGATGCCGGCGCTCTTGTCACCCAGAACACGTGGCATTTCACCAGACTTGAAAATCTTAATCGACGCAAAAGATCCGCCCGGCAAAAACACCAGACACAGGACTGTAAACACCATTATTCTAGTTACTTTATTTAACATATTCATTTCCCCTCCCGGACATTCAATATCGAACGGTTATCACGGGTGTCCTGTCTTGTCACGCAAGGGGACTTGACTAAGAAACTTTTTATGACCATTGTAAGAAGCGTCGTTTCAAACAAAGGAGGTCATGAAATATGTGGTCTTGGGGTAAACGCATTGTGTTATTTCTGGCGCTCAATTTCCTCATTATAATTTCCCTTTCGGTGCTCATGCATGTGCTAGGCGTGAGACCTTATCTTAATGCTCAGGGGCTTGACTACAACCAGCTGATAGCCTTCTGCCTGATCTGGGGCATGGGAGGCGCATTCATCTCGCTGGCGCTTTCACGCATCATGGCCAAAATGATGATGGGTGTAAAAGTCATCAATCCTGACAATGCAAGCCATGGCCTTCAGCAGCTTGTCCAAACAGTTCATCACCTGGCACGTTCGGCGCATCTGCCCAAGATGCCGGAAGTTGGCATCTATGACTCACCCGAAGTGAACGCCTTTGCCACCGGGCCCACCAAATCGCGGGCTCTTGTCGCCGTATCAACGGGCCTGCTTCACCGGATGAAGCAGGACGAGATCGAAGGCGTCCTGGGGCACGAAATCGCCCATATTGCCAACGGTGACATGGTCACGATGACGCTCCTTCAAGGCGTGGTAAACGCATTTGTGATGTTCCTCGCGCGCGTGATCGCGTTTGCCATCACCATGGCCGGCCGGGGCGACCGTGAAGAGCGCGGCGGCTCCACCATGTCATATTTTCTTGTCCAGATTGTACTTGAGATCGTGTTCATGATCCTCGGATCCATCGTGGTTGCGGCTTTTTCGAGATGGCGCGAGTTCCGGGCCGACGCCGGCGGCGCCCGTCTTGCGGGACGCGACAGCATGATCAACGCGCTCCAAGCCCTGCAGCGCACCTTCAATACCGTCGATCCGCGCCAGCAGCCCGCGGTGGCGTCGCTCAAGATCTCAAGCCGTCCGGGCGGGCTCCTGCGTTGGTTCTCGACGCATCCGCCGCTCGAAGAACGCATTGAGCGGCTCCGAAGCGCACGGGGGAGATGATCACCGCAGGTTCTTCATCGCCGGTCCTTCATCAACCGCGTCCTCAAGCACATTCCCCACCGCATCGACGACATCGCCGGGCGTGAGGCGTTTGATCTTTTCGCCGGCCCTTCTCAATTTCTTCTCAACCCTGCCCGGCATGCCGAGCCCGACCTTCACGATATCCGCCGGCTTGCCGCCGCGCCAGTTCCGGACCATCGGACGGGGCAGGTCCTCGTCGGACATGTGAAACGGATTTGGCAGGAAACCGGCATACGGCGGCCGGACCTCCTGCGGAATGAGATCAAGCCTGCGCAGGAATTTCACAACATCAATGCCGGCGCAATAAATGAAGTTCTGGTATTTCACGCTCTGGTCCATGCCCCACCCGAACGTGAGCACCCAGGGATTGATCTCGATGCCGGCCGTACCATGCAAGCGCGAAGAAGCTCCGTCGGTGCGGGACATTTCGTAATACGTGCCGAGCGCCACCTCGATCTTGAGATTCCTGAAGTCGGCCACAAGATACGTGGCGCCAAGGCGCGGATCAACCGTAACGCCGCTGCCGACCAGCCGCGTATCATTGCCCAGAAGCGCGGCGCCCGGTGACGCCCCCGCAATCCTGAGTTCAAATCCCGCCCTGAAAAACCTGTTGGGCAGCCAGCCCGGACCGACAGCCAGGCGGAACGGGGTTTCGACCGGCTGGAAAAAATTCACCATCCCGCGCGTCGTATTGACCGGCATCTCCGATGGATAATGAAGCGGCGGAATGAAGCTTGCCCCCAGAAGAACCCGGCCTGGCAGCTGGTACATGAGTCCGAACCCGAGTGTGACCGCAAAAGAAGAATCCGACGCGTCATATTGCGGCGTCCCGGGGAGTTCGAGGCTCCGCGAAGCGCGCCCCATGATGAGCGTTGCGCCAAGCGAAAGCCGGTCCCGCGCCACGACCCGCGCAAAAGACATGCGGTACTCGCGCACGTAAATCTCGGGCACGAGGCGCTCTCCATTGGCGTGAAGATAGGGCTGCCCTTCGCTCCCGGGCGACCAGAAGCCGAGGCTCACGCCGTAAGGATACGGATTGGCGGCCACTCCGACATTAGTGGTGGGAATGGTGTTGTCATAATGCTGGACATGACCGTCCTGTATCCTGTTCTCGGTTATCTGCAGCGTCGCGCCCCGCAGCGTCATCGCAAGACCGGCGGGATTTTCACACCCGGCGATGAATGAATCCGCCAATCCAACCGTGGCACCCGCCATCCCGACCGTCTGGATGTCTCCGCGGATCGTGGAACCAAGCCCCGAATACGGCCTTGTGCGCACCTGGTACGGAATAAGCGACTCCGCCGCGCGCGCCGGAGCAAAGGGCGTCACGCAGGACAGGAAAAACAGAAGCAGCGGAATTTTCGCCCTGTGCATAAGAAATAATTTAGCATAAAAAAACCAGGAGTTGAATTCATGCGCCGGGGAAATTTCCGAAGTAATTCCTCTTCTCAAGTTTTATGTATTCATTGAAAAACTCAAGATACCCCGGGTCAATGTCCTGGTGCGGCCTGCACTGGTATTCGAATGATTTTCCGTACACGACGTAGTCCCTGCGCGTGTCGCCATGCTTTTTGAACGCCGGGATGTATGCGCAAGGCGTGAAGCCCGCATTGATTATGCATTCCGTGCCGAAAATATCAGCGGCATCATTGATGATCTCAATATAGGAAGACCCCTGCTGCCTGAAGATGCCGAATACCGCCTTGTAAAGCGCGACCGGATCGCAAAAAAGCTCCAGGTGTTCGCCGATGATCGCTGAAAACCGCAGCATGTCCACGATTTTGACGTAGATTTCGATTTTCTGCTCGGGATCGCAGATAATGGCGTTCGGAATGTAAAACGGATAAAAATTGATCGACAGCGATTGATGGTGCTCTTTGAGTTTCCGGTATTTGTTCTCTATAAGCCTGGGGGCCCTGACCAGCTCAAGCGGCGGAAGCGGTTCGTACTTCTGTATGATGTTTGATGAGGGGTCTGATGCAATGCTGACATCAGCAAGGCCCAGGTTCTTCTGCGCCAGCCGGAAGAACGGATAGATCGCCGAATGCAGCTCGAAATCGCTGAAACGCTTTTCACTGATTATGCCTTCCCGGAAATAAACCGTAAGCCCGTTCAGATTGGTATTGTCCGCCCCGATCGCGTTCGGAAACACGCCCATGATCTTGAATCCGCAGGCCAGCGTGAGATTCTGCATCCGGAGCGGAAGCGTGAGGGTGGTTGAGTAGAACACATCTATTGTTTTTTCCGTTTCAAACAGCATGGCCATCGTATGGCGGAGCAGATAACGCAGATTCTCAAGCGCATCCGGATCACCGGGATTGACCATCATGCGGCTTATTTTCGCCGTTCCCTGGACCCGGTCCAGCAAAACAGACATCACGGCGGCAAGCGCGCCGTTCTTCTCCGCGATCATCCATGCCGAATCATTCGAAACCACCGCCGGCATGAGCTTGCTGGAATCCAGAAAAAGCTGGTCATCCGTGAAGGTGCTGCCATGAATCTGATATAGCGCCATGATCGGCCACACATCGTCCGCGACGGCCCTTCTAATGTTCAGTTCCATAGGACTTTCTCCCTGGCTCCCGCCTTGAAATACCACAGTGACAGCAATATCACGCCCGCTCCCTGCACCAGGCACAACTGCGTGGCCTTGAAAACGTCTGCCAGCGAGCCGAAAAGGAAAAATGCCACCGGAAACGTGAAGCTTGATATGGCTGAAAGTCTGGCGAAGAACCGCCCCTTTACGCTGTCTTCGACCACGTTTTGAAAAAGCGTTATGAATTTCACGTTCGCCACCGACAGCGAAAGACCCGCGAAAAACAAAAGCACCGGATACCAGACGGCATGAACGAGGATCCCCGTCAAGAGCAAGAACACCCCCAGCGCCAGCAGGCCGCTCCCGCCAACAGTTATGAAATTCTTTTCAGTTCTTATCCACTTCGGAATTATACTGCCGGAGATGAACCCGAGCCACAATCCGGCTTCGGCGACAGCCAGCATGAAGGCCTGCCCCCCGAGGATGTTCTTTACGTAAACCGGCATCACAATAAACGTCGGCGTGGCAAAAAAGTTGATAAGTCCGAATCCGAGCAACAGCCGCCAGAGCAGCTTCTGCTTCGGAGTCCTGGTTGCGATTTTTCCGTCCGTTTGCCCGTCCGGCGCCGGCACCGCATCCCTTTTATTCCTGAAGCTGACCCGCGAGCTGAACAGGGCGGAGAGGACGTAACTTGCGGCGTTCACCCAGAGCGAACCGGCAATGCCCAGAAAGCCGATGCAAAGCGCGCCGAAGATGGCGCCGGAAAAGTTGGCGATGGACGTCGTCGATACGATCAGCGCCACGGCGGACTCCGTCCGGCTTTTGCTGACTATCTGCGGAACCGCCTTGTTAAGCGACGGATCAACAAGTGCCTGGAAAAACGACAGCACGAAGCCAAGGGCATAAACATGATAAAGCTGTACTTCGGCGGCCAGGCTCCACGCAGCCAGCGCGGCGGTCAGAATTGCGGCAATGGCATCGGCCATGACAATGATTTTCTTGGTCGGATATTTATCGACCCATTTTCCGATCAACTTGATCAGCAGGATTGACGGCAGCGACGAAAGAACCAGCAGCAATCCCATTTTCAGGCCCGCATGACCGGAATCACGGTTGATTATCCACCAGGCGAGCGCGATCTGGTACATGCGCGTACCGGCCTGGCTGAAAACCTGTCCAGCCCACAGCAAAAGCAGGTTGAAGTCCGGTTTCCTATTGTCTTTCATCGATTATATTCTTTGTTTTTCCGGTCCGGACGTTTCTTGGAAGGGAGCCCGGCGGGAGTATCCTGATTTCAACAGACAGAAAATTATCCTTCTGCTGATCAAATATATTCTTCTCCGCAAGCGCCTTGATAATCCCGCGCCTCAATCCGTCCGGATTTTTTTCGGCGGATTCCACGGTTATTGTAAGAAGTTCGCGGTGGTTCACAAAGCTGCCGGTGAGCTGCACCTGCGAGACATCCAGCGGCGCGAGCGCATCCCTGACGTCCAAATAACTGATATTAAGTTTGCCGATGCAGATGATGTCATCCCACCGCCCGAGGTATTCCAGCAGCCTGTCGCCGCTGCCGCAGGCGCAACCGCCCGGCACAATCCGGCCCGCGTCACCGATAAGATATCTGATCACGGGATAATTGGTTTTTTGTAAACCGGTCACGGCGATCCTGCCGGCGGTTCCGTCGGGCGCCGGATTGCCGCCGTCGTCCAGGATCTCGATCCAGTTGTAGTCGTCTATCGTATGATGCAGCCGTGACCGGGCGTCCGGGGCCTGGCAATGCCCGCACTGGTAACCGATGTGGTTTGCCTCGGTGGTTCCGATAATCGAACAGATTATCCCGGTCTTGCACTCCTGGCGCAGCCACCGCCTGTCGACCGCGCCCATGGGCTGCCCGGCATACATTATTTTTTCAATCTGCAGGGAGGCATCAAGTTCTTTCGCCTTGCGAAGCATCGGCATTATCACGTTGGGCAGCCCCTGAACCGCGTTGATGCCGAATCTTTTTGCAACATCCATGAAATTTCCAGGGTCAAGCGCGCCGCAAAAACAGTAGGAAACGGCTCCCAGCGCATAATTTACGTGATTGAAGGAGATGAAGCTGCCGTACAGATCACCGGCCGACATGAAGTTGGCAATATGGTCCGATCCGTCAAAACCGCACGAACAAAATACGCGCGTCGCGCTTTCAATCATGGCCTCCCAGTCTGTTTTGTCAAAACAGGAAAATTTAGGGATGCCGGTCGAGCCTCCGCTGCGGGTGACATAACCGCCGCAGGGATTCCTTGTGGCGAGTTTTCCGGGATGCATTCTGCCAAGATCCTCCCACGTAGCCCGGTCAAGCGGCGGAATTTTTTTGAGATCGCCCGTTGTCCTGATGTCGATGCCTTTGAGCCTTTCGCTGTAAAAGGCGCATTTTCTCGCGTGCCTGATCATGTTTTGCAGCCTGGCCTCAACCAGGCCGCCCCTGGCGACGACAAGATTCAAAAGCTGCGGCAGATCGTACTGGCCGTCATGCGGATCATCAATATCTCCTCCATGCATCCGGCCCAGCTCGAATATCCGCTGGACGCCGCATTCCGAAAACCGCTCAACCTCCTCCAGGCTGCCGGCATATCCGAGCGTCTGCAGATAGCCCCTGAGCGGCGCGACAATATTTTCGACCTCCTCTATCGACCGGTACGGCATGATTCTGATGGTTCTATGCAGCGGCGAGGGTTCGAGGCCGGGTTTTTCATCCACTATGACGGTCCAGGAAAGACTTCCGGTGCCCGGCGCCCGCAAAAGCCCC
>MEQJ01000025.1:0-3399 GCA_001770165.1 Bdellovibrionales bacterium RIFOXYD1_FULL_53_11 | reverse complement strand
CATCGCCGATCCTTCCCGGCGGCAGGGTCTTTTCCAGCCCTTCAAGCTCCTTTACCAGCGCGTTTGCGACGGCCTTGGCGTTTTCAGCGCCTTCGACAAAGCACGCCTGCGGAGCGGTGCAGGCGTTCTGATCCCACAAGGCAATCTCCCGGGCCAGGAGTCCGGCGCATTTTCCGGCCCCAAGGGATTCAAAACCCATTCGGGTCACAACGGCAAAGCTGAGTTTCGGCCCGAACACCACAACCCGCGTCCTGGCCGGAAGGTTGTCGCGGTACGCCCGGACGGCATCCTCCCCGCCCCAGAGCACGAAGCAGTCCGCGTGTTTTTTGAATACATCGATAACGCCGGTTTGTGACGACGCAAAATCAATAATCGCGGCCGAGGAACTGACCACGGCGTCTTTATCGCAGTCAATGAGCGATTGCATGAACCGGGGCATGAAATATTTTTCGGCATTGGACATTTTAAGTATGCTGGCGTTGCCTGTAATCAATCCTTCGATGAAGGAGCCCGGTCCGACAAGAAACACGTTGCCCGACAGCACATGAAACACCGTTCCCAACGGCTGGTACTGGAGAAGCGCGCCATCCGCCCGGTCCTGCTTGTATCCCGCCGCAACCGGAATTCCGCGCAGCTCGGTAGCAAGTTTTCTTTCCAGAGTGCCGGGGTCCAGCATCGCGGGCAGCTCGTTCAATCCGAGCTCGACCATTTGCGGCGAAAAACCGGTGATCCCCGGCAGGCGCTCCTGCGCTTCGCGCCGGAAGGCGGAGTTCGGGTCGGACCATACCGCGGCGGCTTTTTCGAGAACCGCGAATATTTTGTCGCGCGCACAAGTCCTGATCCTCCCGGCCGCATTCCGGGCCGCCAGGCAGATTTCCTCGGCCCCGGCGACCGTCAGCGGACCGTCATTGTCCATCCATTTTCCGAAAACATACCGTGTTTTTTCCATGATCACCGTCTCACGATCTCGCTGGCCGCGATCGCGCAGCCCTTGTGCTTTGAAACGCCGGCGCGCCCCAGGATCTCGAAGGCGGGCGAATTGTACCCGCAATCGCATTTATCGGGCAGGATGCGGCCGTAATCCGTGCTCAGGATCGCAAGCGTGGGCATCATTGCATTGAACGGCGTGAGCAGCTCCAGCAGTCCCGGCTGCCCGTCCGGCACCTGCTTGTACGTTACGGGATCGCGCATGATCAACCGGTTGTAGACCGCGATGTGGAACCTGTGCCTGCGGCATTCAAAATACGGCGCGCAGTGCTCGGCCATCCCGTAGCCGTCGCGCTGGAACTCCTCGCTGATGCCGAATTGCCCGGCGCACATCCCGCGGAATTGCGACCGGCTGACCTTTTTGTCCTCGGCGGCCTTCCACCCGCCCCCCGTCAGAATCCAGCTGTTGTCCGGAAAAGCCAGCGGCCCGGCGTTTTGGTCGCGCATGAATTCTAGAAATTCAAAAAGAAAGGCCGGCATGGCGAAAATGCGGACCGGGAGCTTTTCCTCGTTATAGCTCCGCAGATATTCAAGGGCCTTTTCCTTCTGGAAAACCCATTGGCCGGACGGGTTTTTCTTTATGGCGAAAAAAACCCGGTTGACCGGCGCGAAACGAAGCTGGTTTTTTTCCGTATATGCGATTCCAAGATCGCCGGCGTCGTCGGGATCGTAGTTGAAAACCAGGTAATTTGCAGGCTTGCCGGAAACCAGGCCTTCCTGCTCGAAATACCCGTCCATCATCGCCTGCACCCGGTCCAGACTGCGCTGATCAAACCAGATCTGCGTTTTCTGCCCCTTCGTTCCGGACGAGGTGAGCTTGAGAACGGCTTTTTCGTGCGGAAGGGACGTCAGCAGGAAATGTTTCATGGCCGTCACCCCCACGGCCGGAATCCGGAGCAGATCGGCTTCCGTACGTATTGAGCGCGGATCAAAACCATAACGCCCGTACAGCGAAGCGATGTCCGGTGAATGCCCGCAGTGGAACACGGCCATTTCCCTGCAGGCTTCACGAAAATCGCTCATTTTCATATCATCCCAGTCGAGCGGATTGACAGCGCGGCAGATTTTTTCGGCGTACGGAAATTCCATCATATGACCCGGTTTCTCTGGTAATTATCGCGCACGATGCGCAGAAGCCTCCTGCCGTTTTCCGAAAACAGTTTAATGCCGTCGAAATTGACTTTTGACGGCGCAAGAAACTGGAACCTGAAGCCAAGACGGTCCGAATAATTGTACGGCAGGAAACCGGCCATGAAAAAACCATGTTTGCTCAAGGCATCGTAGAGCTGCCCGAGGCCCGAAAAATCAACCGGAACATCGATGGCGAAATACTGGATGTTTTCCGGCAAAAGCTGCCGCCATTTTTCAATAACCCGGTCAAGTGCCTGCTTGCCGGGCTGGTGAAAGTCGAAGATCGCCGTTTTCTGCTCCTTCTGTACGTCCAGCCTGAAATCACCGGCGGGAGGGAGCGGATAAAACCTGGGTTCGGGGAGCCAGTTGATGTTGAGCGGCTTGAGCAGAAAGCCGCAGGCTTCGCCGAGATTCACCGGCAGGACAACGGTTTTTCCGAACGGACGCGGAACATGCGGCTCAATCGCCAGAAGCAATGAATAACGGTCCATATCCTTCGGATCGGCGCCGATCCCGATCAATTCGAGCCTGGCCTGCGTATCGGCAACCTGGTTGCCGATAAACAGCGCCATGTCACAATAGCCGAATCTGGCGACCCGGCGCTGGCTGTAATCGTGGTTGGTCACAAAATCATATACGCAATACTGCATCGGCGTGGTTTTGATTATTTCTATGATGCTGCCGAACAACCTGCCGAACAAGCCGCTGCTGCCGCATACAGGATCGACGATCCCGAGCCCGGCTTCATATACCGGCGGTGAATCGTTCCGTTTGACCAGCCCCACATGTCCCATAAGCTCGCCTGATGCCGACTCCGCGATGACGGAGACAAGCTTTTCCTGTTCGATCATGGATCGCAGCTTGTCGGGGAAATAGACATATTCGTTGATATAGCGGTATTCGTAGACCTGGTAAAACAGGCTGCTTATCCGGCTGGCGTCTTCGCCTGCGGCCCGGCGCAATGTGATTTCTCCGGTCGCAACGGGCTCGTTTTTCTGCATGCTCCCGGCGTCCCCGGGCCCATCAAGCTGCACCGAGATCTTGACGCTCTGGCCTTCGCGGCCGTTGTTGTGGAAGTCAAGCGAACAGAAATCCATCTTGCTCTGCAGTTCAAAAATCGACGGTTTTTCGGGCAGCGGAAAAAATTCGTCGGGAAAGAGGGGGCAGCCCTTGTTCAGGATTTCAATGAGCAGCCGGTTGTCGGACTTTTCAAGCAGCACCTTGATTTTGCCCTTGAGACGCAGGTTTTCGCTTCGCAGGATCGCCAGCTCAAGAACCGTC
>MEQJ01000024.1:19463-23230 GCA_001770165.1 Bdellovibrionales bacterium RIFOXYD1_FULL_53_11 | reverse complement strand
ACGTCGGGGTTTGTGCCGCGGACGCTAGAAAAATTGCAGCAATAAGTGCGGTTGTCGTTTTCATAAAACCTCCTGAATTATTTTGACGCACAGGGCATCAAAAAGTAACCGGGTTACTTTTTCCCAAAATACCGCGCGCCACCCGATCGAGCGAACGCCCCGCAAGCGCCCGTACAATCTCCGGCATGCGATCAAGCGCCCACGCAATAGGCGGGCTCACTTTTTGATATACCACCACCGCAAGACAGCCCGGCAGCGATCTCAACAAAACCGAATCCCTGTAGTCCCTGAGCGCATGAATCGTCCCGTCATCACACACGTCCACGAGCGATGTCGCGATAAAGCAGTTTGAACCCGTCAGCGTGCGATATGCGCTCTTGAAAACATCCTTGTGCACGGGCTTGTCGTTGCGGATGTACTTGCGCAGGGTTTCGCTCGCAACGGGCTGATACGGCATCCCCTTGGTGAAAACGATGAATTTTTCAATATAATGCCTGAACTCGCGCTCCTTGTTGCGCGTACGGTCAAACAGTTTGGCAAGATCCCAGTAAATCCCGCTGATCAAAAGCATCTCGGGCAGGTCTTTTTTTATGTCAAAATACGACGGATTGAGCCCTCCCTCGGGCGCCCCCTTCCAGTCGTGCAATATCGTGAGATACGTCTCAAACGCCTTTACCGCCTCGACCATGCGCTTGAGCTCGAAATTGCGCACACCCTGCCGCGCAAGATCGATTCTTCGCTTGAAAAGCTCGTGTTTGTGCTCGGCATAGGCGCGATCGATGGATTCCTGGATCTTCGACCGCATCCCTTCCTTCATCTGATCGAGCTTGGAACCGCTTCCGCCGCCCCCGCCCTTGCCTGAATCGCCCTGTGACAATTGATGATACCTTGTCTTTATCCTACCCCGTAAGGATCGATATCGACAAGGAGCGGCCAGCCATTTTTTCTTGAAAAGTCCTTGGCGCGCAGAACAGCCGCATGAATTACACCGATTTGCCTGGCTTTGAGAAGAATATCCCAGCGGTATATCCCGCGCGCTCTTTCCAGAAACGCCTCGCTCGGACCAAGCACCTCGATACCTTCGGCGTGCAACACCCCGGCAATCGCCTCGCTTCTTGATACCGCCTCGTTTTTTTCGGGATGCTCGATGCGCAAACGCGCAATCCTGCCAAACGGTGGATATCCAAGCTCGCGCCGGAGTTCGCGCTCGCCCTCTATAAAAGCCTCTTCGCTCACCCGGCCGGTTGCCGCCGCCAAAGCCGGGTGATCCGGGTTGAAGGTCTGGATCAATACCCGCCCGCGCTCGGCGCCACGTCCGGCGCGACCGGACACCTGCGTGAGCACCTGGCACGCGCGCTCCGGGGCCCTGAAGTCCGGCCACCTGAACAGCGCATCTGCAAGCACAACCACCACAAGCCTCACATTCGGAAAATCATGGCCCTTTGCAAGCATCTGCGTTCCTATCAGGACATCGGCCTCCCCCGCCCTGAAAGCATCAAGAGTCTTTTCGAGTCTTGTGGCGCTTGTGATCTGGTCGCGATCGAGGCGCAGAACCCTGAGTCCCGGAACAAGCTCCGGCAGCTCGGCCTCAAGTGCTTCGGTACCCGATCCCACCGGATCAAGCATGGTGCCGCGGCACACGGAGCAGCAATCCGGCACCGGCTCCTTGTAACCACACACATGGCACCTTAGCTGCATTTTGCGCTTGTGCATCGTAAGCGAGATCGAACAGTTCGGACAGCCGCGCACCTCGCCGCACTCGGCGCAGATCAAAAAGGACGCAAAGCCCTTCCGGTTGAGATAAACCATGACCTGGCCGCCCGCCGCCACGGTTGCCTTGACGGCTTCAACGGTTTTGACCGCAAGCGGCGTCCGCACTCCTCCAGCCAGCTCTTCCTCGCGAAGATCTACAATTCCGATGTCCGGAAGCCCACCCTGTGTCACGCGCTCGCTCAGCCTCGCAACCGAATATCTGCCGCTTGCCGCGCGCTCCCTTGTTTCAATGCTCGGCGTTGCCGAGCCGAGAACCGTAAACGCCCCCGACAGCCCGGCCCGGACAACCGCGAGATCCCGCGCGTTGTATCTGGCCCTCTCATCCTGTTTGTACGAAGGATCATGTTCTTCGTCCACGACCACAAGCCCGAGATCCCGAACCGGGGCAAATACCGCCGATCTTGCGCCAACCACAACTTTGATCGCCCCCGAATGAACGGCCGCATACAAGTCACGCCGGGCCGCGTCCGGAAGCGCCGAATGCCAGAGGGCGACCCTCCTGCCAAGCCCGCTTTCAATTCTCTCTTCAAGCTGCGGCGTCAAAGCGATCTCCGGCACAAGAACAATCACTCCGCGCCCTTCCGACAGCGCGCGTCTTGCAAGTTCGATATAGACTTCCGTCTTGCCGCTTCCGGTCACGCCATGCAACAGCGCCGCTCTTGGGCCGGACCCGCCGGAGAGGGCCGCCTTTCTTGCCTCATCAATCGCCGATACGCACTCGCTTTGCGCCGGGGTCAAAACAACCGCGGCCCTCTTTTCAATTCCCGCCGGGTCCCCCCGCACCAGGGTTTGCCGTGGCGACTTCCGGCCGCTTCTGAGCCCGATCACCGAGGCCGGTGCCGCGCAGTTGATGACCTCCCCGACCGGCGCCTTGTAATAATCACTGGCCCATCTGCAAAGAGCCATCACGTCGGGCGGAACAAACGCGCCGGCTCCGCATTCAATCACTTCTTTGAGCCTGGAGGGGTCCAGCCCCGCCTGAAGTTCTACAAATGGCTTTGGCGCTTCGACAACATATGCATGCGTTGTTGTGCGTCCGAAAGGAACGCGCACCCAGGCGCCGACAACGGCCCCGGAAACAAACCGCTCGGGCAGCAGGTATGTAAACAGCCCGTCAAGCGGTCTTGGAACCGCAACTGATATTATATGTCCGTTCATCTCAAAAACTTGTAGTAAACCCTGATAAGATCCCGCACTGCGCTGTCGGCCGAATTGCCGGCATCCGTGAACCCGGGAGAAAACGGCTGCCTGAACTCGGACATGGCCGGATTGACAACCACTTCGGAAGTTTCCGCCCTGGCGACAATATTTTTTGAAAAACCCTCTGCGGTTTTTTCAACCTTATCGACCGCAGGCATGGCCAGGGATATGTGCCTGGGAAACGGGAATTCCCTGTGAAACCTGTATCCCTCGAATCGGACATCAATCATCCCGTCATCCGTCGAAAGCACGGCGCGCACAGGCAGAAAAGAATCCTTTTCGACCCAGAGCTGGCCTGGTTCCCTGGGTTTGCGTTCAAGCTGCGGGCCGGCAACCCAGCAAACCGTGCCGTTCCATCTCTCGACCGTCCCGGTTTCGGCATCACGGCGCTCCTGCTCGTCCTTCATGGGCGCAAGCTCCGCTTCGACGCGGACCGGAACCCCGCCATCCTTCATTGACGCCGAAAGAATCTCGGCATCCCCGAAAAACAGCAGCTGACCTGTTTTTACGGAAGCCTGTCTGGAATGCGGATCAGAAAGCCTGCGCTCTGCGGAATAAAGAAGGCGGCCGCCCTCGTCGTAGGCGCGGCTTCTGAGCAGTCTCGAATGCGCGTCATAAATCATCACTTCCTTGAAATGCACGTTTCCAGCCCTGGCGCCCTCCATCGCTGAAACGAAGGATCGCACCCGGAACCCCTTGTAGCCCGCTTTTTTGGCAGCAACTGATTTCACAATGAATTGGGACGGCGGCACATATGCTCCGGCCCCGGCAGAAAAAAGAAAACACGCAACCAG
>MEQJ01000024.1:8044-19433 GCA_001770165.1 Bdellovibrionales bacterium RIFOXYD1_FULL_53_11 | reverse complement strand
CAACCTCAGCTCCCGAGATGTTTGCGCATCACGGCGCGCACGCCATCGGCAAGTTCCGGCCTTTTGAGCGCATATGCAAGCGTTGCATCAATAAAGCCAAGCCTGTCGCCCGTGTCATATCTTACGCCTTCAAACTGATAAGCCAGCAGCCGCTCGCGGCCGGCCAGAAGCTGCAATGCATCCGTAAGCTGTATCTCCCCGCCCTTGCCGGGTTTTGTTTCCCTGAGGCATTTGAATATCGAAGGGCTGAGCACGTACCTTCCGGGAATGGCAAACCGCGAAGGCGCGTCTTTTGAGGCCGGTTTTTCGACAAGCCGGTCGACTTCCATAAGCCGGGGACCCAGCATCATGCCGCCCACAATGCCGTATTTCGAAACTTCACTTGCCGGGACTTCCATCACGCCGACAACCGAGGCATTCTCCTTTTCATAAATATCGACAAGCTGCTTCGTGCATGGAACCTCGGAATCAATCAGATCGTCGCCGAGCAAAACGGCAAACGGCTCGTTGCCGACGGCGGACTCGGCGCAAAGAACCGCGTGTCCGAGACCAAGCGGATGTTTTTGCCTGATCGCGATCAGGTTGCACATCCCGCCTACCGCCTTTGAAACATCGAGCAGATCTTTTTTGCCCTTTTTTTCGAGGATGTCATCAAGTTCGTAATTGTAATCAAAATGATTTTCGATCGGCTCCTTGTGTCTTGCGGTAACAAGCACGATATCATCGATGCCGGCCCTGACCGCCTCTTCAACAATATGCTGAATCATCGGAATGTCGACAATCGGTATCATTTCCTTCGGAATTGCTTTTGTAGCGGGTAAAAACCTCGTGCCCAGACCTGCGGCCGGAATGACCGCCTTGCGAATCTTGTTCATCTCAATGCTCTCCAGATCTCAAATCAACTGCGTTGGCAGACGCGCTGGCGTTTCTTCAACGAACAGCCATGCGACCGGTATCAGACTCTATCTCTGCTTTGCAGTCTATGCAAAGAGTAGTTGCAGGATTAGCCAGTAATCGTGCTTCCGAGATGTCGCCGCCGCAGTGCACACATTCGCCGAACGATCCGCCCTCGATTCTCTTGAGCGCGTCATCGATTTCGCCGATGAGCCGCATGTTGCGGTACTTCATCTGGAGTCCAAACGCCCGATCCACATCCGCGCTTGCCTGGTCAATGGCGTCTCTGAACGAAGTATCGTCTTTTATATCCGCCTTGACCTTTTCAAGCTGTGTGGCAATCTCACGTTTGCGATTCAACAGTTGATCTTTGAGGTTCTGAAGCTTTCTCTTGCCTAATGCCATAAGTGGCGAAAGAGTTAGCCATTGGAGAGGGTGTTTGTAAAGAAAAAAATTGACGCATGTTATCAATTTTTTACGGCCAAGCCAAATGGATGGTGAATGAATAAAAAAAATATAATAATATCAGCATGTTGTTTATTTGTGGTTTTATCTTCCGCTTTGGCATCAGACTACCATTCGCCTCGAACAGCGGCTCTTGGGGGCGCGGGAAGGGCGGGGCCGCTCCTTAATGATTCAATAATCCTTAATCCTTCATTCACTTCTTTTCTGCCCACTTATGCCATTGGCGGCAGCTATGGAATCATCAACGGCCCTCCTGCGCCGGGCTATTCCCAGCTCAAGGGGCGCAACTGGCATGTGTCCGTACAGGACGGCCGGTCGGAACTTTTTCAGGCGGGCGCGGCATATACCCAGCGGGAGGAGGGCGGCTTTTTGCATCTCGGCGCATCAAAATCCGTCGTCCAGCGGCTCGGCTTCGGACTCAGCGGAAAATTCTTTTTTGGCAGCCAGGGCCGCAAGACCGGCAAGGACATGACTTTTTCGATGACCTTCATCGGCGGTGATATTTTCCAGGCTGCCTTTGTCATCGACAATATTATCCAGTCAAAAGAGATGATGGCCATCGGCCTCCGGCGTGAATACATTCTGGGAATAAAAATAAACATTCAAGGCATCGTGCTTTTATATCTTGACCCGCATCTCACCCAAACGCTCTCCATTCATGAGGGATTTGGACAGGAGATCGGAGGGGAATTCATCGTTATGAAGGATTTTTTCATCCGCGCCGGCATGCTTCGCAATGCGACCATCCCCTGGCTTGGCCAGCGCGGAAGAGCATATGGTTTCGGGCTCGGCTGGGTTGCCCCGCGGATTTCGCTGGACGCCGGCATCGCGCGCGCGATAGAGCCAAGAGCCGCTACCGCATATGTTTTCGGCGCAACCGTTTACTTTTGAAGTTATGAATAAAATCTGGCGTTTTATCCGCGGCATCACACTAACAAGGTGGATTTTCATCTGTCTTGCGGCTGGTTTTCTTGTCGGCGCTTTTGCTCCAGGAATCGTGCCTGCAATAAAACCATTCCGGGGGCTTTTTCTGCATGGCGTGAAATGCATCATCGCCCCTCTTATCTTTGCAACCCTTGTGTCCGGCATCGCCGGCGCGGGCAGCATGAAACAGCTTGGCTCAATGGGCCTCAAAGCCATCATTTATTTTGAGATCGTCACCACGCTGGCGCTGGTGGTCGGACTTTTTTGTGTAAACATACTGCGGCCCGGAGACGGGCTTCACATCACGCCCGGCGCCATTGACGCCGCCGCAGCGGGGGCCGGGGTAAAACTGACTTTTGGCGGCTTCATCGAACACCTGCTTCCCACCAATATCGCCGATGCCGTGGTCCGCGGCGACGTGCTCCAGATCGTTATTTTTTCGACACTATTTGCCATGGCCGCGCTTGCCATAGGCGAAAAGGCGCGACCGGTCGTGAAATTCTGCGAAGCACTTTCCGAAATCATGTTCAAGTTCACCGGATACATCATGTTGCTTGCGCCGCTGGGAGTCGGCGCGGCCATGGCCGCCAGCGTGGCGGAGCACGGATGGACGGTGATTTTTCCGCTCCTCAAACTCGTTGGCACATTATATCTCGCGCTTGCGATATTCCTGGTCACGGTGCTGTACCCCGTCATGCGGATATTCAAAATACCGGTGATGGGATTCATCAGACAGATCAAGGATGCGGTGATCCTTGCATTTGCAACAACATCAAGCGAATCAGCCTATCCAATGGCGCTTGAATCAATGGAAAAATTCGGCGTCCCAAGACGCATTTCAAGCTTCGTGCTGCCGCTTGGATACAGCTTCAATCTTGACGGTTCGACGCTTTACCTCTCGCTTGCCGCGGTTTTCGTGGCCCAGGCATCCGGCGTGGAACTGTCCATCCAGCAACAGCTCATTATGATGCTCATGCTCATGCTCACCACCAAGGGCGTGGCTGCGGTACCGCGCGCCTCAATAGTCGTTCTCTCGGGAACGCTTGCGGCTTTTGGCCTGCCGCTCGAAGGCATTGCCCTCATTCTGGGCGTTGACGAGTTCATGGACATGGCCCGCACGGCCGTCAATCTTCTTGGCAACTGCCTTGCTACTGCGGTCATAGCAAGAACCGAAAAGGTCCGGCTCGGAGAAAACATCGCAATTATTGCGCGTCCCTGATCTGCTACCGGCGCCCGAAGTACACCTTTGGCGCACCGGAAACCGGACTTGGCGCAACAGTAATTTCCGCGCCTGGATACAGGCCGCCCAGGTGTCCGGCACCAAACACTTCCTTCACGGGGCCTGATGCCACAACCCGGCCCTTTTGCATCATCACACATGTATCCGCCCACTCGGAAGCAAGATTGACGTCATGGGCAACAAGCACGGTGCTGTACCCTTGGGCCGACAGACCGCGCAAAATCCTCCCCGCCATCGCCTGATGATGAAGGTCCATTCGCGAAAGGGTCTCATCCAGAAGAAGAACCCTTGCTCCCTGCGCAAGTGCCCTGGCAAAAAGCACAAGCTGACGCTCCCCACCGCTTAAAGCATCAATCATCCTCGATCTCAGCTCCCAACAGGCACACCTCTCCATTGCGCTCTGAACCGCATCATGGTCGGCGCGGGACGCATGAACAAAAAGACGCGCACCGTAACAAAGCCGCCCCATCATCACGGCATCATATGCCGTAAGCGGAAACTCGGCCCGCATATCCTGCGAAACATAAACAACGCGTTTTGCCCGTTCAGAGTGCGGATAACCAAAAAAATCCAAACCGCAATATCTTACAATCCCGGAAAATTCATTGCGCGGAAAAAGACCGGCAAGCGCCTTGAGAAGCGTCGTCTTTCCCGAGGCGTTCGGGCCAAGCAGGGCCATGATCCCGCCCTGCATGAGTTCGATCGAAATCTCATCAAGAGCCGGCCTCTTGTGTCCGTATGAAAATGAAAGACAGTATGCGCCAAGGATGGTTTTGCTCATGTCACATCCCTGCCCCGGCGCAAAATCATCCACATGAAAAGCGGGGTGCCGACAAGCGCCGTGACAACCCCTACGGGCAATTCATAGGGTCTTGCCGCGACACGCGCGACAAGATCGGCGAGAACCAGCACCGCCGCACCCCAGACAGCACATGCCGGAAGCAGCCCCAAATGCACCGACCCGCACTGGCGCCTTGCAAAGTGCGGAACCACGAGCCCCACGAACCCGATCATCCCGGCGGCGCTCACGCAAAGCCCGATCAGCAGCGATAAAATGATCACCAGCCTCCGTCTTACCGCCGATACCGAAACCCCGAGCGATCCGGCCGTATCCTCTCCCATTAAAAAGGCATCAAGAGCGCGCCATCTGGACCAGACCATAAGGGCCAAAATCAACACCGCCGTGAACGTAAACACGGAACCACCCGGCCTTGCCCTTGAAAGATCCCCCATCAGCCACAACATCGCGCCCTGCACTCCGCTCGAATCGGCAAGCGCCATCCACAGGGCAACAAGACTTGATCCGAAAAAACCCATAACCACCCCGGCAAGAAGGAGGGACATGCTGGCAGATCTTGTTCTGCTTGCTATCAGATAAAGAACAAAGGCAAACACAAGGGCACCAAGAAAGGCGGAACCCGCAAGTCCCGCCATCGACATCTCAAGCCCGAGCGCAACCCCGATCACGGCACCAAGGGCCGCGCCCGAGGAAATACCAAGCGTATACGGCTCACAAAGCGGGTTGGCGAAAAGCGCCTGCAGCGTCGCGCCGGCCACCGAAAGCCCCATTCCAACAGCGGACGCCAGAATCACCCTCGGCAGACGGATCTGTGCAACGATTTCAGGATCGGAGCCGCCCGTGGCGCCAAATTTAAGCGCAAAAACAATGGCAACGATCCAGGCCAGAACGCCTGCAATCATCATGCGAACGGGCTGTTTGCGGTCAGTTGGTTTTGCCATATACAATTCTTTGCAGTGCTGAAATCCCCTCCAGCAATCTCAATGTGGGCCTCAAAAGCTCATCCCCCTTCACGACAAAATCCTTTTTCCGCTTTACGGCTTCAAGAGACTGGAATCTTCCCCATTTCTCCGCCATGCGCTTGAACGCGGCGGTATCCCGTCCCAGCGCCAGCACCAGTATCATCCCGGGATTGCGTTTCAAAACATCTTCGACGGCTGGACGCGGATACGCCTGGCTGGAATCCGAATAGATGTTTTTCAACCCCCCAAGCGACACGGCATCACCGACAAAACTGGCACCACCTGCGGCCACCAGCGGCTCGTCCCCTATCTGCAAAAGGATTCGCAGCGGTTCTTTAGAGACGCCTGTATTGCGAATTCGCGCCAGGCCTCTTTCAAACTGCTCCGCCATGGCTCTTCCGGCCCCGGCTTCGCCCATGGCATCACCAACGATCCTCATCGACGCAGCGACTTCTTTGAGACTTGCGGTAGAAACAACAACCACATTCAAACCAAGCTCCCTGAGCCTGAGCACCGAATCCTTTGGATTGCCGTCCCTTGTGGCAAGCACCAGATCGGGCTTGAGACCAATGACCTTTTCAACGCTGAATCTGAAATACGGCCCGACAGAAGGCTTTTTCAGCAGTGCCGGCGGATAGTCCGAAAACTCGCTGACGCCAACAATCCTGTCCAGGCCATCAGCTGACATGTCGGCAACCAGCTCCCCGAGAGACGGGGCAAGCGTAACAATCCTTGCAGCACCGCCGGCCGGATGTGCCGACAATACAAAAAAACAAAGTGCTACGAAAAAAAACGGCATCGGATCAAACTGCCTTTTCGCGATCATCCAGAAGGGCATCCATGTCCTTTTCGTGCCTTGCGAGAACAAGAAACAGCATTGCAGCGCCTACAATGAGATATGTGCCGGGCCTGCCAAAAACCATATGGGTCACGCCGGCGACAACCACCGACGCAATGCTTGCAAGCTGAACCGAACGTTTGGTCAGCATGGTCACGCCAAACACCACCAATCCTGCCGCAGCAGCAACCGGTGAAAGCAGGATCAGGGCTCCGAACATCGGGGCAACCCCCCTGCCTCCCTTGAAATGAAGCCAGGGCGAAAAACAATGTCCGGTCACGGCAAAAAAAGCAGCCGCCCACTCGGCGGCGAGCCCGGGGGATGCAACCTCGGATCCTGCCAGTCCGGACAGAAATTCAAATCCCACCGACTGCATCAGAAACACCGCAACCGCTCCCTTGAAAACATCCAGAACAGCTACAAGCACGGGCGGAATCCATGCGCCACGGCTTGTGCGCCCGAAAAGCCTGCCCAACAGGTTTCCAAAAGGAATGCTGCCTGACAGGAAAGCAATTGCAAAGACGAGTGCGGGAAGGAATTTCGACATCAACGGGCTTTCCATCAGCTCCGGCCGCCCTTTCCATGTAATCTTATAAAAACGGCCAGTGCCGCGGCAAAAACCAGCGCGGAAATGAACTGGCTGGTCGAAATAATGCCATCGACGACGAATCCCCTGATTTCATCTCCGCGAAAAACCTCGATCACGCTGCGGATCACCGGGTATGCCATGAAATATGTAAGCACAACCTGGCCGTCGAATTTTTTCCTTTTTCCAAGCCAGTAAAGCCCGATGAACAACACCAGCAAGGCAGTCGCTTCATAAAGCTGTGTTGGATGAAGCGGGATTCCCCTGAAGGCCTTGTCGACAAGCTCGGATTCAAACCGGATGCCCAGCCGGCATTCCGTGGGCTTTCCGAAGCAGCATCCGGCCATCAAACAACCGAATCTGCCGAACATGTGTGCAACCACCAGTCCGGGAATCATGACGTCCATGGCCTTCCAAACGGGAATCCGGTGTTTTCGAACATACCAGAGCACAAACGGAAACACGGCAATGGGGCCGCCGAGGAAGACCAGCCCCCCCTCCCACACCTTTAAAATTGCAAGCGGATCGGAAACAAAAAACTCCGCCCGCGTAATCACAAAAAGCAGCCGTGCCCCCGCAAAACCGACGAGAAGCGACCAAAAGGTGAGATCAAGCACCTTCTCGGCATCCAAACCATCACGGATCGCAAGCCTCCTGATTACAAAAACCGCGACCAGAAAACCTACCGCGATCAAGAAACCATAGGTATGGATCGGAACCGGCCCCAGCCTGAAAAGAAGTGGATGCATCAGGACTTTTTCCCCGCCTTCGAGTCGGGCGTTTTTTGTAACAGCAGATCAAGCATCAATATGCCGACCCCCACGCAAATCGCAGAGTCCGCAATATTGAAGGCCGGAAAATGATATCTGTATTTCCAGTGAAAATCGAGAAAATCCACGACATACCCAAGCGTAATCCTGTCAATAAGATTGCCAACCGCCCCTCCGACCACCAGGGAAAGCGCAACCGAAAGATGAACGTCGCTATCTGGAATTTTACGGAAAATATACGCAATGGCTCCAAGCGCCAGCAAGGGCACCAGCACAAAAAACGGAATCCTGAACATGGGATCGGCATGCGCAAACAGCCCGAATGCCGCACCGGTGTTGCGGATATAGGTGAGATTGAAAAGACCCGGCAAAATGGAAATTGATTCGCCAAGCCTGAATTTTTGCAACACCACGAGCTTTGTCAGCTGGTCTCCCACAACCAGCACGGCCACCAGCGCAAGAAGTATGATGTATTTGCGTCTCAGAAAACGGTTCTTTTTCACCAGTTTGTTCCCCAGACAACAATACCGCGAGTCAGATGCCTTGCAAGACCGGGGTCATTTTTTTCAACATCCCCGTATTGTTCCGGGGTGCATGTCACAAGGTGGATCAACTTTCCGAGCGGATGTTTTGATGCAATTTTTTTTGCTTCGTCGGGTGTCTCCGTCACAACAAAAACATTATAATCACTGTCGGATCTGGCCCGGCCGGTGGCCCTGCTTCCAAAAAGAACACCCTTGCTGGACAGCGGCGTCAGCATGTCCTTGAGGCCTTCGAGATCACAAATTGCTGAAAACGACTTGAGCACCCCCACTGTTGGATTGTCATCCTGCAACCGCACAGACCGGTGATTATCAACAAAATCAACAAGCCCGATCCCCTGAAGCTTGTTTAAAATCCTGCTTATTCCTTCCGTGCCGCCCAGGCCCCTTACGCCTTTCAATTTTGACGAAATCACCCTCGGCGTGAACGCAGTGGTTGGCTCGGAGAGCAGAAATCTAAGCACCCTTTGTTCGGGACTTGAAAAAAAGATCATATCCAATGAAAGCGGCTGTTTCCTGGACCTTACCATTCTTCACACATACCGCATTTTCCTTCATGATGCATCGGGATTAAAATGATCGGGCGCAAATTGCCTCCTTTTGCCGGGTTCAATTTGACTCCAATGACCATTTTGCGCCCTGAAACATTTTTACATGCATCACAAAAAAACAGTCATTGCGCAGCACTATGCCCATACTTAACCCATTGTAATTAAAGAATTTTTTATTAAAATCACTATTTTATATATTATGGTTTTTGTTTATTCACTGAAAACAAGTCATTGGCACGCAGCGAGCATATGTCACGACTGTCGGATACGTTTTAAGGAGGGGGCCGACAATGAATATCCTAAGGAGGACCGTGCAAATCATGCGACGGGAGTCAATCAGACAATCACTTCCAACCGGGCTTCTGATGCTGGCACTGGTCGTCCTCGCCGTCCTGGCGATTATCGTTATCAATCAAGCACGTTTCTGATTTGATGAAAACTTTTTAGCGCATATTGCCATGGATTTGCCGGTATGTTACGGCCTCTCTCAGATTTACTCACGGGGGTGGGGATGAAACGCCAATTCATATTATTGTTCGTCATTTTTATTATCGAGTTCTCTTTTTCTGGCTGTTCAGTCCGCGACGGCAGCCAGACCATTGAGGGCCCGCCGGTTGTTCCGCCAACGCTCATCGGACCCGATCCTGGATATATTCCCGAGGGCGGAAAGAAAACCGTCCGTCTAGGCAACAAAGCCGAAGTGCTGGTCACAAAGCTGGGAGGCGGCCTCTATTATGAAGTCGAAGCCGTCTTTTCACCCGACTCTTTTGCCATGCTTGCAGGAGCAGACAATCCTTCAATAATTGCCTTGGAAACCGACAAAGCCATCGCCTTGGTATCACTTGTGGGGGCCATCAGGATTTCGGCGGCGCCCGCCATCGGCTATTTCAGCTTTTTAATGCCATACAACCACAAGGAAGATCTGATGGGCTCTCTGCGGCGCCTCAGGTTCGCGCACAGATTCTATTTCAATCCCGCCGTAACGGACCGTGAATCACTGAGACTGGCAAAAAAATTCAAGTCGTTCGCCCGGTCGGCCGGAACAGAAAACATGAGCGGCCTTCAGCGCATGGGGGCTGTGGCATTTGCAAAACAGGCAAAAAAGGACACCGGACTCGCGATCGACGGATCAAGCGTGCGCGTCGGCATAACGGACACCGGAATCACCCTGGCACATCCGACATTTTCCGGAGCAGATTCCAAGGCCACGCGTATCACATACATGAAGGATTTTACCGGGGAAGGACGCGTATATTTTGCCCCCGATGCGGTTTTTTCATTAAAAATCCAGAACGATCTGGCGGCCACCCTGGATGCTGAAGTGCTTGGACTGACCGCGTTCCCGGCGCTTCCACCTGCGAACAAGCTCGAAAAAATCTCCGGAATGAACATCAAACTTTCAAAAAACCTTAAAAAGGCTCTTGAAAACGCAGGAACACGCGCCCGGCTCGGTTTCTTGTATGAAGCCCAGTTTCAAAGCAATGATGAATCCGCCGACATCAACCACAACGGAAAAATAAACGACAAGATACCGCTCATTCTTGTCCCCGGAAAAACCGCCGCCGAACACCGGGTTTATGCCGACTGGTCGGGATCGGGTGATTTTTCCGGTGCCCGTCCCGTCGGAGACTGGAACGCCACCGGAAACACCATGGATGTCTTTGCCGAACGCATCGGCTTTGACATTCATGTCGAAAAGCTCCCGGTTCTTGGCGGCAAAACCACTTTGGACGTTGTATCGGCATCACCAGTGGGCTTCGATCCGGGCAATCACGGTTCGCATGTCGCCGGAATCGCGGCCGGCCGCAAAACCATTTTAAATGATCCGGAAAACACGCTTGCCCGCGGAGTGGCGCCCAACGCCAAAATAATGATGAACCGCGTCTGTTCAAATACTGCGGGCTGCAGCGCAACCAAGGCCATAATTGATCTTGCGATGAACGCCGGTGCTGACGTCATAAACATGTCTCTTGGCGGTCTCAGCCAATTCAACGACGGTTATGGCGTGCAGGAAACCGTGATCAACCGCCTGACTCGCATGAAAAACGTTCTTTTTATTATCTCCGCCGGAAATTCGGGACCCGGCAAACAGACCGTCGGCAGTCCTTCGGTCGCCAGACTGTCCTTGAGTGTCGGCGCCACCGCCACTCAAAACATGATCCGCCGCCAGTACCAGCGGCCCGGACCTTCCGGCACTGATTCTGATCAGGATTTCATGCTCTACTTCAGCAGCCGCGGACCGACCGCTGCCGGCGGATTCAAGCCAAACATCTCGGCGCCGGGCACGGAGCTAAGCGCAATCCAGCTCAATTCCGCTCCGGGCGAAAAAAGCGGCCTTGATGTCTACTGGGGCACCTCGATGGCGGCACCGGCCGCGACAGGGGCATACGCCCTTTTGCTCGATGCCGTCCGCAAATTCAACAAAACACATCCCGCAAAAAAAATGCCGGCGGATTCAATTACGCTCAGGAATGTTCTTGTCGAATCTGCGCGGCCCTTTGACACAACAAGTTTTGACACGGCAACCGGCGCGAAAACAAAGGGCCGGTACACCTGGGCCGACCAAGGGGCGGGAATGGTGGACCTTGTCGCGGCATGGAAAAAACTGCGTGCGCTGGCAGGGGCCTTCGTTCCCTCCGTAATCACGCTCGGAGGATCTCCCGTTGAGCCTGACTATAATTTGATTGTTCCGGCCGCAAAAAATCCAAATGGCGGAGCCTATGATGGTTCGCGCTCCGTGGACAAGGAACCTGTTTTCGGCACCGGGCTATACATTTCGCATCTGTCGCGCGCCACACTTGCGCAAGTGCACGTTGCA
>MEQJ01000024.1:5516-8008 GCA_001770165.1 Bdellovibrionales bacterium RIFOXYD1_FULL_53_11 | reverse complement strand
ATCCACGGCTCGGAAAAGCAATGGATAATCCCCGGCGTTCTAGAACAACTGCCCTGCAAGAATGCTCCCGCCGACAATCTGGGCATAATAGGTCATGGTGCCGGAATAAAGATAAAAACAGACGGAACCGGTACTCTTGTGCCCGGTGACGCAAGCACGCTCAACATCTGCATTGATCGCGAGCTGGCAGCAGATCTTCCGCCCGGCGAACACGGCGCCCTGATTTACGCCTACCGCACCGCGGGGGGCCTGGTGTCGCCGGTGGCATCATTTGTCGTGCCGGTTTATATGCTGGTTCCGCATAAAACCATGGAAGCCTCGACAGGATACCTGATTGATGGGGTGGCGCGCAGTTTTGATGTGATCCGCAACTCGATTTTCGTCCCGCCCGGCACCACCATGCTCGACATTACCCTTGAAGTCCCGCCCGTTAAGCTCACTTCACGCGGCGATCTGGCCCCCGGCGAAGAATGCTCCGGCGTTGAGATGATGGCCTATGAAGGCGGCAACACGCAGCGGCCCGGGCTTTCAAAAAAAGAAACGCGTGTCTCCAACTGCGCCGCTGACGGAACACCCATGGACCCCCCGGAGGGACATGTGCTCAAAATACGTCGCGCGCCTCCCAATGCCGGCATGTACGAGCTGCATGTTTTCGGCCAGTTCAAATATTCTTCGTCCAAATTCAAACTCAAGATTGACTACATCACATCCGAATCCAGCATTCAAAAAATTACCGGAGGAATTGCCGCGCTTGCTGGTTCATTCACCTGGAATCTAAAGGAAGCGTCGATGCCGGCCCTGCCGGACGTCAAAGCAAGCGAGTTTTCGCTTTCTGCTTTTTCTGCGGCAACCGGCAATATAATCAAAAAAGGCGACCGCGCTGCGGTTGCCGGTCCGCAAGGAACGGCAAGAACATACCCGGATGGAGCAAAACGGGTCGACATATCGACAGGCGGCTCACCGGGCAATGATATTGATGTTATTCTCTTTGAATGCCCCGAAGGAACAACAACACACGAGCACCAGTCCTGTATAACCTCCGACAAGAGCGCGGGGGCAAGTGACGAAGAGCTGGTTTCGTTCATCCCCAAAAAGGGCAAGGTCTATTTTTTCGTTGCCGAGGGTTTTGAAATTAAGGACGAAGGTAAATTCACGAGCACCGAGACCATTACGATGCCGGAATCCGCCAGGGGTTCTCTTTTCATTTCAGGAGCGTCTCCATCCTTCAATGTCACACACTCCTTTGACGATGCGGTAATCAAGGCAAACCCGCTGTTTTTAAGCGAACTTTTTACATCTGGCAGATATACACTCAATGGTTCGCTGTTCATTGCGGCAGCGGACGGAAGCCGACTGGCCGCAATGCCGGTTGTCATCAACGGCAAATAATCCAGCCATGCCGGTACTGTAGGAAATCAGTACGATGCAGCGAGCTTTGGCCTCGCCATCGGCGAGAGTTGCGGCCTCACAAACTCGCGCTCACGCGTGAATGTGGTGTCGATGATCTCATAATTGGATCTGTCCTTGAGTATCTCGCTAACGAGCTGCACATGCAGGTCATGCCCCGCCCTGTGAAGCCTGAATGATCCGAGCATTGAATAACCGGAAAGTTTGAAATCACCGATTGCATCAAGAACCTTATGCCTTACAAACTCATCCTGGAAGCGAAGACCCTCTGGATTGAGCACCAGCTGGTCATCAAGAACGACCGCATTTGAGAGCGAACCTCCGCGCGCAAGCCCCATGCTCTTCATGCGCTCCACATCCTTCATGAAACCAAACGTGCGCGCACCTGCAACTTCTGCAAATTTGGTGCGCCCGTCGATATACCTGAACTCCTGGTAACCGATTGCCGGATGCTCCCATTTGATTGAAGCGTGGATTTCAAAACGTGACGCGGGCTCTGCAATCGCCCATTTGTCGTCAAGCCTGCACTCAACCCGCTTGCGAAGAGCCAGAAAGCTTTTGGATTTGAGCTGGGATTCGAGACCGACCTCAAAAATGGCCTCACAGTATCCGGCGGCACTGCCATCTAGGATCGGAACCTCGGGGCCGCCCACCTCTATAAGTGCATTATCAACACCAAGCGCATTAAGCGCCGCAAGAACATGCTCTACAGTGCTGATCGTGATCTTGCCGCATGCAAGGGTTGTGGCCAGTTGTGTGCTTACGACATTTGAATAGTTGGCTTTGATCTCGGGACAGCCCTCTACGTCGGTCCTTAGAAAAACAATGCCTTTGCCTGGACGTGCCGGCCTGATAACCATGCGAATGTCTTTTCCGGAGTGAAGGCCAACTCCGTTTACCGTTACAGCGCGCCTTAATGTCCGCTGAAAAATCATATATACCTTTCTATGGACTTAGACATAGGCTATTGCAACCATCGTGCCGACCGCGCCGCATCATATTGTTTTATAAAGCAAAAAATCTTCACTGGTTTTTCTTAATTAAATCAGTCAATAGCATAAATGATGCGGCGGGTCTAAATAATT
>MEQJ01000024.1:0-5500 GCA_001770165.1 Bdellovibrionales bacterium RIFOXYD1_FULL_53_11 | reverse complement strand
AGCATACAAACATGAAGTGTGTTTTTTGAACAACAACTCAAAACACCTCTACTGTTGCACATTCAACACACCTGCGCCAGCGCACCACATTATTTTATCAGGTTTCAAGCAATAACGGCTCTTTGGATTCAATACCCAGATGTTTATATGCCACCCGCGTCGCCATGCGTCCACGCGAGGTTCTTTGAATAAACCCCTCTTGAAGCAGGAACGGTTCATATACATCTTCGAGCGTCTCACACTCCTCGCCAAGCGCCGACGAAAGCGTCTCAATCCCAACCGGCCCGCCATCATAGTTTTCAATAATGGATCTTAGATATTTCCGGTCAATCGCATCGAGACCGCGCGAGTCAACCTCAAAAAGCTGCAGAGCTGAGGAAGCAATTTTATTATCAATCGGCCCAGATCCATGCCTTACCTGGGCAAAATCCCGGACCCGCCTGAGAAGCCTGTTTGCAATGCGCGGAGTACCCCTGGCACGACGCGCAATCTCGGATGCCCCGTCCTCATCAATCGCAATACCAAGCAGCGAGGCAGAACGAACCACAATCCGCCTTAGCTCCTGTACGGGATACAGATCAAGCCGCAACGGCAGGCCAAAACGGTCACGAAGCGGACTCGACAAGAGCCCTGTGCGCGTGGTCGCCCCGACAAGAGTAAATTTCGGCAAATCAATCTTGAGTGTTCGTGCCGCGGGACCCTGACCAATTATCAAATCAATCCTGAAATCCTCCATTGCCCCGTAAAGCACTTCTTCGATCTGCTTGTGGAGCCGGTGTATCTCATCAATAAAAAGCACGTCACCAGAATGCAGATTGTTCAAGACCGCAGCCAAATCCCCTTTGCGCTCGACATTGGGACCAGTCACCGCATGAAGCTGCGAGCCCATCTCCCTCGCAATAATATGAGCAAGAGTCGTTTTTCCAAGCCCAGGAGGCCCCGCCAGCAATACATGATCAAGCGTGTCCTTGCGCTGTCGTGCGGCCGTCATGCACATTGCAAGACGCTCCTTTATGCCGTCCTGACCGACATACTCATCCAGTGTCCTCGGCCTGAGACCAGGCTCACCCGTGTCGCCCTGTTGGACTTCCGGATCGATAATCCTGTCAGCATCCAAAATCATAAAGCCCTCAATGCGGCCTTTAACAGGCTCTCCGAGTTATGTCTGAAATCCCCAGCGGTCCCGGCGCCACCTGCCGCCACCCGTTCGAGTGCCTCCTTGATTTCACGCTCTGAATACCCCAGACCGGCGAGTGCCTCCCCCGCCTCTCTGATTACGAGGGCATCCACCCCGGCAACTGCGCTTTGGGCGCCAGACTGCCGAACACCGCTCAACAGCCCGGCCTCCACCCGCCTCTTGAGCAGGCCCGCCAGCTCAACCACTATGCGTTCGGCGGTTTTTTTTCCGATTCCCGGCATCCTCAAAAGCGCATCCTTGTCCTCATCAACAATCGCCGAAACAAGCTCTGCGGGCTCGGCGCCGGAAAGCACATTGAGCGCACCCTTTGGTCCAATGCCGCTTACGCTGAGCAGCGCATGAAAAATCTCCTTTTCTTCCTTTGTTTTGAACCCGAACAAATCAAGCACGTCTTCGCGCACATGGGTATGAACAAATAATGAAACCCTCGCTCCTGACTGAAGCGACTCATACACTTCTCTTTGCGGAACATTGACGCTATATCCTATCTCTCCGCCGGAATCGGGGTTTCCGACACATATAATAATCCTGCCTCCGGAATTCTCGGCAACCCTGCCTGCGATATATCCGATCATCTGCAAACCCCCATCGCTTTTGCCAGCGGCATATTGCGGGTGCGCTTTTGAGGCGCAAATGCCGCGGCAAGATCTTTCGAGGCCCCGACACTTCCGGCGGTCTTGTATGCATGGCACATTGCAACAGCAAGCGCATCAGATGCGTCTGCCGTTTCAAAACCGTCGCAGCCAAGCAATTGCGTCACCGCCCTGGCAACCATCTTCTTATCCGCCCGGCCATACCCTGTTACAACGGATTTGATCTCAGTCGGAGAGTACTCAACAATTTCCATCCCCGCAATGGCGCCACAAAGCACGGCCACCCCGCGGGCCTCGCCAAGCTTCAGGGCCGAAACAGCGTTTTTTGCAAAAAACACCCGCTCCACAACAATGACACCGGGCCTTAGCTCCCTGATCAGTCCATTGATCCCTTCAAAAATCGATGCAAGCCTTGTCCCCAGCGCAATGACGGCGCGCCCCCCGGTATTTGAAAGCCTGAGCGTACCATGAGTCACGCGCACCATTCTTCCGGCCGAAAAATCAATACACCCATAGCCCGTCAGTCTTGATCCGGGATCGATTCCTAGTATGCGCAAATTTCGCCCCCGCTTATGCAGAGATTGTATTCATATTAATGGCCGGTCGTAAATCCTATAAATTTTACTTTTCCGGGCCCCCATCATTCTCAGTGCGGCGTTCATGGGCTTGTTGTCCTCCAATATCCACGATGCCTCGCCGCGCTCATATCCAAGTGCCTGGCCGCGCCTGAAATACTCTACATAAAACATGGGCCCGAGTCCGAGTTCGCGATACGCTCTGCGTATTCCAAGCGTAAGAATGCGAACGCGGTTTACGGTATTATGTTTGAACGGCCCCTTCAGGTGCCATAAAAGCTTCAATAAACCCGTTGGAAAGAGTTTGCCATCCCTCACTTTGGCAAACGCCTGATTCACATCAGGAAGCGTGAGCGCAAATCCGGCCGCAGCACCCTTGACCTCGGCTATCAATATCAGACGCGGATCAAAAATCATTTTTATCTCCCGCGCCATATGGCGGAACTCCCGTTCATCCATGGGAACAAATCCCCAGTTGGCTTCCCATGCGTCATTATAAATCTCCAGCATCCGGCCAACTTCCCTGTCAAACTCGCGCGTATTAATGGATCTGAAAGTGATATGGCCCGCCAGCTTGAGTTTTTCGGCCTGTGCGAGCAGTTTATCAGAAAATTTCATGTCCTTGTCCAAAGCATATGCCAGAAGGTCCTTGGCCTTCCTGAAACCACACCCCTCGACAAGTTTGGCATAGTATGGCGGATTGTAGGTCATCATCACGGCGGGCGGATCTTCAAATCCCTCGATCAACAGGCCGCATTCATGATTCGTGCTCGGACTTGCCGGACCGCGGACAAGCTTCATTCCTCGCTCCAGCGCCCAGGAAAAGGCGGCATCCATCAACGCCTGTGCCACCGCCTGGTCATCAACGCATTCAAAAAAACCAAAGAACGCGGTGTCCTCACCATGAACCCCGTTGTGCCTGTCATCAACAATGCATGCCACACGCCCCAAGCGCCGACCGTCATTCAATGCAATCCATGCACACATGCTCGCATGCCTGAAAAAAGGATTCTTGTTCACGTCGAGGATATCACGTACTGCACTCTTAAGCGGCGGCACCCAGATCTTGTCGCCACAGTACAGATCCCACTGCAGCTCAATGAAATCCGACCAGTCGACGTTTGTAATCACCCTCCGGACAGTGATCATCCGCTTTTGCCAAAATGCTCCTCGGCAAGCACCGCGAGCTTTTTCTGGCGCTCCGGATTTCCAAGGATTCCAAACTGGTGTCCAAGCTTGTCAAGTGCGCTGAGTGCACAATCAAGATCCTTGTCATCATGAGACGCCATGTAGCTGGTGCGGATCAGGGCGCACCCCTCTGGCACGGCGGGCTTGACTACGGGTGTTGCAAATACGCCAAGCTCATAGAGCTTCTGGGCAAAGGCAAAGGCCATCATGTCATCACCGACCAGCAGCGGAATAATCGGCGTTTTACTCCCGAGCGTGTTGTATCCCATCTCATTCAGGGCCCGCTGCATTTTTTGCGTATTCTTCCAGAGCTTCTGGAGATGCTCCGGTTCCTCTTCAACTATCTTCAAACATTCAAGTACGGTGGCGGCTGCCGCCGGGGGCATGGCCGCGCTGAAAATAAAGGTCCTGGCCGTGTGCTTGATATAATGAATCACATCATCATCGCCGGCCACATATCCACCAATCGATGCGAAGGATTTTGAAAACGTGCCCATCACGATATCCGCTCCACCGGAAAGACCATGGTGGAATTCCGTTCCCTGTCCCTTGGGCCCGAGCACGCCCAGCGCATGCGCATCATCAATATAAATCCGGCACTTGTATTTTTTGGCGATTTCAACCGCTCCGGGCAGATTGAAAATATGCCCGGACATCGAAAAAACACCATCAGCGACGATCAACGCACCCTCATACCGCGCACGCGACTGTGACACGATACGCTCAAGCTCGTTCATATCATTGTGCCGGAACTTGAGCGTCTCTCCGCGCGCCATGCGCGCTCCCTCGATGATGGATGCATGATTTTCGCGATCACTGTAGATCACATCGTTCTTGCCGACCAGACACGAAAGCGCGCCCTGGTTTGACAAAAACCCGGTGCTGAACACAAGACATGATTTTTTGCCAAGATACTTTGCAAGTTTTTCCTCGATTTCCTCGTGCAGGGCGAGATTGCCATTAAGAAAGCGCGAACCGGTGCAACCGGTCCCCAATTTGTCAATCGCGCGCTTGGCCGCTTCACGCACGCGCGGATGATGTGTAAGCCCGAGATAATTATTGGAACCGATCATCACGCGGCGTTTGCCATGAGTGACAACCGCGCTACCCTCCGTTGCCTCGATCGGCCTGAAAAACGGGTATACACCGGCCGCCATGACCCGTTTTGCATCCTCAAATAACCTGCATTTTTCAAAAAGATCATTCATATACTATGGATATAACGCTCATAAAGGCGAAACACAATTGTTAACCCGGTAATCCCGCGCCAGCGCGGAACCGACAAGTAAAATGCAAGGGCGCATTCATATCCTCATATTCTCGGCAGAAGGCGGCCTCATGCTTTTACCTCGCATAGGCAACGCACTGGCAAAATTCATCCGCCCGGTTTCCGGGTCCGGGGAAACCCGGTCTTCGATCAACCAGGATGATGTAAAAACACCTGACAAGGAGAAAAAAAACAAGGAAGAAAAAAAAGAACCCCATCTGAAGCTTGTCGAAGGCGGTGCCGGTGCGGAAGAACAACCGCCAGAAGAAACCACCGCTTGCACGGGATTCACTTCGGCCTTCCTGGGCATTATTTCCACGCTGCAGAAAAAGAAATCAGGAATAGGCCGTTGGATCGGCGCAAACAACTATCTGTCCGGAAAAAACCGGAGTTCCGGCGGAAACCGCAAGGGCGCCATGTTTGACCGCGAGGCGGGATAAATACGGCCATCCGCTCATTTTTCATGTTTTTTCCCGTTTTCTGCGCCCGATCTGAACACATAACCGGTCTTGTAATGTGCCTCGATTACACAGCCGGATTTTTTAATCTTTTTACGGATATTGGCCACGTGCGTGTCAACAGTCCGGCCGCTCACAACCGAATCCGGCCAGAGATCCCCGAGAATTTTTCCCCTGTCCACGGGACGCCCCGACCGCTCCATCAGATAGCGCAAAAGATC
>MEQJ01000023.1:58495-58695 GCA_001770165.1 Bdellovibrionales bacterium RIFOXYD1_FULL_53_11 | reverse complement strand
GCCAGTCATCCATTCCTTCTTTTTGATGCTTGGTGCGTCAAACCGGAACATAATGAAATAACGGGGGTACCCTACCAGTCGCCCTTGACCATCCTGATCAAATGGTTGCGGGAATCCGTAAAATACAGGTTCCCGTCCGGGTCAAAAACAAGATTGGTCGGAGCAGCAAGCAAAACCGAGCCGTCCGGCGAGGTGCATGA
>MEQJ01000023.1:54091-58427 GCA_001770165.1 Bdellovibrionales bacterium RIFOXYD1_FULL_53_11 | reverse complement strand
AAATAAGCACACTGGCCGCGGCCTGGACTGCGCCTCTTGCCTTGCAGGCCACGATGTTCGTCCCGGTGTCTGCGGACGCATTATGTCCGGTGGCATAACAGATGTGATTTGCCGTGGCCGCAACAGAATTGAGAGTCGGCGTGCCTGTGATATTAAGAACCAATCCGAGCTGCCCCGAGTTAACCGTCACATTGCTGAAGATGGCGGCCGAGGAACCGGAGAAATTTGCATATTTTATCTTGGTCGTAGCCGCATTGGTCTGGTCGGCAATGAATATATTGGTGGGATACGCCGGGTCGGCATAAATCCCTTTGGGATAGGTGAGCTGCGCCGCCGCCGTGCTGATTGCCACGTTTGACTGGTCGCCGGTGCCCGCCTGGCATATGCCAACCACAACCGAAAGCGCCCCCGAAGAATCGATCTTGATGATACAATTACGTTCCGTGAGCGCCACATAAGCCACCGTCAGCGATGGATTTGACGGATCAACCGCAAGAGTGATCGAGCGGTTGTAGCCGTTGAGATTGGCAAGAGCAGTCAAAGGAATCGTATTTGCCGTAGCTCCCGTAAAGCTTGCATTTGTAGTCACGGTTGCGGTCGGCGTGCAACCATCGTCAGCACCTCCCAGCAACTTGCCGATAAGTGATCTCACCTGGCTTCCGACGATAAGCCCGCTGCCGAATATGGACGTCGAATTTGCGTTCTGGTTCACGGCGCGGATCAAACACGGCCTGCCGCTGCCGGTTGCGGTATGCGTGCTGGCAAAAAGCAGGAACTTCCCGTACGTGGAATACGCCCCGCTCAGGGCGGTCGTGCTTGTGAGTCCAAGCGGATATACGGAACCCGCAAGCGTACGATCGACATCGTCACTGTAATTCGTGCCGCCGTTTCCGTAATAGACGCTTGATTCGCCCCTTACCATGTCGGTTTTGACGATCCGGTAATTATAAAAATCCGTGTAATAAAGATTCCGGTCGCCGGCGGCGGTATATTCATATGTTATGCCGGTCGGAAGATTCATGTATACGTCCTGCGCGCTCATTGAAGCGGCAGGAGCCGTGCCGCTTCTTGCATTTCCGGTCGCCGCAAGGGTATCAACAAGTCCGGATGCCATCGTGAATTTTCGGAGCCGCTTGAGCGTGTAATCGGCAAAAAACAGGATTGAGTTTGTTGACGAATATGAAATCCCGTAAGGATCATTGATGGGCGTGGACGTGCCGGCCAGACCATCGCTGGTTGACGTTGGATTGGTAGTGTTGCCCACTACCACTTTTGATGTTTGCGAAGGCACGGACACTCCTCCAATGGGCTCCGGGCCTCCGGTTTTGTTCACAAACAAAATCCTGTCCACCGTAGTGCTGCCGATCAGCGAGATGAACATCCCGCTCGGGTGCAAATCAAGACCCACCGAACTCCCAAGAATCACATTGGCCTGCGTAACCCCGTCAACCGCGTCATTGCACGAATTGGTTGCAAAAGCCGTATAGCCCACCACCGTTCCTACAAACCCCGGATTGATTGCCGCCGCGCCGCCATAGGTCAGCGCCGCCGCATCGGACGGAACATAGGCGCGCACGACGCCTCCGCGCCGTGCCGTGGTGGCGCAGGCCTCGACCCAGTATACGTGCCTGTTCACGGAATCAACGGCAAGATAGCGCGGGGCATATGAGGTGGCGGCTCCCGCCGAACCATAATCCCCCGCTGCGGTAGCTCCAGCCGATGTCTTGACCACCATCATGGATGTCGGATCACTGGCGTTTGTCACATCGACAGCGCGAACACTGTGATTGCCCGCACAGGCTACATATAAAAGATTTGCCGTTGGGTCAAAGCCAAGACCATAGGGATTGGTGCACGCCACTCCGCTTGCGCCCGTAACGGTTGTCGAGACCCAGCCGGCATTGTTGGTCTGCGTGCCCTTGAAAAGTTCAAGAACGCCGCTGTTGTTTATCGCCACCACGCGGCTGTTTGAATAAAGCGACACATACAACACCGGGTCCGCGGCATTTGCGGTATTGAGCGCGAGCCCGGTCGGCGTATTTATTTTTGTGGGCGTCCCCGTCGAAAGCGCGCCGGCAATGCCCGAACCAAGCACCGCCCGCATTTTGCCGGCTTCGATTGTCTTGCCGAAAAAATCTCTGCCCGTGCCGGTGCGGTTCCAGTACCAGACAACATGGTTGACGGTGTCTGAAATCACGAGATTGTCGGTGCCGCCAACCGCATGCACGAGCACGTTATGCGGCGTTATCCTGATTTTTGACTTGTCGTCATCGGGGTTGAGCCCGTCGCCGATATTGGGGTTTCCGACCAGCGTGCAGATCTGTCCGGAAACAAGTTCATTGCAGTAGCGCGAAAAATAATTAACATACACCGTCCACTGTTTTGAATCGTACTCGCTGCCGTCGTTGACCACGGCTCTTATCGTGTGCGATCCGATCAGATTGGTATCACCGGCCGGACTGAAGGTCGCCGATACGGTGCCCCCGACAAGAGTGGCATGCGAGCTGCCGTCAAAAGTCCAGGTATAAGTCGGAAATCCGCCCCCTTCGCTGGCTTCATCGTTGAGATCCTCGATTGCCGTTCCCGCCTGGAACGTAATGGAAGGATTGTCCGCATTCAGACCGGCATTCACGTTCACCTTTTTTACGTCCGATATCGAAGGACTTACCGTGCCCGTAAAAGCGGGGGCATCGTTGCTTTTTACAAAGATCATCTGCGGGCATTCGGCCGTATTGCTGTACGCATCCGTAACCTGGACGGTAACCCGGTACACCCCCTCTGCCATGGGAGCTTCCGTTCGCGTCAGGTTGAGCACAGCCGAAGTGGCTCCGGCGATATTATTGAACACCGCAGGAGCGGCGGGCGTGGCGATCTTCCATTGATACGTAAGATTGGTGCCGCTCGCGCTGGCCGAGAGCGTCTGCGTCTGCCCGCTGCCGGTTTCATAAATCACAATCGGACTGCCAAGACTCGACCCCGACGGCAGACAGCTTGAGACCGTGGCCGTGGCCGACGAATTGACGGTAATGGACCACGAGCAGGTTGTCGTGTCGTAGCCGTCATAAAGCTGCACGGATATCGTATCCACCCCCACCTCGGAAGCAGTGGGCTGGAATACGGCGGTTGCCTGCGTTGCGGTGTTTGTCGGCGTAAGAGTTGCCGAAGATGCGCTGTTAAGAAGCCATGTCGCCGTGATCGAGTCGCTGTTTGCATCACTTATGTCAACGCTCAGACTCTGTGACGAGCTTTGTGTTATGGAAGTACCCGTTGCCGCAGGCGTCTGGTTGCTGCAGGCGGGGGCCGTATTTTTGGTCACGGTCCAGGTTTTGGTCACGGCGCCGGTTCCGATGGTGGCGACAAGCGTGTTTGCGCCCGAAACAAACTGAGATCCGGTCACGGAGGCAAAGGGGCTACCGCTGCTGATCGGCTCGATTGACGCGCCATTGAGCGTAAAAGACACCGCACAAGACTCCGAATTCGGAACAACCCCGAAAGTGGTCGAAGTAGAAGCACTGGCGGCGACACGAACCGCATCGCTCTCCGGCGAGGATGCGACAAGCGTGCAAGTCACGGCCGTGGTTGCCGTGGTCTGGACAACTGATTCGGTGAATCCAAAATCCTTCTGCTCGTTTTCACAGCCCGCCGCAAGCAGCAATACGCAAACAACTGCAAATCCTGCAATTGCGTCGGAACACGGCTTGTTGACTGATCCCTTCATCCCTTCACCCCTAAAAAACCCAGTTTACCCCGGCAAAACCGCTCATTTCGGTTGCCGTACTGCTCGAACCGCCCGTCAGCATCAGATATCTGCCCTCTGCCTTGACGCCCAGACTCTTCATGAGCATGTACTCGATCCCTCCGCAAAACCCGAATCCGCTGTACCCCGACTGCGTACTCTGGAACTGGCGCTGGCTGAACATCGCGCCCACGTACGGCTTCCAGACGTCATCAATCAAAAACACCTGGTTGGGGGATTTGATCTCCGTCTTGCTATAAGCGGTCAGAGGATAGAAATTGACGCCAAAATCAAGTCCATATCCCGCATCCCCGCCGAACCCCTCGGACATGAGCAGTGTGTAGCCGACGGCCGCCGAAAGATATGCCAGGATCATGTGCTCATAAGAAAGCCTGTAAATTCCGTAATTGGAGATCGTGCCTTTTGATTTTTTTGTTTTGGCCTCGATTTTATACACGCCCGTGCTGATGCCGATTTTTCCGCCCGCGTAAGCAGAAAAGGAAAGGCAAAGCGCAACAAGAGGACCAAGGCAGCTAAGCAGCTTTTTTATCGGCACCGCCCCCTCCTGTGTTTTCCGGCCTGTCCGCTTCTGCCACCGCA
>MEQJ01000023.1:52001-54071 GCA_001770165.1 Bdellovibrionales bacterium RIFOXYD1_FULL_53_11 | reverse complement strand
CGGTGTCTTTTGCGCCATTGACAAGGCAATCTCGCGCGCCACAAGCGCCACGCGCTCCCGCGCCACGCCGATCATGCTCCGGTCGGGCGGCGCCAGATCAAACCTGCGCCAGCGCTCTCTAATGAGAAACATCTGTTTTTCGCTCAAATACTGCTCGATTTTGCGGCGTTCCGGCCTGGCCACGTTGAACAGCGCAAGAGCCCACTGCTCGGGCGAAAACCTTGGAACAAGCTCCTTGATCGCCTCGTCCGGCTGGTCAAGCACGCCGAAAAAAGGCGGCCTGAGCTTGTGGATCATCGAATCAGGCGAAGACGCCTCGTAGATCTCGCGCTCTTCATTCAATTCAACAACTTTAAGATACTCAAGCAGCTCTTTTTCGTGTTTATACCGTTCAATTATTGAAAAATCATTGAGCGCCCGCGCTTCGACGGCCTTTGAGGCTATCGCCTTGTTTCTTTCGGCACTGATCGCCCGCGGCCTGAACCCCGGATCAAGTATCGCGCCCCACGAACCCGGAAACGCCTGCCTTGCCGCCCGGACTGAAATCGTCTTGGGCATGGCGGAGAGGATGGCAAAAGCCTCGTCCTGCTCAAGCTGTTTTACGAATTTAGGAATGCCCTCTTCAAGACGCCATACAAGTATCACCAGCTCCTCCCACGCCTTGTCCGTGACCGCCTGCTGGTTGCGGATAATGCGCTGAAGCAGCTCGACACATTCAAAACCCGCCGTGCCCGGCTGGTGAAGGGCTTGCAACCATGCGGGGTGATAACTGAAGGCAAAAAGTTTTCTTTGAAGCTCTTCCGGAAACAGGCTCACCACGGCCCCCAGGCCAGCCGAATCCTTGCGGCCATGTGAATCCAGATCGAACATGTCCTGTCTTCCGGGGAAGGTTTTGAACGCGGCAATTTGCGCGGCGAATCCGCCGATCAATTCCCGGATCTTGATCGGATCATTGAACCTGACGTCCTGCTGCTGCGAATCCCCGGAATCCTTCATTTCCGTGGACGCGGCACTGGAATGGGCGCCCCCGCCGGAATTTCTTGATTCTGAAAGCGCGCCCGAAATGCGTTTGACCGCCACGCGGTTGATCGCATAACTGCCCGAAAGCATCATCAACACCAGTCCGAAAGCAAGAAGCGCATAAGCCCACCACGGGGTTGGCTCCTTCCAGGCGCGGCGCTCGACCCTGACCTCGTCACGCCCTTTCGTCAGATGCAGCACCAGATACAGCGCCGTCGTCAGCTCTTCCATCTCGGCATCAAGCACTGATGAAGGAACCGTAAGATTGACCTGTATCTTGCGCGTCCGGAGAAGCAGCTCGTTAAGCGACATTCGCGGATCATCCCATTCGTCCTGGATCTCCTCGCTGTCAAGCTGCATATACGGCAGACGCTCGGGATTGCGCCCCGACGATCCCTGCAAACCCTCGTTGCGCCTTACGGCATCAACCCCGACCGTGACCAGAAACGGACGGTCCGGAAAGCGGTTGCGCAGGTAATCCGTGGCATTGCGGGAGATCTGGTCTTCAAGCTCCGCCACGCGCGGATGCTTGATGAACTGCTGCGTCTGCGCCACAGCCGGCAGCATCAGCATGACAAACACCATATATGCGGCAGTTTTGAGTTTCATGACTGCTCCTTCTTTGATGATTCCTTGAGTGGTTCGATAACCAGCACCACCTTGCGCGCAAGCGGCTGTCCGCGGTCGGCCGTCCGGGTTTTCTCGCGGTACTCCTCGATTTCCCTGAGCGTTAGGTTAAGCTCGCCATAGCCGCCAAGACGCATGTAATTGAGCGGAATGCCGGCGCGCTGGAGCACCCGCATGGCGGAAACCGATCTCAGCGCCGAAAGCTCCAGATTATCCTTGTATCTTCTCTTGTTCACCACCGGCTTGTTGTCGGTGTACGCCCTTATTCCAAGCTGGTAATGACCGGCAAAGGGCATATAGGTGTTCACAAACTCCTTCAATGCAGCCTCTCCATCAGGCGTAACATCCGTCCGGGCGAACTCGAAAAATGATATTTCTGGAAATACAACCAGCACCTTGCTGCCAACCTTGATGGTTTCGTTC
>MEQJ01000023.1:43942-51986 GCA_001770165.1 Bdellovibrionales bacterium RIFOXYD1_FULL_53_11 | reverse complement strand
TTCAAAACAGGGTCATCGATATCAACACCGTTCATGTCGCCGATACTCAGCTTTGAAGCCTCTTTGCCTTCCGGCTCGCCGGTCACAACCGGCCGGAACGCCGATAGCAATGAATCCTGTATGGCGCTCGGTTTTTCCTGCAACTCGGCCTTGTCGAGACTGAAAAACAGCACGAAAAAAAGCAGCAGCAGCGTGATCATGTCGCCATAGCTGATAGCCCACGTGCCATCAGTGTTTATTTCGACTGTTTCACCGGCGCGATGACGGCGGAGGCGTTTTATCATGCGGCCGCCTCCCGGTCCGGTCCGGAATCATTCTTTCCGGAAGATGATTCGTCAGACGGAGAACTGAACCCGGCTATCATGCTTATGCGCTCATGGCGCGGCACGAATGAGTTGAGCATTTCCTGGGCTTCCAGGAGCGACACGCGCTCTGAGGCAAGCAGTATTGCCTGGAGGGCGATTTCGGCCTCCTTTTTTTCTTCAAGCGCGTTCTTGAGTATCGCCTCGCCCGCGGGACTTACAAAAAGATTGGCGACAAGAAGTCCGTAAAATGTTGCAACAAGCGCGACCGCCATCCGCATGCCGGTTTCCTGCGCGGTGGCTCCGGTCGAAACCGCCCGCATCACGCTGACGAGACTAAGCACCGTTCCCACCAGACCGAAGGCCGGAGGGTATTTGGCAAGCGACCTGAAGGCATTTGCGACATATTGCGCGTCCGTGGTGGCCTGGTGGATCCTTTCTTCGAGTATGGCCTGTGTCCGGTCGGTCTTGAAACCCAGCTCGATCAGCTCGGCGCCATCACCAAGTATGGAGCCGGCCACGCCGTCAAGACGCACATCGCTGCGCCTGCCGTTTTCAACAAATGAACTCACCATGGCAAATGATTCGAGCGCGACTTCCTTGAGATTGCGCTCGCGTTTTGCAAACAGGCTTTTTAATCCGTTGATAATCTGCCTTTTGTGCTCCCAGGGCAGCGTCATGATGGCAACCGCAACCGTACCGCCGATCACGACCGCCAGTGCGATGAAATCAAGATAGACGGCCGGACTCTGTTTAAGATGGAATATCGAAAATACGATGCTCAGTACCGATATGGCTATTCCGGTTACATACAGCATTGGTCACCCCCCCGTCTTTTCGCCGCGGATGCGGGCTATCTTGTCGATCATGCCGCTTGTTTCATGGTTGTCCGGCGTGAGCGCAACCGACCGGCGATAGGCGTCAAGCGCCTTGTCGAGATCCTTTTGCATGTAATAAATGTTTCCAAGAAGATCGTAGAGCACGCTTACGTTCGGATATCTTGCAAGCAACGTGCTGATTTTTGTTTCCGCCTGCCGGTAGTTCTTAAGATATATTTCTTTTTGTGCCTCGGCAATTCCCTGCGCCAGCCCGGTATATAATGATTGTAAATTTTTTCCGTCACCCATCGAAGGCTGCAGCGACACACTCCAGCGGGATCTCACGCCGAAGCGCGACTGCGGAATCAATATGCGCTCCACCTGGTAACCGTCTTTTGCGACATACAGCTCGACACTGTCGCTGAAGATCCCCGGCGCAACTTCCCTGGTAAGCGTCATCGGAGTTTTACCGATCTTGAGCGGAACATCATTCTCCCGGCGCATGAGAATCTCGGCGTTGTCGGGACTTGATTCCACAACCATCGAAGACGCGCAGCCGCCAAAAAACAGGACAAAGATCAAGCCAGATCCAAGCTGCAGATAATTGAACATACTTCACCTCTATCAATTATTTCGGATTAACTTCCGGCGATGTTGAATTTTTTTGACATTTGCTTGAACGTTTAGCGCATATTTTGATCAATCTTCCCGGCGTCAATAAATTGGCGCCGGTGGGTGTTCATTTTTTTTACATCCGTGCCGAAAAGAAGACATGAGGATAGAAGAACTATCCCGGCATATCCAGGGACGGCTCCGCAACTCCGGCACACAAGAACCGGTATTCTGCTACGTATGCGCCCCGGTCAAACAGGCGGTGCTTGAAAAAATCGCCGCCGTCGAAAAACTGCGCCTGATTGAAATGGAAACGGGCATTGACTGGGAACGCGCGCTGTTCAAACACTGGACCGGCAATACGACAATAGCACTTGTCTCCTGCATCAACGCCGGCAGTTACGACGCCGCCAAACTGCTGGTCAGGAAGATCGCGCAGAAAAAGCAGTCCAAAAAACACGAAACACTGGTCATTGTCGTCATTTCGTTTGAAGAGAACGAAACACGCAGGAAGGAATTCACCGAACTCGGATGCAATGCCTTTGCCAGCGAATCTTATGCCATGCAGACAATCGATTTTTTGCTGAAAGACATCGAGCAGCCGGTCCCGCCGAAAAAAGCGGAAACGGCCACGCCCGATCCGTTTACGGAATTTGAAAAAATGCTGAAGGACTCCGGAAAAGCTGCGGACGTCGCCCCGGTTCCGGCCACGCCGGCGGCGCTCAGTCCGCCACAGAACCCCATTGAAAAGAGCAAGCCGCCCGGGCCCGAATACAAGAGCGCATTTGACATCAAACTCGACCTCTGCGAACGGCTGCTTGGAGACGAGCCGCAGCTCGAAACCCAGGAATGGTTTCTGGACGCCGCCCGCACCTACCTCGGAGCAATGACTACGGCACTATGGATGATCCTGCCCGAGCGAAACGGCTTCCAGCCCAAAAATCCGCGCCTTATCGCAACGGCAAACGCCGAAGCGTCGAAGCAGGACGCACCCCCGGCCCTTGATGCGCGGCTGGTTGAAAGCTTCTGGAAAAACCGCGGACAGGGCGCGACCGGACGCATATCGGAAATCCTCGGTGACCAGGAACTCCATCTGGTTCCGGTGATATCACGCAAGCAGTCAAACTGCGGCTCGCTGGTCGGAATCATGAGCATTTCGTTCAAGGCGGCAGCCGCGTCCCGCGCGGCCGCCAGAACGCTGCTGGACGCGATAGCAAGTGACGCGGCGATGCTTGTAGAGGATTGAATGGTAGCGACATTTTTTTGACGCCTGTTTTTTTTCACACCCGATACCGATGATGGTCTACAATCATATATATGGCTTCCTCACGGAAGAGGGAGAGTTGGATGACAGGTCCGTCACAAAACAGTCAGCACGATATGCATCCGGAAGATTCGGGCATGCATACGGTTCACCAGCTGATCAATATAATCCGCGCCCGGAAGATACATATTATTGTCGCCATGGCGATTGTCACCTCGGCGGTTGTCTTCAAACATTTCTTTCATGTGCCAGAGTATGAGGCCGAGGTTAAAATCAGGATTTCGGCCGAAAGCAGCAGCTCCCTGGAGCAGGTTCTTTTCAAGGGAGCAGACCTGAGAAGCATGAGCAATGCAACGCGGGCCGACGATTATTTTCCGCTGCTAAAAAGTGACGACTTCCCCGCTGCGGTGTCAAAACGCATTAAAACCCATGAAGACTTCTTCCGCCTCAGACTGATATCACCCGGTTCGCTCTCGTTTTTCGGGGTAAGATTCTGGCAGCTTCTTGCTCTTGGCGAGCTGAAACCCGGAAAAGCCGCGCTTTCAAACAAGTCATTCCAGGCCAGTCTCGAACTCAGCAACAGCGATATACACTCGTTCATTTCACATTCCTTGCATGCCGAAACCAACAAGTCCGGCGGCATCACCATCAGATTCGCCGCTGTCGATCCGCTCACCGCCATGGTAATGGCCAACACAATTGCCTCCGAATTCATCAGAACCGCAAACGACAAGGACCTGATGGAACTCAATGAAATTGAAAAATACATAAAACTTAAAATCAACGAAACCGAGCAAACGCTGAAAAACAGGGAATCGGAACTCATTGCGCTCAGAAAACGCTATGAGATGTACACCAACAATTCGGCCAGCCTCATGTACCTGGACAGGCTCAAATCCGTTGAAGCAGATATTGAAAACGTACAGATTGACATAAACAACAACAACAAGACCATCGCACGGCTTGAATCATACCTGAGGGATGCGGATTCACATACGCTTTCAGCGGGCGGTGACAACCCCACTAGCGTCATCATGCAAAAAGTGAGTGCCCTGCAAAACAATCTCGACATGCTGAGAAAACAGAAGATCCTTCTCCGCAACCAGAGTTACCAGGAAACCGACCCGCAGGTGGAGGAGCTTGACCGGCAGATTGGCAAAACCGCCGCAAGGCTCAAGGAGCTGATCGGCAACGAAAGGGCGGAAGAAAACCAGTTTGCGCAGCTTGATCCGTTCACGGCCCGCACAAAGCTCAATGAGACCAGGGAATCAACAAGGGCCCTCGTGCAAAAAAAATCCTCCCTGCTTACGGCAAAGCAGGAACTCGTCGATAAGCTTAAAGACTACCCGATGCTGGACCAGGAATACCAAAAACTCAGCAAAAACAATGAAAGGGACTTTCAGCTGGTAACCGCCTTGAGGGAAAAACTCAGCCAGCTTGAAATCCGGAAGATTTCACTGCTGAAAAAATTCGTTGTTGACCAGCCCGCCGAAATGCCCGAGCAGAAGGCGCAGGCCGGCCTTGCGTCGAAAGCGGCAGGAGCACTCGCGGCGACATTTTTTCTTGCCGTACTGCTGCTCTGGTCGATCAACCTTTTCGAACAGCGCATACATGACCGGTCGGATCTGAGCAGCATCGGGCTGCATGTGCTTGGCATTATCCCAAAAATAAAGGTAGACCCCAAGATCCAGGGCACCATAGAAGAGTACTCCCGCCTGATAAACATCGCATCCAAGCACGAAACCGCCGCGGCCATGTCCTTCAGATACATTCGCACCCATCTTCTGTCGGCAAATGACGATTCGGGCAATCACCAGCGCATCTTCATGGTAACAAGCCCCAACAAGGGCGAAGGAAAATCATTCGTGGCTTCAAGCCTGGCAATTTCACTGGCCCAGCTCGACAAGCACACGCTGCTGGTCGACTGCGATTTTGCCAATCCGGCCTTGCCGAAATATTTCAAGATCAACAACACAAAGGGCCTGGCCGCCCTGCTTTCGATGGAGGGGTATCTTGAAGAGTGTCTTCAACAGAACGTCATGCCGAATCTGGACGTCCTGCCCGCCGGCAAAAACTCCGGGAACAAGATCGAACTTCTTGAGGGTGAGCTGCTAAAACAACTCATGGACCATATCGCCGGTTTCTATGATTTCATCCTGCTTGATGCGCCGGCCATGATTGAAATGGCCGATGCCGCCATAATCGGCCGCATGGTTGACGAGGTGCTGCTTGTCGCGCAATTCAGAAAAACCCGGAAACATGATGTCGACCAGGCCCACGCGCTGATTTCAAGGATCTGCAACAAACCATGCCAGGTGGTGCTCAACGGCGTATCCGCCACCGCGGGCTCTTCATCACTCAAAAGGCAGCAGCTTTCATGAAGATACTTGTCACCGGAGCGGCCGGCTTCATTGGCTTTTCACTCTGCCGCAGGCTTCTTGAAGACGGACACGAAGTAACCGGCATTGACAACATGAACGCATATTATGATGTCTCGCTTAAAAGGGCGCGGATTGACATCCTGAATAAATCCCGCGGATTCTCATTTGAAACCCTTGATATTTCGGACAAGCCCGCCTGCTCGGCCCTCTTCAAAAAAAATGAATTCGACACCGTGGTGAATCTCGCCGCCCAGGCGGGAGTAAGATACTCGCTTGTTAATCCGGATGCATATATCCAGTCGAACATTGCCGGTTTTACAAACATCATTGAAGAATGCCGGCACGCCAAAACAAAACACCTTGTTTACGCCTCGACGAGTTCGGTCTACGGCCTGAACAAGGAGCTGCCTTTTTCGACGGACCAGAAGACCGACCGGCCGGCCTCGCTATATGCGGCCACCAAGAAGGCAAACGAGCTGATCGCCCACAGCTACAGCCATCTTTTCGGGCTGCCAAGCACCGGCCTCAGATTTTTCACGGTTTATGGCCCATGGGGACGGCCCGACATGGCTCTTTTTCTTTTCACTAAAAACATTCTTGAAGGCAGGCCCGTGGAGATCTTCAACAACGGCCGCCACAAAAGGGATTTTACCTATATCGATGATATCGTTGACGGGCTGGCCAGGGTGATTTTCAAGGGCCCCCTGCTCGATGAACAGACCGGACTTCCTTATAAGATATACAATATCGGAAGCAACAGACAGATCGAACTCCTGAAATACATCGAGCTGATAGAAAGCAATCTCGGTAAAAAAGCCGACCGCCTCATGAAACCCAAGCAGCCGGGCGACATTGACGAAACGTATGCCGACGTAAGCAGCTTCATGAAGGATTACGGTTACAAACCATCGACCTCAATCGAAACCGGAGTGGCGGAATTCATCAAATGGTACACCGGATTCTACGGAGACAAGCATGAATGACCATACACCCGTTATCGCTGTAATCGGCCTTGGTTATGTGGGGCTTCCGCTTGCGGTCGCGTTTGGAAACAACTTCAAAGTTATCGGCTTTGACATCAAAAAGGAGCGCATACGCGAACTGAAGGACAGGATTGACGTCACGCGCGAAACAAGTCCGGCCGAACTCGACAAGACCACGGTCATTTTCACCGATGATCCGGAATTGCTCAAAGAGGCAAACTTCTACATTGTCACCGTACCCACGCCCGTGGACGATGCGCATCTTCCGGATCTGCGTCCGGTTTTCGGGGCGACCGAAACAATTTCGAAATATCTGAAAAAGGGCGACATTGTGGTCTACGAATCCACGGTCTATCCCGGCCTTACCGAGGAGGAATGCCTGCCGATAATGGAACGGATTTCTGGCCTCAAAGCGGGCAGGGATTTCAAGGTGGGCTACAGCCCCGAACGCATCAACCCCGGCGACAAGGAGCACGGCTTTGTAAACATCCGCAAGGTCGTCTCGGCCCAGGACGCGGAATCGCTGGAGCGGGTGGCCGAAATCTACGGCACGGTGGTAAAGGCGGGCATATTCAAGGCCCGGTCCATCAAGGCCGCCGAAGCCGCCAAGGTGATTGAAAACACCCAGCGCGACCTCAATATCGCGCTCATAAACGAGCTTTCCATAATTTTTGACATCATGGGAATCGAAACGCGGGACGTTCTGGATGCGGCCGCCACCAAATGGAATTTTCTGAAGTTCACCCCCGGCCTGGTGGGCGGACACTGCATCGGGGTTGATCCGTATTATCTTACACACAAGGCGGAAAAAATCGGCTACATCCCGCAGGTAATCCTGGCCGGTCGCAGGATAAACGACGGAATGGGGAAATTCATCGCGCGCAAGACGGTAAAAGAGATGATCCGCGCCGGAATCAACGTCCACGACAGCCTGGTCACCGTTCTCGGGATGACGTTCAAGGAGAACATCCCGGATTCGCGCAATTCGCGGGTGATCGATATCATACGGGAGCTGGAGGATTACGGCATTGCGCTGCAAATCTGCGACCCGCATGCCGACCCGGCCGGGATCAAGCATGAATACGGCGTAGACCTTGTTCCGTTTGAAGGGCTTCTCAAATCGGACGCGATCATAGCCGCCGTCGCCCATGACGAATACAAGAACATGACCGCTGCCGCGCTGAAATCGATGATGAAGGAAAAACCCCTCTTGATCGACGTCAAGACGATGTATGGTGAAAAAGAACTCACCGCTGCCGGCATCCGCTCGTGGAGACTATGACAAAACCATCGGTAAGCGTAGTAATGCTGTACTACAACGACACGTCAACACTGCCGCGCGCGCTTGACTCCCTTCTCCGCCAGACGTTTACGGACTGGGAGTGCATCGTGGTTGACGACGGATCAATCTCATCACCCGGGCCGGTGATTGAAAAAAAAAATGACCGCCGCATAAAGCTCGTCACAAACCGGACAAATCTTGGCCGCGGCGCCTCAAGACAGGTCGGACTGGAGCATTCCGGCGGCAGGTATCTGTGCATGCTTGACGCCGACGACCGGTACCGCCCCGAAAAACTGGAAAACCAGATCCGCTTCATGGAGAAGAACCCGGAAGTTGCTCTTGCCTCCACGGGCATGACGATAGCCGATGAAGCCGGCAAGACCGTAGGCTACAGAATGATCG
>MEQJ01000023.1:43461-43933 GCA_001770165.1 Bdellovibrionales bacterium RIFOXYD1_FULL_53_11 | reverse complement strand
CGCGCGGAAAGGATCACGCCATATTTGCCCCGCTTCGCGGTCCGGCTTTTTTGAAAGTGGCCCATGCGCCTTCAATAATCAGAATGACGGTGGCAAAAAAATATTCATACGATGCGACACTTGAATATTCCGAGGATTATGATTATCTGCTCCGGATTTTAATGAACCATTCATTTGCCGTGATGAAGGATTTTTCCTATATTTACACGGAAACCCGGTCCGGGCGCATTGAAAAGATCATACGCAACTTCAAGGCCCACGAAACAGTTCTGAAAAAATACCGCCACTCACACCCCCTGCGAAGCCGCTATTATTCTTTTCTGTCTGTATTCAAACCCGCGCTGTATCGCATGGCCATCACGATGGGCCTGGGCGGAATCCTATGGAAATTGAAAAGCCGGGGACAGATTTCAAAAAACTAGATCTTCAACAACCGCTCAAGCACCCCGTCCGGCCCGAGCTTGCTCATGCA
>MEQJ01000023.1:43290-43442 GCA_001770165.1 Bdellovibrionales bacterium RIFOXYD1_FULL_53_11 | reverse complement strand
CATTTGACAAGATGGCACGGGCGGCAAGGCACGTCGTGTTGTATATAATGATATCCTGTTTCACCGATGTAACCCCACAAGCCGGGCGGCTGTTTGCCGGAGTCAATCCTGAGCACCGGGATGCCAAGCCAGCGGAACAGGTGCGAAGGACC
>MEQJ01000023.1:40267-43075 GCA_001770165.1 Bdellovibrionales bacterium RIFOXYD1_FULL_53_11 | reverse complement strand
GGCTTTTATCTCTGCAGCATCCGGATAAATTCCGATCACGGCCTTTTCAAGAGATCCCCCGAGCGCCGTGGCGAGATTTTCAAACCTCCTGACCATCGGCGTATCGCATCCGGCATCCTGGTTGACCAGCACAAACCCGCGCCCCAGCACCTTATAAAACCCCCTCGAAAATGGCGCCGAATAGTAAACCCTTTTTACCCCAAGCAATCTGCACAATATGGCCGTAACCGGGGTTGCATTGACCGGATCGCAAACAACCGCATCAATCCGCCCGTCAGCAATGACTTTCCGGCACAACAAAAAATATCTTATGAATGAAAGAATGCTTCTATCAGGAATCAGCTCCGTTTGAACGAGTTCGTTGACATGAGGATTGTTCTTCAAAACCTCATAGGAGGATCTGGAGCAAACAACAGAAATTGCTGCATCCGCGATACGCGCTCTCAGGGCTGGAAACAGCATGGACTGCAGCAGCGTATCCCCGATCTTGTTGAACCCCAGAAACAGGAATTTTTCAGGATCATTCCCCACATATGTTACAATATCATCAATGACGGCTTCGATACAATCCAGCGGTGTCAGCGTGATCATCCCGACCTACAACCGGGCCGGATATCTCGAAAACACCGTCAAATGCCTTCTTGACCAGAGCGTCAACGACTTTGAAATAATAATCGTGGACCAGTCCGACGAACCGAACGGCAAAATCAAGGATATGCAAAACGCGCATCCCGGCCGCATCAAATACCATTTTGTGGATTTCAGGGGACTGCCGGTTGCAAGGAATTTCGGAGCGTCGATCGCAAGATATCCGCTGCTTACCTATATTGACGACGACATCAAATGCGGCCGGGATTTTTTAAAGGAACATGTCGAAGCGATCGGAAAAAGCGATGCCGTGGCGGGCGCGGTGCACGATCTTGCCGGAAAACTCAAAAACCGGGGCAAAACCGGCAGATTTGACTCCTGGCTGGCAACGCCGCATGCCGGTTTTGACGTCGAAGGCTCATTCTGGGTTGACATCGCGCCGGGCGGCAACTGCACCATTAAAAAAAGCATACTCGACGAACTCGGCGGATTTGACGAACAACTCAACGTCGGAGCCGCCCTTCACGAAGAAACGGATTTTTTCCTGCGCCTTCGCCGTCGCGGCTACAGGGTTTTATACAATTCTCGGGCCGCACTGGACCACTATGGGGCGCCAAGCGGCGGCTGCAGAACGCCGGACGTCGGCAAATACGTCTGGTCGCTTGCCCACAACCGGAGCCTTTTGATCCGGCGACATGTCAAATGGTTTCAAAAACCATTTGCAATGGGACGACTGATGCTTCTGATACTTTCCTACGCGCGCTCGGCACGCAGTCCGGCCATAATCTCGCGCGGACTTGCCGGCATGATCCTTGGTTACAATACCGGCGCCCGAAATGTTCATAATTCATTTTCAAAGAGGACCGGATCATGAGGGTATCGCACTATCTCAAACAGGCTCTTCGCAATCCGCCGCTTATTGTCGATTATTCAAAAGCGTATATCCGCTCCGCCGGAAGATCCATCTTCAGCAGCATACCGCGGGGCAGAGCGGCAAAAATACTGTGCTTCGGACACCCCCTCATTCTTGACTGCACCGAGCCGATGCAACAGAGCATGGCCCGCGGCACCTACTCGCCCCTTATCGAGAGCGCCATAAGGAGGGCACTCGAGCCGGGCGGCGTGTTTTTTGATGTCGGCTCGCATGCCGGATATTTCTCGGCCCTGGCCTGTTCGATAAAGGACTGCCATGTGACGGCCTTTGATCCAAATCCCGACAGATCATTGTCACTAGACTCGTTGCAAGCCGCATGTCCCGGCAGATTCAAATATATCTGTCACGGCGTGAGCGACAGGGAAGACGTCCTCCATTTTGAGCGCGATCCGCACAATTCGGGGATGTCACGGATAGTCGCCAGTGGCCACGCACCCGGAAACACCATCAAAGTGCCGGTTGCCAGGCTCGATGAGCTGGTAAAAAAATTTGATCTCCCCTCCCCGACCGTCATCAAGATGGATGTCGAAGGACATGAGCTGCAAGCCCTCCTGGGCGCGGAAAGGACGCTTCAAGCCTCCAGGCCGACCATTATCTGCGAAATTTCAGACGCCACGGCGGCGCAATATCCGTTTCGCAAGCTTGCAGACTTCATACTGCGGAACAACCTCGGCATCTTTCCGGTCGAGGGGCTCGGCCACATCAGAATCACACTCGAACAGCTTGAAAAAATCACAAAAGGCGGCAGTCAGGACGTGATTTTTTTGTTTGAATCGAGAGAACCGGCAATCGCATAGACGGTCAGAAGGGCAAACAGGCCCTGGCTGCCGTAAAAATACTCGCCCCCCATTCCGGCGACAAAGGCCGCTACCAGGGCCGAACGCACCGGAATTGAAAGACCGCGAGCCCTTGCGGAAGCCAACCCCGAGTGCACCCACATCTTCCAGAACAGGAAAAGCACTAAAATGCCGCCGACCAGTCCCGTTTCAAGGAACATCTGGAGCCAGAAGTTGTGGCTTCCGTCCGGCCAGAGGCCTGTTGCCGGACTGCGATTGAAAAACCCGGTTCCCATAACCGGAGCCTCCGGGAATTTTTTGATCTCATTGGCCCAGGTCATGAGCCGGCCGCCCTCGTTGATTCCGGCAATGCCTGTTCCGTAATATTGCATGACCGACACGTCAGGAAAAAACGTATTGAGCACCTCGGCCCTGAAATTGGACGAATAGAAGTACAAGCCCGTGGCACCCGCCATGAACGCATAAAAAACAACTGCGACTTTGGCATTT
>MEQJ01000023.1:39081-40254 GCA_001770165.1 Bdellovibrionales bacterium RIFOXYD1_FULL_53_11 | reverse complement strand
GCCAGCGCCAGCCAGCCGCCGCGGCCGCTCGAAAGCGCCATGCCCACAAGCCCCAGAACAAGAAACGGTCCGGCATATTTCTGCCATCTGCGGTCGCCGACCCTTGAAAAATACAAAGCCGACAGATACGAAAGATAGATCGAAAGCGCCGCACTGATCAGATTGGTTGCCTTGTAGCCGGAAACCGTATCGGCATCCCTCTGGTATTCAAAACCAAGGACAATAATCAGCGACAAGCCCACGATTGCCGAAGCAAAAAGCAAAGACCAGTTGAAGCGGTTTCTGGTCGCGTCGTCCCCCATCAGCTTTGCAAGCCGGAGCGCGGTATAGCCGTAGAGCGAAAATTTTCCGACCTTGAGCAGGCTGAACGCCATCACCTTCAGCTTCTGGTCGTATCCATGGAAGTAGTACATCACAAAACACCCGGCGAGCAGCCAGACGATGAAAAGCAGCCCGTACTTGCGGAGGTCTTTTGCAAAATGCCGTCTTGCCGGGGCGCGCGCGAGAAACGTCACGGCCAGAAAGGCAAACATGATGAAATCCATGAGCTCGAGTTTTCCGAACGGCGTCTGGACGCCAAGCCCGAGATTGGGCAGGAAAAGAAACGGAAATAAATAAATCCACAGATTGCGCATCAACAATACCTTCAATACCTGAACAGGCCAGGAATTATTTTTTCAAATTCATCACCGCTCAGATTGCCAATACCGATTCTAGGCAGCCTGTAAATATCCGTCCACTTATGGACCTGCCAGTAGTGGTTCAAAAAAGCCATTTCATACCCTTCCTCACGGCAAATCCTCCTGACCATTGCGTTGATTTCCCCGGGGCCGCCGTATGGATATGACAGATATCTGGGCGGATAATTGCAAACGGACATAAGAATGCGCCGCGCTTCCGACATGTCTTTCCTGACCTCTTCTTCGTTCAAGACAGAAAGCATGCAATGCGAATGCGTATGCGCGCCAACAACCGCCGAACCGCTGCGGCTCATGGCAGCCAGTTCATCCATGCTCATGGTCCTGTGCGAGTCCCTTGCCACAGGATCCAGTCCCGACCGGCGCAGCAGATAATCCACGGCAGAATCCCTTTCGGCCCGCCTGCCCGACTTGAGCAGACCATAAAGAGTCCAGAAGGCTTTTTTTCTGCCGGAAGGCGAGCGTACTTCAAAAT
>MEQJ01000023.1:36770-39073 GCA_001770165.1 Bdellovibrionales bacterium RIFOXYD1_FULL_53_11 | reverse complement strand
TTGCCGCCGAGCGTGACTTCAAAAAGATTATTCCCCGCAGCGGCATCAAAAAACACGCGTTCCAGCGAATCCCACCAAAGCTCCCGGTCACCGCCCAGAGTCCCCGTCTGAACGAAAAACACAGCAGCAAGACCGTACGCGGAAAGAACAGGCAGTGCGTTGTGAAAATTATCAGCATATCCATCATCAAACGTTATTATGACGGCCCGGCGGGGGAACCGTCCTCCGGACTTCTTGAGATGAAAAAACTCGTCAGGATGGAGCGGGTTGCAATATTTTTTCAATGCCGCCAGCTGGGCTTCAAAACGATCCGGAGAAACGGACAGCGAAAAGGTGTCACGTTTTAAATCGGCTATGCGGTGGTAATTAAGAACAATGGCAGGCGCATCATAAATGTTTTCAACAAGCCTTCTGGCAATGCCAGCGATTTTCAGGGTTTTTCTGCCGATTTTTCCGATCATCACTTGCCCTATCAATTTATCGGAGCTTTTTATGGAGCGCCAGCAGAACTTTTCCCAGTCGCGACCCGGGAATCATGCCGTTGTACTCCACCAGCGTACAGCCGCCGAATTTCATTTTGAAATCAGCAATTGCGTTCAGAACCGGATCCGAATCATCCATCGGGATGCCGCCAAGATCGTACAGATCAATGCCTGTATTTTTAAAAATCCTCATATCGCACCAGTGAAGATACCGGTTGACCCTTCCAATGAGATTGCGGTCGGAACTTGAATCCATCCCCCGGAAAAGTGACGCCGAATACAAGAACCTTGCCCTTCGTGCCGACCTGTCGATCACATAAGCGTGCCGGCCGAGCGGCACGCCGTCGCTTCCCGGAACCGACGTAATCGCGAGCGCACCCGCGCGGGCAAGCGCAGACAGCTTGTTCCTGTTGCAAGCTGGAATCCTCTTCAGCCTGGAAAAGGAATCATAAAAACATGCAAACTCCGCAATTTGTTCCGGGCCCGGTGAAAATTCCACTCCGGCCCTGAACCCTTCTTTTTCAGCCCTTCTCACCTCATTGCGCGTTGTGCTTGAAAAAGCCGAAAAAATCCTGTCTTCAGGCATCAAAAGATCGACAATCCGGGTTTTGAACGGATAAAAGCCGGCCAGCTGTTTTTCACACTGGACGCAAAGATTCACGGCAGTCTGCAAAGACATGTCAGATTCCGTCTTGGCAAAATACACCTCCGAGAGTGATATGCCGAATTTCTTGCGCTTGATCGAAATCATGCCTGGCACCAGTAATGCAACCAGGCGTTTTTTTTCAACATGGCCGGATCATCTGCCGGACATGTATTGCCATGCATATCCATGATTTGAACGCCATTAAACCCGCATGATTCAAGCTGTCGCAATTGCTCCTGCGGCTGGACGTAGTAATTTGCTATCGTAAAACGCCGGGAATCAACCAGCGTCAGGTGATTGTCCGAACGGCATCCGAGCACGGCACGATTTATCCAGCGAAACATCATGAAATTATACAAGCTCCTGAAAAGCCGCCACGGATGCAACGAAAAGTAAAACGGATATAGATCCGGTATGGCCAGAATATTATGAGTGGAAAAAAGAAATATCCCGCCGGTTTTGACAACACGTCTTATTTCCCGGAATGCCTTCAGCCGGTCGTCATGGGATACACTGTCAATGCCATTGAAGCTGAATAAAACAACATCAAACATACCCGTTTCATATTGTTTAAGATCCCTGGCATCCAGGAAATCAAATCTGGCATTCTTGAATTCGGCGCCAAAACGCCTGATACAGGACTCAACCATCTGTTTTGAATAATCCCCGGCCTGATAATCGGCAACGGCTTGTGCGAAATGGCGCGTCGTCCTCCCGCCGCCGACTCCAATATCGAGCATCCTCGAAAATCCCGGGCGGATTTTTATCTCATCCAAAAGTTTCTTTTCCGGTGAAAACAGATAGTCAAGACCTGAGTAGTATTCAACATTCCACTTCTGCTCCCAATTATTCTGATTGCTCAGTGCGTAATCAGGCATTTTCCCTCCTGGGATCGGAGCATACCGGCCTCCTTTTTGGCGAACATATTCCACGACATGAACGGCTTTTCAATAAATATAAAAAGCATGGCACAAACAAAAAACATAACAGGCATGACCATCATGAACTGGAGAATAAAACTGAACGTGAAAGTGGCACCCGCCGTCAAGGGCGCGGTATACCGCCCGACAAATGAAATTATGAAATGATGATACAGGTACACCGTGTAACACATGCCACCGATGATCGTGATCCACCTGTTGGTCAACAGGGTCCGGGTCAGTGCTCCATGAAAT
>MEQJ01000023.1:25857-36763 GCA_001770165.1 Bdellovibrionales bacterium RIFOXYD1_FULL_53_11 | reverse complement strand
TGAATATTATCGCAAAACAAACGGGAAGAAGAAAATTACTTGGATACGCACGCCAGCGCATGGCAAAGATCACCGCAAGTCCGGCTGCAAAAATAAAAAGCGCGTCATGCGCCCACTGCCGCGCTCGTGCCTTAAGCTGCCCCCTCCAGTGATAAAAATGAATATCAGCAAGCAGTATGCCGGTAAAAAAATATTGTAATTGCCCGATCAACGACAATTCAAGAATACTGGTTCTCCCCTTGGTCGATTCAGCAATTAACGCACCTGCTGAAATCACTACAAGCAACAAACCCCGACGCAACAAATGCCTTCTGATTTGCAGGATAACGGCAAACACAGGAAGAAGAAGGTAAAACTGGATTTCAATTTCGAGCGACCAGGCCACGGTATTGATCATGCTGCCAGTACCGTATATCGCATTATGCATATAACCTGACGAGGCCAGCAAATGCGGAAATAGCTCGAAAAAATCCATCTTTTTGACCAGCACCAGAAGTATGAATATCAGAACAAGATTTAATATATATGGGGGCTCGATCCGCGTAAAACGCCGAAGATAATATTTCTTCAGCGATATCCTTCCGGCCCCGGCAATAGCAGACTGGATGAACGGCATGGCAAGAATGAATCCGCTTATGCAAAAAAACAATGATACCCCTATATATCCACGGCTCAGGATCATATCCAGAATGTTGTTATAATGGCCGGGCGAAGTGCTGGATCCTGTTTTGACTATTACATAGGTGCGCAGATGAAACAGAACCACGGACATGATTGCAAGGAATCTAAGTCCGTCTATCTGTGGAATAAAAGTACCACGGGATGTGACACGCGAAAGAAGTTGAACAATTTTCAGCAGCACAGCTCTTATTTTATCATGAATAACCGCTTTTTGGTTTTTATGGCGGCCCTGAGCGTCAGGTCCGCCAAATAATTGACGACACCAATTGCCGTATCCCGGCGGGAAGCGGCGGCGAATGCTTCGTCGAATGAAGCCAGCTGTTTCACATATGCTGAAATGTTCTTGCGGAATTCAGAAAGGCCGCCCGCATCCCACCCATTATGGTCCAAACAGACGGCCCACAGGCCAAACGGCATTTTTCTGAATCTCCAGAGCTGCTGCGGCACATATGTCATTCCACTTGCGTCGCGGTATGGAAACAGCGCGAAACCGTCGCTGATCCGGCTGATGCCAAGTTCCAGCAATACTTCAACCGTCTGTCTGTCAAAGGAATGGGCTGGAGCAATCCAGCAATCGGGCCTTATGCCGTGCTGCTGGAAAATCCGCAATGCTGATGAAATTTTTTCCCTCTGACTTTCGGCGGACAGCCCCGCAAATTCGCTCCGCTCCTGGATACCGAGGATTCCCGGGTTCCGGGTTTCATACAAATGTTGATACCCGTGCAGGGCGATTGAATATCCCTTGTCCTGCCATTTCTTCACGTCATTCCAGAACGCCGCCCTCGGATTTTCAAACTGCAAGGAGGGGTCACGGTTGTCCGGGATAACGGCAAGGAGCGGTTTGACCCCGTACACGTCAAGAGTTTTTTCAATCTCATCCCACACTTTCCAATTCATGCTCGGACAGATATCGTCGAAGCGTATCAGATATTTTGCGCCACACGACGATTTTGCATGCAGACACGCCCTTGCGGCTTCGGCAATATCAGCGCCCAGGCGCTTCTCGGTAAAATGCTCAAGCACGCGTTTTCTGGCGTTCGTCCCCAGCCTCTCCCTTTTAGGCCCGTCCCGGATCAAATCACGCAAGGCGCCACCCAGAACCAGGTGCGCATCAGGAAAAAAAGCATTTTTTTGCTTGTCGACCAGCTCCAGAAGCAGCCCGTTGTCGTCTGGCGTTATCTGCTCCGGAATGCCTCCCGTGTTGGATGCCGCCACTGCAAGTCCGCTTGAAAGGCTTTCAAGGGTGGTGAAGCTGAAGGTCTCCCATAGCGACGGAATGACGGAAATATCCGCTGATGCATAAAGAACGGCAAGCTCATCTCCACCGACCCATCCCGTGCCAACGGCGTCCCGCAGTTGCGCGTGCTCAATGAATTCCCGTCCGCCTTTTCCGGCCAGCACCAGCACCGCCTTGCATCCTGCAATGTCATTGCGTATGTTTTTCCATGCTTCAGCAAGTACTTTATAGCCCTTCAATTCGTCATCAAAGCGCCCCACAAAAAGCACGACAACAGCCGACGGATCAATTCCGTACCGGTTCCAGACAGACCTGTCACGGCGCAATGGCGAAAACCTGTCATGATCGATGGCGTGATGAATCACGCAGATATGTTTTTCCGGAACCTTTTCCTGTAAAATATAACCATTAATAGCGTGTGACTGTGAAACCCATAAATCACAAAGCAGACCCGCCTCAATCCTGGTTGCATGAGCCTTGCCGTGCAGGAACGAGAAGGTGGATACATTGGGCCCCGCGATGATCCTGCACCACGGCCTGAGCACCTGTGCGTAAAGCAGCGAAGAGAGATTTGTCGGAACATATACAATATCCGCTGCACGTCCGTGCCTGATGAGCAAATAGAGATTTTTGAAAAAACAAAACGGCGATTTTGGTTTGAATCCGGCGATAATTCGAACCATTCCGGATTTGAAATACGGTTCCTGTTCGTCGATGCCGCCGGTCAAAAGGGTGACCGCGACATCCTTGCGGCACGCAAGGGCGTTCAACGTCCCGACAACGTGGCGATACGGTCCGCGGTTGGCAACCGCCCTCTCGGACAGCACAAGAATGGAAATTTTATTTTCCGCCGTCATGGAACACTCCGTAGCGGGCAAGCAACCTTCTCATGTATGGCCGCACCTCAAAATCACGCAGGATCTTTTCCCTGGCCTTTGAGCCCATGCGTTTTCTGAGGCCGGGATCAAGACAAAGAATTTCCATTTTACCGGCCAAAGCCGCATGATCAAGCGATGGATACAAAAAGCCATCCACCCCGTCATCAATCATTTCCCGCATCCCCCCGGTAGACGGGACGACGGCCGGAAGCCCCAGGAGCATCGCCTCGGCACAAACAATTCCGAACGGCTCAAAAGGGGCCGCATGGCAAAATAAATCACAAGAGGCCATCACCATATCGACGTCAAGACGCATGCCGAGAAAGCGGACCCGGTCTTCAACGCCCTCATCCCGGCACAGCCTCTCAAGATCCTTTTGCTGCGGGCCATAACCGCAAACCACCAGGCCGGCATCGATGCCGGTTTTTTTCGCTTCGGCCACCGCCCTGATGCACACATCCATGCGCTTGTTGACACCATGACCAAGCGTGCCGACCGCACAAACAACAACCCTTTCTGCTGAATCAAAAAACCGCATTTTTTCCGTTCGAATATCCACTGTTGCGCCAAAGCTCCTGGAATCAACGCAATTATGATAAACAAGCAGCTTGCCTGGAAGCACGCCATGGGTTGATATGACCCATTTTTTTAGTTCATGGCTACAGACAATTATTGCGCTGGCAAACCACTGGGCCACAAAATTGGCGATTCGCCATTTCAAGGAATTGAAATATATATCGCCCTGCTCGTAACCGATTCTCGTCTTGACGCCGACAAAAAAAGCAGCAGGCAAAGCAAGTAATCTGCTCCAGGTGAGATGCGCTTCAACCACATCCGCTCCGGAATCCCTTATTTTTCGGTATAAAAGAAAAAATATTTTTAATATCGATTTTTTCTGCACCAATTCCCGGATATCAAGCAGATCCAATGGCACGTCAAGAGTCCTGACCAGCTTTGCAACCGGACCCTCGCCGAACAGAATGATCACCTTGTGTCTTATCTGCGGATGCGAGCGCTTTGTCTCCCTGATCATGGTCACAAGATGAGTGCCGGCTCCTCCGAGAGCGGATTCATCCATTATATGCAGTATCAGGGGATTTTGTCCTGTTACGGGCACATAAACCTCTTAAGCCCGTCAAGAACCATTGCCTGCGACTGTTTTTGCAGATCCGCGATTACACTCCTTCCGGGCAATGCACCATCTGAGGCAAGCGTCCTCATTGCGAACTCTTGTGTATCAACATTCAGCATCTGCGTCACATCAAGGGATAATTCCGGCGGCAACTCCAGCTCTCCGAACAAGTTCGAACATTTCGGAGAATACGCAAGAGAAACAACCGGCACGTCCTGAATAAAAGAAAACACATGTGAATGGAATCGTGATGCAACGAACTTGCAACACCTTCCGATATGCCCCAGCAAACGGAAGGGGTCGTTTCTATACGGGGCAAAGGCAACTCCAGTCCCGGCAAATACCAGCCTTGCCAGAACATCATCCTCGATTGCAAAAGGCACATGAATCACCTTCCAGCCGGCAGAAACATGCACTTCCGCAATTTTCCGTACAAGAGCCGCATATTTCAACGCTATCATGCGCGCTTGAGGGGCCACTTCAGGAAAATGCCTCCAGAACCATGGGGTAACCTCGCCGGACGCGACAAATCTTGAACCATGATCATGAAAAAGAAAGGGCGTGATATTGATGCCGAGAATTCCTGATGGCGCCGGTGCCGGGACTTCAAAAAATCCGGGCAGGGAAAACGCCAGATCGGGCTGAAAACCAACCTGTGAAAAACCAAGCGTATCCCTGAAAAACCGCAAATCCTCGTGGCTTCTTACCGATATTAACGGTGATCGGGAAATAAAATCACGCACTGGCGCAGTCAGCTCACCGGGCAGCAAATGCCCCGACACCCCCATGAATCCCACCAGTCCGGCAGAGTCCCCCCGCGCCTCCATCACCAGTCTCAACGGACTTGAATCCTTCAGGCTGAGCATGCCGCCGCCGCCGCCCAGTATTTTTACTCCCGTTCTGATTTCATGAATCCGGTCCAGATTGAAAAAACGATGTCTGATTCCTGCGCGCCTGCACCCCTCCCGCAGCACATGCAAAAAGCATAAATCACCAATATTTGATGTATTATATGCGCCAAATATTGCCAGATCATAAGCTCCGGTATCCGCAAGGGCCCTGTCAACATATGCGGCCAGGGCCTTTCGCGCCCGGTTCGCATATGCCCGCACACGCACATGAAAAGGCACCTGCATGCAGCTGAAATCAACGTTTTCTTGCGGCAACCGCACAAGGCACCAGAATTGAAAAATATGATTTTTTAATGAACTGCGGAAGAAAAACACTGAACAATCCTTCAAAAAAAAGTGCCCTCAAGAGCCACAGTCCCGACCAGTTCATAAGCGGCAACCGGGAACCGAAATTGATATCACGCGCAACAACTGATTTGAATCCGCAGAATCCGGAGTTTTTAAAATCCCGCAGCAACTGCCGGACAGTGCGTTCGTTATAATGTCCACACTCCGCGGGCCGCCCTCTTGCAACAAAATACTTGCTGACATCATGGGGACCGGAAAGGGGATTGGGCATTGATACCACAAACCAGCCGCCCGGCTTGAGAAGCTTCCAGACCTTTTTCAGAACCGGCATATAATCACCGTCTGGAATATGCTCAAGCGCCCCATCCATGATGCAAATATCGAATGTTCCCCATGGAAGATCATTTTCAATTGTAATGTCACAAACCCGGAACTCCGCACGACCCGCGGTCTGAGTGGTGATTTTTTTCCAGTCAGGACCTTCAACTATATCCAGCCCCAGCGCGGGCCATCCGGTTTTTGCAATAGCATGGCACAAAGATCCGCCTCCCGCGCCTATTTCAATACACCGTGCATCCCTTGCTCCCGACAAATTCCTGATGCTGGCGGCACAATCACTTTTGTCGGCAAAACCGGAAGAATAGAACTGCAGCCCCTGCTTCTGGAATATCCTGTCCAGATAACTGTAAATCTCACAAAAAACAGCGCGGCCAAGCTCAGCGCGCTGAGCACTTCCGGGCGGAGAGGCCAATACCTGCGAACGGTATTTTTTTTCAAGTTCATACAGCTCCCGCAAAAGAACCTGAACCTCCTGTGACGCGGTGGGCTCGTCAGGCTGGTGAATGAACATTTGTCCTTCCTGTTCCATCAAGTCAAATTTTATGTCCAAAAGCCAAGCAATTCATCAACAAAACAACCAGGTTGCATATTACAGGAGGCACCACATATAATCATCAAATGATACAAAAATCCGGCTGGCGCAGATTGTCAGAGGCAAAGGCATGGTGCAAAAGGCTGATAACAGATAAATCCGGATTAATTGAGACGCTGCCGGACAAACCGCTGAGTTCCGACTTCGGACTGGACAGGGGGGTCCCGGTTGACAGGTTTTACATAGAACATTTTTTATCATCTCATGCCGCACTGATACGGGGCGCGACTCTTGAAGTTTCCGAAAACAGATATACAAAAAAATTCGGGGGAGACAGGGTTTCAAAAGCGCTTACCCTGCACGTCAAAAACAATGCAGATGTAATCGGAAATCTTGTAACAGGTGAGGGGCTGTCGGATATCCATGTTGACTGCTTCATCATGACTCAAACACTTCCTTTCATATATGAGTCCGGAAAAGCACTGAAAAACGCAATCAGCCTTCTCAATCCCGGCGGATTTTTGCTCCTGACCGTACCGGGCATTACGCCGATCAGCCGTTTTGACATGGCGAACTGGGGACAATACTGGAGTTTCACCGACAGGTCCCTAAGAAGACTTATCGAGGAAATCAAGGATGCAAAAATAGTTGATTTACGCACCTACGGAAACGTAAAGACTTCCATGGCGTTTCTGCTCGGCGCCGCCCAGCACGAGCTCAAGCCCGGTGACTTTGAAGTTTTTGACCCCGCTTATCAGCTTGTCATTGGCGCCGCCGTTCAAAGGGTGGCCTCGAATTGAACTCTCAAGTACATCTTGATGATGATACGCTCGCAAAAAAAATGACGGCCGGCATGAATTACTCCTATCTGCACATTGCGGCCAGATACGCCGTACAAATGATTGCCACAATTACACTGGCCCGGATCCTGACGCCACGTGACTACGGCCTGGTGGCCATGTCATCGACATGGATTACGTTCCTGTCTCTTTTTCTTGAGATGGGTCTTTCGTGGGTGACTGTTCAGAAAAAGGATTTGAGCAAGGCGGAACTCGACAACCTGTTCTGGATGAACTCAATTATCGGACTCGCCCTCACGGCGGTCAGCATGGCCATGACACCGGCAATCTCGTTTTTTTACAGGGAAACCGAGTTGGATCTCCTTCTGGCCGTTCAATCCATTTCATTCCTGTTCATAGGCCTGTCACAACAACCGGTCTCGATCATGCGACGCCGGCTCCAATACAAAACAACAAATCTGCTCGAAATATTCACTATTGCCGTATCCCTTGTCATTTCAATCATCCTGGCCGTGGCGGGATACGGATACTGGTCCCTGATAGTGGCAACCGTTGCGGCAAACATCATAAGAGCCGCAACCAGTTTTTTGGTTTCAGGATACGTACCCGGCAAATTCACGCGCGGAATCGGCAATAAAAAACTTTTGCGCATGGGCGGATATATCGCCTCAGGCGGAATCTTTTTCTATTTTTTCAGGAACCTGGACGATATTCTTGTCGGTCGAATGCTTGGAAGCATTGAACTCGGATTGTACTCACGCGCATATTTTCTGATCAACACACCGGCGCTTCTTCTGGGCGGGGCCTTTGCGGGAATTACAATTCCGGCCATCTCGTCAATCCTGAGACGGAACAAATCCTCCAGCAGCGAAGATGCCGCCTGGACTTACAGGAAAAATCTAATAAAAGCGTGCTGGCTTCTGGTCGCCCTTTCTGCCGGCATATCTCTTGCCCCTTATGAACTTGTCCATGTCATATATGGAGAAAAATGGTCCGCAGTTGCCCCCATTCTCCAGATTCTTGCCATCGGAGGCATTGCCCAGCCCCTGTTCATTGCAAGTGGCTGGTGTCTTCTTGGTTTTTCTAAAAACCGTGAATACTTCGTTCTAAGCGTCGTCTCATCGCTTGTAATGGCCGGCTTGCTTTATCTGGGCATTACAGTCAATGGCTCAAGAGGAGTTGCTGCCGCATTTTCTGCGGGTATGGTATTGTTTTTTGCGCTTCCGGCGCAGTATTGGGCACACCGGCTTGCCCGCATATCGCTTAAAAAAACATTCCATGCAATTCTGCCCGTATATGCAACCAGCTTTGGAATAATCATTATTCTTGCAGTCATCGATCGCATTATTGCCGGGCGCGATTTCGGGGTCCAAACCGTTCTGGCACTAAAGATCGCGGCGGCACTGGCCGTTTACGGATTCGGAAGATGGCGCTTCAGATTCCGCCATTCGGCGGCGTGACAGAAGAACTTTTTCACCCTTTTGCGTGATTTCAAATCCGTTTTTTTGTGCGGCGGCAAATACCGCATCCGATGCCCCGGGGGCATACCTGTCGTGAAGTTCCACGATGATCTGGTCCACCCTTTCAAGCCAGGCGGACTTTTCAGAAAAAATCTCCCTTTCAGCTCCTTCAATATCGCATTTCATTATGTCGATCCGGTCAAGCCCGAAGCGTTCCATTATGCCAGGAACATCCAAGGCCGTTGTCCCGCCGCCGGAAGGGCATGAGCTTTCAACATATCTGCACGACCACTTGTCGGCCTTTTCGTCGAATATTTCCAGGCATGCAGCATGTTTCCATACCGCCGCATGGACGCACTCGATATTTTTGTAAAATGATGCATTCTTTTTTAATAGATCAAAATTTGATTGTTCCGGCTCAAGAGCGATAATCCGGGCACGAGGATATTTATTGGCGAAAAAAACGCTTGAAAGCCCGGTATATGCCCCAAGATCAACTATAACGCGGACACTCGGGCCGGAAAGACCGTCAAACTCATTGTTGATGAATACATCATTAAACACATTATAATCCGTGGTTTTCCTTCGCAGCCGCACCGGAGATTTTCCCCGTCCGATGCCTACACTGACTTGCGGCAACGGCAAATAATGCAGTTTGAAAAAAGAAATACATCCGCCCGGCAATCCGAATTCCCGGGCATAGGACCTGAGCAGCGACACGAGTTTTCTGGTCTTGACCGGAACAACGGATCTGTAGGCTTTTTTTAGCAAGCTGGATTTTTCACGGACGTTGCAATCTTTTTTTCCGCACAGCAGATAAACATCTTCCTTGGGCAGTCTCAAGACATTCCAGAATCTTACCAGCAGCGGCCCGATGCTGCGGGCAAGGCGCGAATTATAAAGCTCCTTGTTTGCGGCAAGAAGAGAATACGGAAAATCCGCGTCAAATGCCGCACGCGTCTTGACCACCTCAAAACCTGATCCGGCAAGCATCCGGAAAAGAAGCCTGTTGTTGTAGTGAAATACGTGTTCCGGAGCGCTCCAGCCTCCGCCACGCACGCGCTTGAAAAAGAAATTGCGGTTTCCGGTCCTTAATATCAGCCGTCCGCCGGGCTTGAGAAGGCTGCTTGCATGCGCCAGATATTCCCAGGGGCGATAAAGGTGGCAAAGCAGATTGAACGCGGCAAAAACATCAAGCGAACCAGGCTCGATCCCGGAGCTGAAAATATCCCCCTGCTTTACGGTCACTCCAAACAACGCTTTTGCCCGCTCGACCGAGTCTTTTCCAAGATCCGTACCGGACGCCTCATGTCCCAAGGACCGGCAATGGGCGAGAAAAGCCCCGTTTCCGGCGCCGTCTTCATGAATCCTGAGCTTTTGACCGCCGGGCATGCGCAAAAGATCGAACTGCCGCGCCGCCATCCTGAGCAGATATCCCGCGTCCACGTTTCCGTGATATCCGGCCTTGTCATAAATTTGCGAAACATGCTCCTCTTTGATGCGCCTGCCGAGGAAAATGAGCGAACAATCCCCGCACTCCTCGTATGGCCAGGAGTTGTCCACAAAAAGCCTGTCGTATTTGACGCTCTTGCAATAAGGGCAGGCGTCGATCCGCTCCAACTGGCTTTCTTCCGGAACCAGGTCAAATTTCATTTTTGTATGATCCGTATTTTTTTCCGTCGAGCAGCGACTCGAACAGAAGCTTGAATTCCCGCACCTGGTGTTTGACGGTGAATCTTTCACAAACAGCCTCATCGGGAACGGCGGCGTCGGCGGCGCCAAGTATGAACTTTACAAACACCTCCGTCTGCCGTGAAACATTGCCGTCAAGAAATATTCCGAGGCGGGATTGCACCAGCCACTTTCTTGCTTCGCTCGGATCGGGGACGCAGGCCAGCACCGGTTTTCGTAACGCGAGATAATCAACAAGCTTTGCATAAAGATTCCACCACTGATAGGTGGAATCGCCAAGAACCACCGCCCTCGCCCCCCGGATCATTGCATAAAGATCTTTTTGCGGCATATGATCGATCAGATCAATGCGCGAGGCCACAGCCCGGCCTTTTGCATGCTTTTCAATGGTCGGCCTGTTTACGTCAATCCTGCCGACAATCTTGAGCCGCAAACCGGTTTTCGAAAACTCCGGATTTTCAAGAGCCGCATTAAAAACATCCAAAAAGGCTGGTTTCAGATTCTTGTGATATTCGCCGGCATAAAGAATATAATTGCCAGCCTCCCCGGCCGGAGCTGCCGTTTCTTCCAGCAACTCCTCGTCAAGCCCGGTTGATATGAAATATACAGGCTTGTCGTTTCCGTACACATCGCCGTACACAAGCGGTCCGGCCGAGGTCGCCATTACGCTGGCATCAGCCTCCTCTATGGCAAGACGCTCCAGCTTTTTCTGATGCATGAGAATGCGACCGTTTTTAGAAACAAGCTGCCTGCTGTAGGTAAGCAGATCTCTGAAGTCCGCCACCCATTTTATTCCGAATTCCTTTTTCAGCCTGAGCCCCATATCGAGCGTGGAATACGGAAATGACGAGGTCATAACGATGCGGATATCATGCTTTCTGATCAGTTCGCGGGCCGCAGGAAGCGCGGTATACTTCCACGTCCAGAAAAGATCCGGGTCACCGAGACGGTTTTCA
>MEQJ01000023.1:17185-25824 GCA_001770165.1 Bdellovibrionales bacterium RIFOXYD1_FULL_53_11 | reverse complement strand
GGCCGTGGGCTCGACATACATGGTTCTGGTGATTTTTACATCCTTCAGGTCTTCAAGCAGCCCGGGGTCCTCATAAAAATTGTAGTTTTCGTTTGTAGAAAGCAGATGCACATCCCAGCCGTCGCGCGAAAGATATTTTGCAAGCTTGTGCGCCCGAAACACCGCGGCATGCGACTGCGGGGCGGCAAACGGCGTAATGAGCAGAAGAGATTTTCCCTTCATATCATTCACCCCCGCGTCCAATCCCATAAACATCAAATGTACTGGCAATGACCTTTGCCTCGGAAAAATCCCTGATCGCCTTTTCACGCCCGTAACGGCCGAACTCCCGCATCATCTTCTCATTCTTGAGAAGCGCCACAATTGCATCAGCCAGCGCAACGGCCGAACGGACCGGAACCAGCATCCCGTTTTTCATGTGTTCGACCGCCTCCCTGCAGCCCGGCACGTCCGTGGCTATCACCGGCCTTTCCATGGCCAGCGCCTCGATAAGAATCTTCGGAACGCCTTCGCGATAAGAGGGCAGAACCACGATCGTGGAGTCAAGAATGAGTTCCTTCATGTTTGCAACATGACCGGCAAACTCCGCCACGCCTTCGCTCTTGAACAATTGTATTTCCGCATCGGTAAACGAGGATGGATTGCCATGATCCGGCTGGCCGGCGATCACAAACCTGATATTGCTGTTTCCAAGCGACCGGGCGGCCGACATGAACTCAAGAACACCTTTTTCGCGCAGCAGCCTTGAAGCAAAAAGCACGACCGGCCGCCCTGCCGTCTCACGACGGGGCTCGGGCTTGAAATGTTCGGTATTCACCCCCGAACTTCTTATCAGACACGCTTTTTCAGGCCGAACGATCCTGCTTTTGACAAAAAAATCCATGTCATCGCCGTTTTGAAAAATGGTGGTCACCCGTTCACTGTTCAAAACCGCCCGATAAAGCCTCATGACAAACGGACGCACAATCCGCACTACCGGCCGCTGGTCAAGAAACACGTGTCCCAGTCCGGTTACGGAATTTACAATCCTCCTCGCGCCCGACACCCGCGCGGCGATTGTGCCGTACAAAACGCACTTGATCGTAAAATGATGCACAAGCGAAGGCTTGTGCTTGAAATATATCCTGACAAGCCGCACCAGCACGCCAAGCTCGGCTATGGGATTCATGCTTCTTCTGTTGAGCCCGAGTTCCACCCATTCAAAGCCTTGTGACGCGAGCTTGCCGGTAAATTCGTCCCGGGGAGAAACAAATACGGGCATGTAACCCAGCTCCCGCAGCCTGCGCGCATGCGAAAGCCGGAAATTATAAAGATACCACGATGTGTTTGCCACGAGTAATATTTTCAAGCCGGTATACCGTATTGAAATTCTCACTTACAATGTAATGGCATGTCAACATTTCTGCATATGCTGGACGACATCTCCAGGGAGCTATCAAGCCGCCATTTGATACTGCGCGGCGACAAAATAGGGCATTTTTTTGCAGGAATGATTATTTTCTGGATATCCAGTAAAATTTTTAAATCCGGAAAAGCAGCATTATTCACGGTTTTCGCTCTTGAGCTCTTCAAGGAACTGGTAATAGACCTCACGATCACGCTTCAAAAAAAGGACTATCTCGAACCGGCCACCGATATCATCGCTACGCTGCTTGGCGCCGGATTCTATATCTGGATCAGGAAACTGAAACGTAAAAAAGAACATCCGGAATCAAAAAAAATATCCGGAAAACAGAAAAAAACCGGCATCAATATCGGGGATTTTCTCGAATAATCATCCTGAAATTACACCATCTTAAAATTCATTGTTGCTGAACATGCCAATGAATTTCTGCCAATGAAGTGCCCGCACATGCTTGAATGTTTTTTCATTTTGATCCCGGGATATGACAAAAGCATCGCTATTTTTGATTCCGGCAGTAAGCTCCAACAAGTATGCGCAGTCTTCCATGGTAATACTGCTGGTGGATTTGATTTCCAGATACAGCGTTGTTTTTCCGGGTCTTGTCACTACAAGATCGATTTCGTGCCCGCCCTTGGTGCGGATGTAAAAAAGCGTTTCATCCTTTTCACGGTATTTGCACAGCTTGTGCATTTCGAGAATCAAATAGTGTTCAAAAGCCTGTCCATACTCGTATGTTTTGGGATGAAGTGGAAGTTCGAGCGTTTTATCAAGTGCTCTTTTTATTCCGGTATCAAACAGATAAAATTTGGGGGCTTTGCGTGTTTGTTTTCGTATGGAAACAGCGTAAGCAGGAAGGGAGAACCCGAGAAGGGTGTCTTCAAGAATCCCGTAATAATTTTTTACAACCGAATGATCTGACCGGATGTCCCGTGCGACCTTGAGGTAGTTTACCGGCTGGCCATTCATCTGTGCCGCAACATCAATAAAACGCCGGAACGCAGGGAGATTGCGGACAATCTGCTCAATTTGAATTTCCTCGCGCATATAGGTGTCGGCATACGCCTGCAGAAATTTTTTCTTGTCCTGCGCCGCCTCGAATTCAAGAACCTTGGGCAGCATCCCCCACTCAAGCGCCGGACCCAGGTCAAAATCTTTTCCGGTTTCGGCGGAGGTAAACGGAAAAAGATTGTAAACAAATGCCCTGCCGGCCAGCAGATTTGCGCCGCCTCTTTTGAGCTTTCGCGCCGAAGAACCGCTCATGGCAAACAAAAGCTTTTTCTCTTCTATGAGTTTATGCACGAGGTCCAGGATTTTTGGCGCCTTCTGCACTTCATCAATCACGACCCATTGTCCGGGCTTGAGATGTCCGGTCCTGGCAATCAGCTCGTCCGGATTACTTTGAAAAAGCTGTTCTTCGGAAGCTGTCAGCAGGTCAATCCAAACTGCAGCTTTTTTCCCAAAAATACCGCGCAATAGAGATGATTTTCCAGATCCTCTGGGGCCAAGTAGAAAAAAACTGCTTTTATTGCTTATATTTAAAAGTCTTGGGTACATGATCTCATTATATCGGCTAAATTGAGATCACGCAACCAATGTATTGATATTGACTATTCCGTCACGGATCAGCATATTTTTTGTATGTTTAAAATCAAACAATTGATCTGTGCTTGTATTATCATTTCACATTTTTTCTCATTTTCGGCTTATGCCGCCCAAAACCCCGGCCTCGGCATCAGCGTGGCCGAGGAACATGGCGGAACCCTTAAGGGGAATGAATTTGTCTCGGGCGCGTCGCGGGGCCAGGTGCTCATGCGCATCAACCTCTGGGGCGCGATGAACAAGTCCGGAGTGCATCATATTCCCACAAGAACGGATCTGGTTACCCTGTTTTCATTTGCCGGCGGCCCCATGCATGACGCGGATCTTTCGGACATAATGATCAAGCGTAAAATGAACGACAAGGAAGAAAGCATTGCCGTAGACATGAACGACATCATTGCATCAAAAAAACCCTCACCAATGCTTGAGCCAAACGACATCATCGTGGTTCCGGCCAGCAAACCGCTTGTAAGCAACAACGTGATACTTGGTGTCACACTCCTGAGCGGAATCCTCAGCATAGTAATCGCTTCAATCGTGGTTCATGACAGGGTCAGATACCAGAAATAGAGTATCTTTCAGGAGGCCAGCCCCTCGAACATCCCCGAATCGTCCGGAAACTTCTGGAGTGCCTTGGCGGCAAGCCAGGAGGCTTCTTTTTGTTTGCCGAGCTGCTGATAACGCCGGATGAGCACGTGATAACAAAGCGGCCAGTGGTGCCCGGCATCAATCAAAAGCTTGCCGCGCGCCAGCGTCTTTTCGGGATTTTGCGCCAGATCGTCGATCAGAAACCGCGCCGCCTCATGATGCAAAGACCCTTCGGTGCCTGTCGGAAAACAACCCAGGATCTCACGCGCGGCATCAACCTGCGAATACTCGTACAAAAGCTCGATTGCCTTGAGCAGAAAATACGTATTGCAAAAATCAAGCGATACCGCCTTCTGAAGCAGCACCCCCGCCCGCTCGGACAGGTTGTTTGAAAAATAATGCCTGGCCGCGGTCATGAGCCCGGAAGCAAGCTGCTTCTGAAACTGCTCACGGCTGTCTTCATACTCCATCAGCAGATTATAGCAGTTCTCGATGTCCTCAAACCGCTTGTTCAGGATGGCAAGCCTCAACACCATCTCAAGATGATCCGGATTGGCCGGATAATGCCGGATGAGTGATTTTGCCACCTCGTATGCCTGCGCAAACTCGCGCTGGTTGACAAGAAGCCTGCAAAGATCCCTGAGACACCTGTAGTGCACGTTATTTGATTCCAGCCCCAGAAGGTAATGAAACCTTGCATCGTTGTCATTGCCCAGCTTCTCGTGCGCCTGCGCGATGTAATAATGCGCAAGAGCCGGATGCTGGTGGAGGCCAACCGCCTTTTCAAGAATCTTGAGCGCATCCGCGGGCCGGCCCACGCCAATGGCAAGAGCGGCCGAATCGACAAGTTTTTTATAGTCGTTCGGGGTGAATTTCATCTTTATCGCTTCGTCAAAAACGGCGACCAGGCTCTCCGGCGAAAAGGGCTTGATCACAAAACAGTCCACATCCTCCTCGGCGGCGCGGGCAACCGCCATCTGCGAATGATTGCCGGTAATCACCACGCTGAAGCTTTCCATTCCGCCCGTAATGCCCCTTTGCTGGTCGAAAAGTTCGAACGAATAACGTTTTCCGATCATGTATTCGCACATCAGGACGGTCGGCCTGAATGACTTGATGAGACTCACCGCTTCATCATGTGAATCACAGTCATGAACCTGCGCCATGGGCACTTCCATCCGGTTCAAACAGCCCAGAAGATGCTGACGCGACCCCTGCGCGGTATCGACGATAAGAATGGTCTGCGCCCTGAAATAATCAAGGGTCCTGGAGGACGCGCTCATGTCAACCCCCTTGCCTTGAACAGAAACCCGCTTGCTGAATCCTGGTGTTCTTTGAACACGCCCATGAACTCCTTCACAAGCGCGGGGTCCGGCTCAAGGATCTGCAGGATCATCCTCTCGAACATGTCATTGACCGGCTGCACATCCACGATCTGCGCCTTGGACTGGAATTTTACTTGTTTGTTGTTCTTCGTGAGGGAAAAATCCACGAGAACATCGTCTCCGAACGAGAACACGGACGCCGGCAGCCGCGTCACGAGTTCGGCGCCGTAGAAATCAATGAAATCAGCATTGAAAAGATTGCGCCCCTCCTGGTCCTGCACGGTTATGACCAGCTCCGGCTTCTTGAGTTCCCGGCTCCAGTCCACGCCCTGGTTGCGATCCAGAAGGTTGCGTATCTTCATTGCCGGATCGACCGGCTTTGCCGGCCTGGCGGGGGCCCGCTTGATGATCCGGCTCTCCGGCAAAGCGGCGAGCGCCTGCCTTACGATCCTTTGAGACGACTGGGTAAGGGTTTCCGCCGTAATTGAAAGCATCCTGCTGATGCTGGCAACAAGCTCCTCTGATTTTGCGCTGTTCTCCGCAATGCTGCACGTACCGGCGACACACATGAACTTGAGCTGCGCGATCACTTCGTTTTTCATGAAGCCAAGGCCGGCGCTGTCAAAAACAAATTCCCATCTGTAATCACGCCACGAAAATGCCGGCTCCTTCCCGCCGGTGAACATCCAGATCCCGCCATCGTCCAGAAACGGCGCGCGGCCTTTTCTGGGTGAAAACACCCATGCCTCATCGGTCGCCCCGCTGATGGCCACCTGCTGCCGCTCCCATTTTCCAAAGGATGGCGGCGGTCCGATCAGCTTGACAATCCACTTGCCGCGGGTGCGGCTTATGTCGTTTTCAGACTGCAAAATCCAGCAATCCTGGAAATCCTCCATGGCTCCGGTCCAGATGATCTTGCTTTTTTCTTCATGTCCCGCATCCGCGGGGGGGGCGGCATGGAGATCGCCGATGAAACCCGTGATTTCTGAATAAATCTCCTCGTCTCCCGCATCATTGCCGTAAATGGCCGAACAGCCCTTTTGCGCAAGCACGCTTTTCATGCTGTCGCCATGAAAATCAAGCACGCCCGAAATCCTGACGCATCCTGATTCAATCAGCGGCGCGACCGACATTGCGGTCCTGACAACCTTCATCAACCTGTCCTTGTCGCGGATTTCAAAAAAAACAAAACCGCCGCCGGATTGTTCAAGCTCGGCGCGAATCCGGTCCGGATCATCCGCGTGAATCAGGTTGATGCTGTCGGCATGCGTCCGGGATATGCGTTCGATCGCAATATCTATCACCGGATATGCGAAGGGGGGCGAAATGCAGATCAACGGCGTCTTGGGTTTGCTGCCGGTTTTCATTGGTTGGTCAATTTTCCGTTCTTTCTGATCCATCTGTCAACTGCAACAACCGGATCCCAGATCATGGCCCTGCTCTTGTCCGGCAGAATGGCATTCCCGGCAAAACCGGATTTGCGGTATCTGCCGAGATCCCTGCCTGCCGCGTAATAAATCGCCTCTTCGGAAAAAGCTTCAATCGGGATCGAATATAAAACGCCGAAATGATCCACCTTGAGATAGGCCACCACCGGCCTGCCGGCCGAACTTGCGTCCGAACCGATTGCCGCCCCGAACATGCTTTCCGGCTTGATGATTGTCGCGACGCCTTCGTTTGACGAACTCGCGATCGAAACCCCCGATGAGACCGGGAACAGCATCCTGCGCCCGAGCACAACGCATTCTCTTGCGGTGAACGAATGCATCTCCGCTTCGATTGCGGCCGAAAAAACCACGGCCCCGCCAGACGGGGAGCGCACGAACTCATAGTATGCCAGACCGGCAGTTTTATTGATTTCTTCATGGAACAGGGCCAGTTTTTCATCATCAAAGTGTAAATTGCCCTGCAGCGGTATTGCGATCACAAAAAACGGCCCGGCATACCGGGCATGCACTTCCATGGTCCTTCCACGCAAAGTCGCGGCGCTGGCGAATATTTCGAGTACCCGCTTGGCGGGCGGCAGCAGATTCCCCCCGACAGCAAGTCTTGCGTCCGGCGTTTTCCAGTCAACACCCGTAACGGGCGCGGACTCGTCAAGTATGGAGCGGAAATCGATGCTGTATTTCCTTCCCAGCACATTCAAAATCGCGTTCACCGGACCGGCAATGTCCTGGTTCGCGGGCGTGAGCCGCTGGAGCGCATCCACCGGCTTTACAAGATCCTTCACGAAACCGTAAGTGCTCTCCGTATGAATGATCCTTGTCGCGGGTGGAGGGGTCCTGGTGATCCGCAGTTCCGGCCATGACCTGGTCGGCGCAGCAGGCATTGCTGTGACCGGTGTTGCCGCTGGTGCTGCAACCGGCGCGGCGACCGGCGCGGCAACCTGGACCGGTTCTGATGGTTGGGCCGCCGGTATGATTTTTATGACCTTGCCCTTGTCGCAATATTTTTCATACAGCCTGGTTTCAAGAAGTATTCCGCTGCTGGCGCAGTATCCGCCCATCTCGACCAGCCGCCTGCCAAGCGTGTCCGGAAAGCCACTGGACGAACCTTCGAGCAGTATGTTGAACAGTGCCGACTGAAGCGAAATTATGGCGTCAAAAAGAACTCTCTGCGTTACAAGCGAATGGATTTTATGCTGCGAAGCGGCCGCCTTAAGGGATATTTCGAGAATAGTCCTGCAATATGCCCCGTATTCAGGCTCCCCGACGGATTCAAAAAGCACGATCATTTTTTCAACATGCGCATTGAACGCATCGGAACCAAGGCGGTTTTTTACCAGGGATTTCAAAATACCTATGTGCTGGACAAGCTGTTTGAATATGGTGTCCTGCCATCCTCCCTGGCCCCTTTCAGCGCTATCCGTCAAAAGCTCGCTCTTCATGCGGCCGCCTCCCTGTCATCATGGGCACAGTGTTTTACGCTTATCGGCACGCTTTCAAGCATGCAGGGAACATTATACAGGCGGATGAAATGCCTGATCCTGTCCCTGTAGAACTCCAGTAGTTTTTTCTCGTCACCAATGAGGTCATTTACAATGGCGATCTTGATCTTCTTTGAATTGATACGGATGCTGTCCTCTTTTTTGAGCGATGAGGCCAGCATGAGCTTCAGGGATGTCATGAGGGATTTGACGTGTGCTTCGTTTTCTGGCAATGCCGCCTCGACGATCGGCTCAAGATCAATCGTTATTATCCTCGCAGTTGACGATGCTTCAATCCTCGCGCACGCGGCATCCATGTCGGGCAGGATCTGCAGGGCTTTGCGCAGCACGCTGGATTTTTCAATAGACCGGACAAGGAGGATCGGCAGAAAACCGGCGATACCCAACCCAAGAATGAAAAACAGCGCCGATCTTGCCGGCACATAATTGACCGTCAGGGCTCCGAACTGCATAAAAACCGAGACCAGCGAAAGAAACCAGAGCGTCTGGGGCACCGTAAGCCCGAGACGCGGCAGCCGATGATGCAAATGAGCGCGGTCGGCCTTGAAAATGGGCTGGCGGCTGAGCAGCCGGCGCCAGACAGCAAGCCCCATATCCATAATGGGATATGCAAAAACAATGATAATTGCCGCTGTCGACGAGTCGACCACAAGAGGATTGACCAGCTTGACGGAACACAGCGCCAGCATGAATCCGATCATCAGACTGCCGTTGTCGCCAAGAAACACCCGCGCCGGATGCCTGTTGAAATACAGGAATGCCAGTATAGAGGAAG
>MEQJ01000023.1:7922-17139 GCA_001770165.1 Bdellovibrionales bacterium RIFOXYD1_FULL_53_11 | reverse complement strand
CAAGACCGTCAAGGCCGTCAATGAAGTTGAAGGCGTTGGTGATCCCGATGACCCAGACAAGCACAAGAGGCCAGGCAAACCAGCCGAACGCCCCGCCGGCCATTGCTTCCATCTGCTGCCGGAGCGAAGGATCAAGAAACAGGACGGCACCGGCCAAAATGAATTCGACCGCCAGCTTCACGTATGGACCAAGATTTTTGAAATCATCGATAATGCCCAGCATGAACATGCCGGCAACTCCGGCCAGAATCCACGGACTGATGACTGCCGGGCCCTGGTTGCGCCTGAGATGCATCATCACCGCAAGAAGACCAAGCCCCGCAAGCCATGCGGCAAGGACACCAAGCCCTCCGAGCTTTGGAGTTGAAGCATGATGCTGCTTGCGCCCTGAAGGCGTATCAATTGCGCCGGATTTGCGTGCAATGGTTATCGCCGCTCTCTGCGCAAGAATTCCCGCTCCGAATGTGAACAACAGGGATAATGCGAACAACTGATCCATGAAGCCCCTCTCCTCTTCCATGCGGGAGTTGGTATGGCACCAACCTTCATTTAACTGATCGACGAATCAACGCCGTTTATTGAATTTTTTTATTGAACATGTTTTGACAATTGCGCCGGAAATCCGGCAGCCCCCTCAAGTACATGTCAAAATACTGACGCTCCGGAACGGCTCATCAGCCCCGCGCGTTATCATACAGTAAAGCCAAACTTGTTCCGAACAGCCTAGTGAGAATCGGGGTAATTTTTGGTCTGGAACAAGCCGGGACAAACGCAGGAAAAACAGGTTGACTTCGACAGTCTTCCGGCAATCATTATCGTTGAACCGTACGGATCCACTTATCCGGATCTCCTCAAAAAGATAAAGGAAGAAAAAAAATACAACCTGGTTCTCTGCGCCACCACCAGTGAAGTCATCGGAAAAGTCCCGCAGATGGCGATGCCATCCGTTGTTCTTTGCGCCTCGTCCACCGAAGACGGCCTGAAAAAAAACATCATGATGCTCGGCGCCCTCCGCAACGCCGCAAAAATCAACCATACGCGCGTGATGATGACATCTTCAGTCAGACAGTTCAGGCTGATGGAAATGCAGAAAATGGCCGGTTTTTCGGAAATCGTGCAGGAACCCGTCTCGGCCCGCAGCATCAGCAACAAACTCGACAGGCACATCGAAAATCTTTTGAAGCACCGGAATCTTGCCAGGGCCAAAACTGAAATCAAAGCCGAAAGCGACCAGTCCGCGAAACAGAAGGAATATGGTTCCGGACAGAAGCCGGAAAACTCTCCACAAAAAGAACACGCCTACGAACGCCACTATGGCCGCGCCGCGCGCGCGCAACAAAACGCCGCCCGGGCCGAGGCCGACAAACCCCAGTTCCTGATGGGACCGCCGCTGAAGCTGAAAAGCGACTGCTGGCTGCAGGAAAAAAACATCCCGAAAAAAGTCACCGGCAAATGGATCATAAAAATGCGCGGCCCGGGACCCGCCCAATGGAAGTGGACCGAGCTGGAAAGGGCCGCCAACGGCACGCAGTGGTGGCAATGGACCCCGCTTGACATCAGCTACGACAAATTCACAAAAGAGCAGGGGGCCTGGCTGTTCAAGGGCGAGAGGGCGCCGGAATGTTATGAAGAAACGTGGTGGTTCATCGACTCCGAACCGGTTTTGGGCTTTTTCAACGACGGACAGTGCCTCGGACAGAAGATTTACCTGAATACGGACAAAATACTTGTGGTCGCAAACGACTCCAACGAAGCATATGACAACTATCCTCTCATCCTGGAATCATATTCCACCGTCATACGCCAGAAGCAGAGCAACACGACCGGAACGGACGAAACGGAAATCATCAAGGGCAAATCCGTTGCCGAAAAGATCAATGACGAAGAACGCCGCATCAAGATGCAGGACCACCTGACCATCGACAGCGACTGCTGGCTCGTCAAAAGGCGCGGCAAATGCGTTGGCGGAAGATGGACCTCCCAGCTTTTCGGGCCGCCGCCGGTCAGCGGCAGGTGGGAAAAACTCAAGGACCTCGACAACCAGGAAGCGGTCTGGGAACTCAAGCTGACAGACGAACATGCGGACATATTCGTTAAGGAACAGGGTTCCTGGATTTTCAAAGGCCTGCAACCCGTCTACGACGAAGCGGCCTGGATCTTCACCGCCGAGAAGCCGCATCTGGGGTTTTTCTACCAGGGCACCTCTTATGGCGACCGGCTGAAGTGCGACACCGACGGAAATCTCCTGCTGGCCCGCAACTCCCCCCAAGCCGATGCGATGTCCAACCTCATCAAACCGGTCGGCTCCGGCGGATACGCCTTTGACCGCGATCTGGACGAAGAAGCCGAGGAATGGCAGGAGGAAAAAAGCGAATTCAACAACAAGATCAAACCGGAGGAAAAGAAGAAAACCGTCGATCCGTTTGCAAAATATTTTGACAAGGACCCCGAAAAGGACGGCTTCAAAGACCTGCGCACCGATGAAGAATTCCTTTCCATGGAGATAGGCGACAAGCGCGGCAAAAAGCAGAAAACCGGCGACACCGTCCCGGTTGTTGAAACGCCTAAAAAGCAAAAAGCCCCGCTTGCCGCGCCTGACGACCATCCCGGGGGCCTGAGCCCGTTCGGCTCAAAAAAGAACAAGGCCGAATCAATGAAGGCCGACGTAAAACCCGGGGCGCAGCCCGGCGACAAAATGGCAAAGCTCCTTGCTGAGCATGACAAGAAGGAAAAGAAGAAGGAAAAGGAAAGAAAGGCGGACGCAAATCCGGGGGATCTGAACTACCTGAAACCCAAAAAAAAGAAAAAAGAGGAAAATGCAGGCGAAAAAATCAAAGCAATATCGATTAAACCGGATAAAAAGGACAAACCAAAAACCGATGGCGCCGAACAGACCATAAGCCTGAAGCCTAAGAAGAAAAAAGAGGCGGAGCCTCCAAGGGAGATGTTCGGTTCCAAAAAACCGCCGGCTCCGGCAATTCCGGCGGCGCTGACGGCGCCGACTGGAAAATTAAAGCCCTTCGGCGAAAAACTTGCCGAAAAAAAGGAAGCTGTTGTTGCCGTCCAGAAAAATCCCCAAAAAAAAGAGCTGCCCCCGTTCGGACAGCTCAAAAAACCGCCGCAGACAAAACCAGCCGACCCGAAACCCCTGGCAAAGCCAACGCTCGCGCCCTTGCAAAAACCAGCCGCAAAACCGGAAGTGCAACCGGCCGCGGCCCCGGCCGCGGAGAAAGTGGAAAAGAAGGTATTCCCGGAAAAGAAGGTATTCCCGGAAAAAAAGCTGCCCCCGTTCGGGCAGCTCAAAAAACCGCCGCCACCGCCACCGCAAAAACCGGTAATCCCGTTCGGGCAGAAAAAGCCCGGCGTGACGAAACCAGCGTTCGGCCAGCCCAGCCCAAAACCTGTCCAGGCCCTGAAAACAGGCCTGAGTCCCAAACCTCCGATACAGCCGCTCGCTGCTGCACCGAAAAAGAAAAAACCGGCCGCATTCTCGTCCAAGTTTGAATCCGTCCTGGCCAAAAGGAAAAAGCCTCTTCCCGGCGGCACCAGGGAATCAATAGAGGCTCTCAACAAGACGCGAGCCGAAAAGAAAAAACTGGAAAAAACCGCGCCGCTTTCTTCGCTCGGAAAAAAACCGCCGAAGCCGCTTGTGGGACAGAAAACCCGCGACAAATTCGGGGCGGCAAAGAAAATCACGGCGACACGCCATGCGGCAACACCGTCACTGCAACCGCTTGCGCTTGCATTTCTGATGTCCGAGCTTGCCAGATTGCGCGACATGGCGCCCGAGGAAAAAGCCTGCCGCTTTGCCGCTTATCTGAGCGCCGCATGCTGGGAGCACCGGGTGGAGATCTGGATAATCAACGGTGACTTCTGGCGCCCGGCAGGAACAAACGACGGCACACCCGGAACCCTTGCAACTGCATGTCCCAAGGCGGAACCCAAACCCAAGGAAATCGACAAAACAACGGTTGCAACATCCATCATGAGCCACGACGGCAAACGCATCGGCGCCCTGGTGGTCAAGGGCGAAAAGGCAACCTCCATTCCGCCCGATTATCTCGAAATTGCTTCCATCACACTGACCGGCCTGACCGAAACCCTTGTAAAAGAACAGCTCAAGGCAAAAGAACGGGCGGCCCAGAAGGCCGCATAACCGTGCTTCTAGACCAGGACTTCGCTGACCTTGTTTTTAACGACTTCCACTGTTTCGTCTATTGAGGAGGCCATTTCTATTTCATCAACGCTGCTGGCCCATCCGAGCACCTCGGTTATGATACCGGTATCGAACTGCTCAAAGCTGCCCGCATCCTTGAGCTGGGTCAGCATGTCAAAAGTATCCTTTATGGTACGCGCCTTGCCATCCCAGTCGCCGTTGGTGATTGTAATGAGCAGGTCTGCAAGCGTTACCACCTGCACCATCGCGTCCGTACGGTCGTCAAGTTTGGTCGAATCCATCATGCCCGTTCCACCGACCACCCTGCAGTTGACTGCATAAATGGCTTTTTTGACGTTTGCCGGAATTTTTTTAGTGCACCTGTCGAGAAGCTTCAGGCCGTATTCCACCTGCCGGATGTAAACCTTGCGCATCTTGTCGCCCATCATTCCAAGCGGTTTGGTGGCAACTGACACCGGGATCTGCGAAAATCCGATGTCATGCAGAAGCCCCGTAAGCGATACATCAGAAATGAATCTCGAATCACTCTTTCCGGCAGCCATGGCAAACAAAACAGAATAGGCGGCGACATTCGAGGAATGCTGCAGATTGGCGTCGACACTCGAAAGCTTCCAGATGTCCGCGATTGCGGTCTCGACCTGCGTGCTTGTTGCATTGAGTATGTCCTGTATGCTGTTTTGCAGGGTGTCGTTTGCCTGCTCCACGGCTGTTCCGTCCGGTGCCTTCATGCACTGGTTCATCAGCATGGCGGCGGAATCAGACAGGACCACAGCCTTCTGTTCAGGTGACATCTGGGGTGTCTGGATCACCTCGGCGATGAACTCACCGGTATCGTCACCCTCTTCTTCCTCCTCCGGCGGCGGGGCCTGCTCGCCAAGGTAGTGCTCGCTGACATGCTCCTTTTTTTCTTCAGTTGTATATTCCGGAATGACCTTTTCTTTTTCTGAAAACTCCCCGGTTTCGTAGACGGGCGTTCCCTTTTCCGGCGCGGCGCCGCTTTCGAAAGAATAGCCGGCCTCTTTGACGGCAACGCCTGCGGCTTCGGCGGCGGGGGGGCCAGGCGGCAGCTGCTGTCCTGGTTTGAGCTCTACGCTGCCGGTATTCACCTCAAGCCGGTATTTTTCAAAATTCTCCTTGTCCCCGCCATGAATCCAGAAACTTTTGATGCCCCGCGCCTTGATCACCCCCAGCACCATCTCATCAAGCGTCTCGCCGCGGTGCTTCCACATCAGAATATGTTGATTGAGAGGAAAGAACAGATAGATATCAAAAGTAATGGTTTTGCCCGCGACAAAAGCATCTGCCGCCGACTCGAAGTATTCTTTTATGTCCTTCGACTTTATCATAAGACGATATTCCGCCTGTCTATCCTCTCAATTATCGGTAAAGTTAAGGCATTAACTTGAAAAAAACATTCGTCCCGGCTAAGAATTCATGAATACAGGTTTGTTTTGCGCCATATGACAATCGTTTGGCGCCACACAGAAAGGAAGCAGCATGTCGAAGAAAAAGATCATCATTTGTGGCGCAGCCGGGCGCGATTTCCATAATTTCAATGTAATTTATCGCAACAATCCGGATTACGAGGTTGTCGCCTTCACGGCCACGCAGATCCCGGACATAGACGGCCGCGTTTATCCCGCCGAACTGGCCGGCGCGCCGTACACCAAGGGCATCCCGATTGTGAACGAAAGCGAGCTCGCAACGCTGATCAAGAAAAACCAGATAGACGAAGTTGTATTTTCCTATTCGGACGTCACGCACCAGCACGCCATGCACATCGGCTCCATCGCGATGGCCGCAGGCGCAACATACACCTTTCTTTCGCCCACAAAGACCATGGTCAAATCCACCAAGCCCGTGGTCTCGATCTGCGCGGTGCGCACCGGTTGCGGCAAATCGCAAACCACGCGCATCGTCTCCGACGTCCTTTCAAACATGGGCAAAAAAGTCGTCGCGATCCGCCACCCGATGCCTTATGGCAATCTCGTCGCGCAAAAAGTGCAGCGTTTTGCCTCCAAGGCCGACCTCGACAAGCACCAGTGCACGATCGAGGAAATGGAGGAATACGAGCCGCACATAGACCGCGGCCGGGTGATCTACGCGGGCGTTGACTACGAAGCCATTTTGCGCGAAGCCGAGAAGGAAGCCGACATCATCCTCTGGGACGGCGGCAACAACGACACGCCGTTCTACAAATCAGATCTTGAAATCGTCGTGGTCGATCCGCACCGCCCGGGCCATGAGCTAATGTATCATCCCGGCGAAACGAACTTCCTCCGCGCCGGCGTACTGGTGATCAACAAGATGGACAGCGCCGATCCTCACAACGTCGGGATAATCGAAAACAACATCCGCAAATTCAATCCCTCGGCCACCGTGATCAAGGCCAACTCCAGACTCGATCTCGACAAGCCCGATGCGATCAAGGGCAAGAAGGTGCTTGTAATCGAGGACGGCCCCACGCTCACGCACGGCGAGATGAAAATCGGAGCCGGCGTCGTTGCGGCACAGAAATTCGGCGCCGCAAAGCTCGTCGATCCGCGGCCATGGACCGTGGGCACGATCACCAAGACGTTCGAAAAATACCCGATGATCGGCACGCTGCTTCCCGCCATGGGTTACGGCAAGCAGCAGATGCACGATCTTGAAGAAACGATCGCGCGCGTCGAGTGCGATGTGGTCGTGGTCGCCACCCCGATCGATCTCACGCGCATCATCAAGATCAAAAAGCCGATGGTCCGCGTGCAGTACGAGCTTGAGGAGATCACAACGCCCGATCTGAAAGAAATCCTCACGAAGAAATTCAGATAAGGCTTATTTCGAAGGAGACATCAATATGCCACAGAATCTGACAGGCAGGAGTTTTCTCACGCTTAAGGATTTTTCACCCGGGGAGATCCGGTATCTGCTGGATCTTTCGCACCAGTACAAATCCCTCAAGCGCGCCGGCATTTTTCCAAAACGTCTTGCAAACAAGAATGTCGCGCTCATTTTTGAAAAACCGTCGACCCGCACGCGCTGCGCGTTCGTGACCGCATGCCATGACGAAGGCGCCCACCCTGAATACCTCGGCAAGGGCGACATCCAGATGGGCAAGAAGGAATCGATCGCCGACACCGCCCGCGTGCTGGGGCGGATGTTTGACGGAATCCAGTATCGCGGCTTTGACCAGAAACTGGTCGAGGATCTGGCAAAATACGCGGGCGTCCCGGTCTGGAACGGACTGACGGACGAGGACCATCCCACACAGGTACTTGCGGATTTTCAAACCATTGAAGAACACCGCGGCAATGTGCGCGGAAAAAAACTGGTATACGTGGGCGACGGGCGCAACAACGTCGCAAATGCCTTGCTGATAGGCGCCATGAAGATGGGCATGCACTACACCGTTGCGGCGCCGGAGAGCCTTTTCACGGTAAAACCGCTGCAGGACTGGGCATCGCGCGTGGCGCGCGAGACCGGAGCCGTGCTTGAACTCGAAAAAGATCCTCTGAAGGCCGTACGGGGCGCGGACGCCATTTACACCGACGTCTGGGTCTCGATGGGCGAAGAAGGCAAACCCGGCATCCAGGAGCGCGTTGATTCATTGCGTCCTTACCAGGTAAACGCAAAGCTCATGGCCGCGACCGGCCGCGCCGACACTCTCTTTTTACACTGCCTGCCCGCGCATCATACCGACGGCGTGCACGACATGGAAGTGACTGAGGATGTGTTCGAGTCGAGCGCCTCGAAGGTATTTGACGAAGCCGAGAACCGCCTCCACACGATCAAGGCGGTCATGGTCTCGACGATGACCTGAAAAACGCCGAGTGCCTATTCAACCCTTTCAAGCTTTCCTGCGGGCAGGGCAAAATTGTTCGCGGTTTTGCCCCGGATCAGGATGCCGAAATGGTATTCTCTTTCATAGCTGGCATCGGCGTAATCGTGCCAGCGTTCGACAAACTCATCAAGCGGCAGGTATCCGTAAGCATCACTCAATGCCGGGTCCATCAGGTAAATATAGTGCTCATCAATCGCAACAAGCACAACATAATGCCCGTCGTCCCAGATATCACTCCAGGGAGGCCGCGGCTTCTTTTTGACCCAGGCCTGGATACTGAGAATCACCGTCCGCCCTTCCGCAAGTGCCGTTCTGAGGCCGGCGATGGTCATGTCCTTTTTTGTCTCGCTCTCAAGCCCGAGGCTACCGGCAAAAGCACTCATTCTTCCTGCGCTCGTGCCTTCTGTTGTGGTGTCAAGCGGCTTGTAAAGATCAGCCTCCGAACCGGAAAAAACACCCCAATATCTCAGAACGGACAAAAGCGAAGCCGCGCCACAACTAAAATCGGTTTCCTGCGAAATAGCGGGAACAGCAATGTGGCCGGCGGGCAGCACCGGTGCGGCATCGTGTAAATTACCAAAACACTTGAAAAGCAACACAACCGGTACAAGCGCCGCCACCACAAACACGGCTATAAATTTATTTTTTACCATCTTTTATTTCAGGACCTGCGCCACGCGCTCAACGACCCAGTCAATATCCTCCCGCTTGATGGTAAGCGGTGGCGCGAGACGGATGACCTGGTCATGCGTTTCCTTGGCGAGCACGCCAAGCTTCATCAGCTTTTCACAAAACGGCCGGGCCTTGCCGCTTGAATCCTTGATTTCGACGCCGATAAAAAGCCCCTTGCCCCGCACCTCTTTTACATGTGAACTCTGTATCGCCCGGAGTTTGCCCAGCAGGTACTCGCCCATCTCGCGGGAGCGGTCTGCCAGCTTTTCGTCGATAAGAACCTTGAGCGACGCCTGCGCGACCGCAGAAGCAAGCGGATTGCCGCCGAACGTGCTGCCGTGATCGCCAGGATTGAAAACGCCGAGCACCTCTCGCGAAGCGGCGACACCGGAAACCGGATACAACCCGCCGCCAAGTGCCTTGCCCACGATGACCATATCGGGCTTTGCATCCTTGTCGTGTTCGAAGGCAAACATTTTTCCGGTACGCCCCAGCCCGGTCTGGATCTCGTCACACACAAACAATACGCGGTTTTTTGTGCACAT
>MEQJ01000023.1:0-7913 GCA_001770165.1 Bdellovibrionales bacterium RIFOXYD1_FULL_53_11 | reverse complement strand
TATTTCGGTGAGATATCCGGCCGGGGGCACGAGAATGCCGGCCTCGCCCTGGATGGGCTCCACAAGCACGGCCACGGTGTTTTTGTTGATCGCACTTCCGATTTCCTTTGCATCTCCATATTCAACAATCTTGAATCCCGGAGTGAACGGCCCGTAACCATCGCGATATTGATGCTCGGTGGAGCAGCTTACAATGGTAACCGTGCGGCCATGAAAATTATTGCGGCAGCAGATGATCTCGGCCCTGTCCTCCTCGACGCCCTTGACCTTGTAACCCCACTTCCGCACGGCCTTGATGGCGGTCTCAACCGCTTCGGCGCCTGAATTCATTGGGAGCGCCATCTCCATGCCGGACACTTCGCAAAGCATTTTAAGGAAACCGCCCATCTGGTCGTTATGGAACGCGCGGCTCGTGAGCGTCACCCGGTCGGCCTGGTCCTTGAGCGCCTGGACGATTTTTGGATGACGATGCCCCTGATTGAGTGCCGAATATGAACTCAGACAATCGATATACTTGTTGCCCTCAACATCCCAAACCCATGAACCTTCCGCCTTGGCGATAACCATCGGCAAAGGATGGTAGTTGTTGGCGCTGTATTTTTCGGTCATTTCGATGATCTCGCGGTTTGTCATAAATCAGGCTCCTTGTTTGTTTCCCTAGAGATTGCCAAGTATGGCGTGTTTTTCAACATAAAAAAGATCATTGCAGGCCGTGAGCGCCCGGAATAATCTTTTATCATGATCCGGATGATTGCGTGGACGTCACTTATGCTGTTTATCTGTTCCTGCGGCACCTCCAGGCCATGCACCGAAGCGGGCGACCTGCGCGGAATTCCGGAGATTAAAGGCGACAAAAAGTGTTTTCAACGAAAAAATGCTGAAGGCAGATACGTCAATGACGGAACCTTCAGACAGGTCCACCGCAACGGAAAACCCGCCATCGAAGGCGAGTTCAAGATGGGGGAAAAAAACGGGCTTTGGTCGATTTACGACGAAGACGGCAAAAAAACCGCCGAGAAATATTACGTCAATGGCGTCGAGCGGCAGGTGCCGCTTCCCAAGGACTGAAAAAGCGAATTTTCGAATCAGGATAAACTTGAACTGCTCACAACAAACCGTTTTCTCACAAGCAAATATGAAATAGACACAAGTAACGGTAAAAACACAATAAAACATTTCCATTCTGCAATAAACGGAAATGGATTTTTTAAAGAATGCCCCCAGTATGTGTGCAGTGAATAATATACACGTGCGACGCTAAAAACTGCAGTTGATGCAAACAGTAGCATCACTGCGGCCTTGCGAATCATAAAGCGGCCCTGCACCAACTTATGAAGCCAAATGACGCACGGAATGAAAAACAACGGGTATATAGTCGAAATGTGTCTTGTCAGAACCGTCTTATGCAGCGCGACAACAGAAAGAAGCGTGATAATTACGACCAACATGAGAACCACCTCGTATTTGAAACGCCGCCACATGATAAACCAACCCGGCACACAAAACAGTAAGAAAGGTGAAACTCCAAAAACCCCCGGAATCTCGTTTTGTATCCCGAGGTGCCAGTTATAAATTGCCCGGTAATTGGCAAATCCCATAAGCAATCTTTCAAGCCCAATAAAATAATTACCAGACAATGAGGTGATAAAGCTGTTCTCTTCCTTGAATACATAATGATAAGAATTGCTCTTTATCGTCCACACACCAAATTCGAAATAATTGTGAAGTGGCAACAAGGAATAAACAACCAGGAATAGAAACGCCAATACCGACATTTTTCCCGGTGAAAACATCTTGTCGCCCAAGCTATCGTCAACATACTTGGTGATCAGATAAAATATAAAAAAAGGAAGTAAAAGAATATTCTGTATCTCAACAATGGATGCAACCGCTAAAGAAAGTGACAATGCCACTAATTTCCGGTTCACAATAAAATAAATCGCCATTAGAACAAACAGAATGGAAATCTGATGTGAGTATAAATGTGATGATTCAAGCCATTGAAGCGTGCCAAATGCATACAATGGCAGGGCTGATAATGCTATTTTTCCGGATACTCCAAAAAAAAGGAGGAGTTCAAAAACAACAAAAATTGAAATCAAACCACAAATAATTGGTAAAAACATGACAAATATTTCTTCGGGCTGCTGGACCTTTGAAATCCATGTGCTCATCCCAAGGAATCTGATGACTTTGCCGACAAGATAAAACGGAATGGCAAGATATGCGGTTCCCGGTGAACGATCTGAATAGTATTTTCCATCTTTGAACGAAAGATCAGTTTTCCTTGTATATTCAATCCCCGTCTCATCCAACTCAAGCGTTCGATATTCCACAATATTTCTTACCAGCGCAAAATGACTGCCATCATTGCTGCAAGTAATATATGAAGCACTGATAAAATAAACAAACGCAGTAAATAATAAAAAAAAGAAAAAAACAGCCCTCATAAAAACACAAATATCTGTTTCTATTATGTAAAGCAACAACAACCCCGCCAAGGCAGTGCAACAGCCCGGGTAACGCGGCGCATATACCAAAAGTTGGCGGACACTTTCCGAAAAGTTGGCGGACACCTTTTAGCGTTGCCCAAAAAAGACGATAAGCAGTCATGAACACTCGCAAACCCTTGTCTTATGTTGCTGGAGCATTTTCAGTGTTGATAATCTTTGCCCTGTCCGCAACCGCGGCGCCAAGAAAGCTGACGGACAACGCGCCTTCGGGGACGCAAAACACTTTTCGCGAAGGATGCCCGTTTTCGCAGGAGTTCATTACGGCGAACGAGTATCTCCGGTCGCAGAAGGACTTTGGAATCCCCGAGCCCGAAGCCCGCAAACTGGCGACGCAAGCGGCCGGCGGCTGCATCGGAGCAGCCAAACGTTTCATACGCGTCACATCGATGCTCACTCATGCCGGGCTTCTCCCAAAGGACGCCGTGCAATCGGGGCTTCAGTTTGCCGCGCGCACCGAAGCCGAAACCGAGGCATTCATCACCGTATTCCACCGCGCATTCCACAAGGCCTATCTGGACCTCGACATAAACTCCGCGCTCAAGATGGCGCACTCGCTTTCCACGCAGTTTGAAGGCAATGTCGCGGCCGCACGGGACGACTTCGCAACCATTGTCGAATTCTGCGCGCACGAAGACGGCCTTGATCTTCCGCGCCCCGCTTGCGGCGAGATGGGCGCAAGAATCGCAAGACTGGGTCAGAATTTCGGCGGCGGCATTTCAAATCACTTCTTGAACGCGTTTGATTTTTTGCGTTCAAAAAAAGGCCCGGCCCTTCCGACCGGAGCAGCGCTCAAACAGGCTGAGGAACTCGTGGGAATGGGACTTGTCTCGGTTGAAAACTTCATACAAGCCTTCAGATATGCGGCTTCAAAATCGGGGCTGCAGATGGATAATGCCGCCGCAATGACATTCGCAAAAGAAATGGCGCAGAAGGCTTATAGAAAAATCGATTAACACGCTCTTGCCATCGGCGGAGCCGGTTCAGGGCATTTTCATTTCACGGCAGAATTGGAGCCATGGCAGCACCCGGATTCCGGGACCCGGTTCGTAGTCCTTTGTCCCAAGATGGACCTGGTAAAAAACCGGGATGCCGGTTCGCTGCCTGAAGTATTCCATCGCGGGTCCGATTGATTTTTCTCCGCTCTTGCATTCAACGGCAAAAACCGGTTTACGGTCCTTTATCACGACAAAATCAACCTCACGCCTGTCCGTGTCGCGCAAGTACCTCAACTCCATTTCATAGCCTTCTGAATCCTCTAAAAAATGACAGTACTTCAAAAGCTGGCATGCAACCATGTTTTCCATGCGGCTGCCGCTGTTGCTGATTTCGGACCAGTCCCAAAAATACAACTTTTTTTCTTTTTTCACTGCCCTGATTTTTGGCGCGCCGAAAGGCATGATTCTGAACACAACATAAAGATTTTCGAGGATTGAAATCCAGCGTTCAACCGTATCGTGCGCGACACCAAGGTCTTCTCTCAGTGATCTGATGGAAAGCGGACTGCCAACGCGCTCGGGGAGCGATGAAAGAAGAACCTCGATCTGGCTGATTTCGCGGACGTGTTCGAGATCCCTCAAATCATCGCGCAGGATTCTGGAGTGCCTCTCGTGCCGCCAGCGTCTCCAGGCGCGTTCGTTTTGTGAAAAAAGCGGCTCTGGAAATCCACCAAACTTGAGTAACATTGAAAGCGTATCCGCATCAGGATTGGCCTCAAGTTCCATGATGGAAAACGGGTGCAGCCGGTAAAAGTGATACCGCCCCTGGAGCGAATCGCCTCCGCGCCTGTAGTGGTCAAGACGCGCAGAGCCGGTAACCAAAAACGACCGGTTTGCGCCCCTTTTGTCAAAAAGGCCCTTGATGAGATTCCGCCACGGCTTGAATTTGTGAATTTCATCCAAAATGATCAGCGGTTCACCCGTGGGAAGCTCGTGTTTGCGAATGCGTGCTCTGTCATGGTCGTCGTCCCAATTGAAATATGCCGGATGTTCGCGCGAACCATTTGCCAGAAGTGACAGTGCGAGTGTTGTTTTGCCGACTTGGCGTGGACCCGCCAGTAAAACCATTTTTTCCGACAAATCGGAGTTTATCCGGGCAGAAAGATACCGGTTGTGCAATATTTTACTCATGAGTAATATCAGTATAGCCCTACTTTACTCATGAGTAAAGTAGGGTTGACATGATATTGCTCATATTGCAAATATAATTTCCGGAAGATCTTAATTGAACGCCAGCGTGAGCGACACGCCCGTCCCGACCTTACCGCTCGCGGGGTCCTGTAAAAAAAGCGGGGCGGCCACCGGGCCATAAATGCGCTTTTTATAAGAACGCTGTTCGGCCGCGACACTCTGCCAGCGGTACTGGAAAAATACGGGAGTTACGGCCATTGCAATTGCCGCGATATCAACAAACATGCCCATCGACCCGCTTGTTGCCTTTGAAAGCATCCAGGCGCTTGCCCCGGCATTGGTCATGAACGAAAGCCACATCAGGCGGCGCCCGAGACAGGCGGCGCTTTCGATGGCCTCCTCTGCATAACGCTCCCGGGTAAGCTGTTCGCGCTGCGTGCGCGCCGGCATCCCGGCAAGCGATTTCTGCGCTGAATCGTACGGATTGTAATATGCCGAAAGCAGAAAAGACGTCACAAGCCATGCGCCGCCCGCGCCAATTCCAAAGAGCGGCGAGCGCCCCTCAGCGTCCTTGCCCGGGTCCTTTGCCGAAAACTGGATGGCACCCGCAACAAGCGTCATCAGGGCGGAGGCTTGAATCGGGATATGGCGCGTCCACTTCGTGGCGGCCTCCTGTTTTGCCTCTTGCGAAATGCGATCGCTTGCGCGAGGCGTGACCATCAGCTCGGGATATTCATAGTCAGCACCGGATGCGTAAGCGGCAAAAGGCATCAATATTGAAACAAAGCACAGCGTCACGACAACAAAAGTGATTTTTCTAGACACAGCGGTTATTCTCCTTGATCATTTAATTCTAAAGAAGACACAAAAAACCACAAGAACCATTTTGGAGAATATATGAAAACATACCTTGTAATCGCTTTTATGCTTTCCCTCAGTGCTGCCGCATCGCAGCAGGCGGGCACATTGACCCAGGTGGATGGAACCGTAAAAATATTCACCAATCCCGGAAAAACAGTGCAAGGACCCCCGCCGCACGCACTGTTCGAAGGCGAATATTATTCGGTGAAGGACGCCTCCATGGGCGACCGAGTCGAAAAAGGCAACATCGTCCGCACCGCTCCGGGCTCAAAAGCCCGCGTGGTATTTGAAAACGGCGATCAAATCAACGTCGGCTCCGGCACTGCATACCGGGTATTCTGGGACAAGGACTCCGCAAATGCCAAAACGCAGATCAATCTGATGTACGGAAAAATGCGCGGAGTGATCGAAAAAGGCGGTCCGCGCACACGGCTTACCGTTAAAACAAAAAGCGCGACAATGGGCGTGAGGGGGACTGACTTCTTCATAGCCGACAACGGTACTGATGGAGGCACGGAAGTTTCAATTCTCAGAGGGTCCGTCGAAGTCAAAGCCGAAACACCAACGGCCAGGCCGGTCGAGGTGAAAGCCGGTTATTCGGCCGAGGTCCCGGCGGCCGCCGCCCCGGTGGTGGCCCGGAAGGCCGAAAAAGCGCCCGAACCGGCGCCGGTGCTGGCCGTCAGAAAAACAACCCGGGAAGACCTCGTTGCCATTCAAAAATCATCCGAGGTGAAAGCCGAAATCAAAAAAGAGATCGCAAACGAGGAGGTTACGAAAAAGATCGAACAGCTTGAAAAGAAAGCCGTGGAAACAACCATAAGGGACATCAAAGCGGCGGATCCGAAACTCTATGCGCAGATCCAGAACAAGGACATCAAGTCGACTTCCGAACTCAACACCAGGGCGGTCGAGACTCTGATGAAAACCGCGCCAAAAGCGCCAGAAAAGCGCAAGCCGTATCTGAACGAAATCGACGACCTCGAACGCGGCGCCTACGAAAGATACTTCAGAATAGTTGACTGACGGCTATTTTGAGGTCTTATAACAGCGGCAGTTGGGGCGCGCGTCGGCCATATATTCAGGGTCCTTGCTCCTGAAGCCGGCATTGTAAAGCGAACAATAGGCAAAAGCGGGTCCGTCACAATCCTTGCGGCAACCCTGGCGCTGGCCCATGATGACGGCATCCTCGCGATTGTTTTCAAGGCCGCAGCCCGCCTTCCCTTCAAAACGGCCGGAACATTTCCTGTCACGTCTGCGGCAGAGCTGCTGGCATTCCTTGGTGGCCTGCTTGACAAGCTCCTTCTTGAAAATGCCGGTCTGAGTTTCGACAAGATCCGCCTTTGTGCATTTCCACATAACAGCCTGTATTTTTGCGGTGCCGCGGCATTCGTCGTCATCCGACGGGTCAACCACCGGATCCTGCACCAGGATCTTAGGCCCGAAATGGCAGAAAGTAAGATCATCGTTTTCTTCGGAAAGGGCGGCTGCGGCAACCGGTAGAATCACTAGAAACGCTATTAGAATCCCGGTTGAAGTTTTCATTTGCAAGCCCTGCCTCATATAAACAATAATCCAGACAGGCAGGAACGCAAGAATTGCAATCACTCAAGCTCATCAGCATTTCTTCATATGCAAGGCTCGCAGCTTTGGCTGCCTTTATTGCGGTGTTCTGCCCCCTTGCCGCCCTTGTCGCGGGCATCATGCGCCTTTTCATGCTTTTTGGCCTTGTTAAAACCGTCCCGGCGTCCATCAACAGCTACGCGGCGCGGCCGTTTTCGGCCGTGATACTCGCCATCCTCGGCATCCGGGTACACGTCGAAGGGCAAAAACATCTCGAAAGCCACCGCCCCTGCGTTTTTGTGGCAAACCACCAGAGCGCGCTGGACGCGATCACGATGGGACGCGTCTGCCCGCGCAGGACCGCTTCATTCGGAAAAAAAGAAATACTCAAAATTCCATTTTTCGGGCTTTATTACATTGCCACCGGCAACGTCTTTATTGACCGCATGAATCCGAAAAATTCGGCCGGGACTCTCGCCTGGGCGGCTTCCTATATAAGAAAAGACCGTGCCTCGGCCTGGTTTTTTCCCGAAGGTACCCGCAACCGGTCGGGAAAAGGGTTTTTGCCTTTCAAGCGGGGAGCCTTCCAGCTCGCCGTCGATACCGGCGTGCCGGTGGTTCCGGTGGTTTCCTCGCCTCTAGGGAGCGTATTGAAATCAAAGCCTCTCAGGATTTTTCCCGGTACTGTTGTTTTGAGGGTTTTACCGCCAATTCATCCGGACGGAACAGGCAGGGACGCCGCCACCCGGCTGATGTCCGTTACGCGCTCGGCAATGCTTGTAGTCTACGAAAGCCGTCCCCCCAGCCTGTGCATGTTGAGTAAAAAAGTCGAGCCCAGCGGTTAACTGCTACG
>MEQJ01000022.1:16638-22817 GCA_001770165.1 Bdellovibrionales bacterium RIFOXYD1_FULL_53_11 | reverse complement strand
CGTGGAGGCAGGTGGTGTTGGAGTTTTTGATGAGGCCGTCCCGGCGCGTGATGGCACCGGGCATTCCGATGCCGGTCGGGACGTCGGTGTTGAACCCCGCTTCTTTTGCAATGCCACTTATCAATCCGGCGCAGGCATTAATCACGGCGTCATAACCGCGGTCGCGGTTCGTGGGGATGCGCTTTCGTGCAAGCGTTTCAAAACCGTCGCTGTTTGTGATGATCGCTGCGGCTTCTATTTTTGTGCCGCCAAGATCAACGCCTATGGCTTTCAGGCCCGGGGCGATCATGTCAGTTGATTCCAAACGCCGCGATCGCCTCGAACACCCCGTTTCTGATCATCGCAACCGCGATGGCTGCGAGCAGGAGCGCCGCAATTTTTGAAATCACCACGGTGCCGTCCTTGCCGATTTTTCCGGTGACAAACTCTGCCTTGCGCAAAAGAAACCATGCAAGGATATAATTTCCGAAGAGTGCTCCGAGGGTGATGAAATAGCCGAAGGATTCGACCTGTAAAATGAGAGTAGTGATGACTCCGGGCCCGGTTATGAGAGGCACCGCAAGCGGCACGATGCCGGTGGAGCCCGACGACCGTTGTTTTGCTTCGGGGCCGCCGACCAGATCGGCAAGGGAGACGAGCAGGAGGACGATGCCGCCTGCCACCTTGAAGTCAAACACCCTGATGCCAAGCAGGCTGAACACTCCGTTTCCGGTGAAAATAAAAGCCAGCGCAACAACAAGCGCGACTATCATCGACTTGTCGACGGTCCTCGTGCGCTGCTTTGAGGTCATTCCGTTTGTGAGCGAAATATAAAGCGGCAGCGTGCCGACGATATCAAGCGCCGCGAAAACCGCCACGAACGAAAGCGCTAGATTTTGTAACCAGTGCATATGCGCCCTTTCCTATCCTACCACGCAGGTGACCATATGAGGTTCTACCAGATATCTTCGGCAGACTTCTTTGATATCAGATGCGCTTACCGCCCTGACCCGGCCAAGTATCGTGGCTTCGTCCATATACTGCAGCCCGTAAACCGTCTCCAGCCCGAAATGCGCCGCCACCGAGCTGTCGCTTTGCATCTCGATTGCGCGCCGACCGAGATGGTATTCCTTGGCTCGTTTCATTTCCGCCGGAGTGGGCCCGGTTGATGCAAGTTTTGCCAGTACGGAGCTTATGCCCTTGATCGCTTCTTCGCGCTTGTCCGGTGAACAGCCGATGTAGGTGCCGATGTATCCGGGTTCAACTCCTTCGAACATCATGGGTGATACGGCATAGGCAAGGCTTCGTTTCTCGCGAAGTTCGGTAAAAAGCCGGCCGCCCTGTCCGCCAAGTATGGTCTGAAGTATTCTGAGCGGGAACCTGTCGTTTCCGCCGATCACCGGTCCGATTCCTCCCACGACGATGTGGAGTTGTTCGCGACCGAGTTTTTTTTCGGCCCATCTCGGACCCTTGAGCGGCGCTTCGGGGTCAACGGCGGGGGAAGTGTTTGTTGCGGTACCGCACACGTCAAGCAGTGATTTTTCCAGCTCACCGCACCATTTTTCAAAATCCGGGCGTTTTACCGCCCCGGAAAAGGAAACAACCATCCGTTCCGGCCTGATCCACTTTCTATGAAAGGCCGCAAGTCTCGCCCCGTCTATTCCGGCCACGCTTTGCAGGCTGCCGGCGGTGAGTTTTCCATAGGGATGCTTGTCAAATAATGATTCCAAAAACAGTTTTGAACAAAGCTGCGCCGTGTGGTCTTCGATGGTTTTGATCTCTTCTTCAACCACGCGCCGCGTGTGTTCGACTTCATCGGCCGGGAAGGATGGGCGGGTCATTACTTCAACAAGTGTTTTGGAGAGAGTATCCCAGTCGCGCGCCAGTCCTGTCATTTGCATTCCGGCCGTACTCCTTCCCGAAAACCCCTCCATTGAAGCCGCATGTCCTTCGATTATGGATGCGATCGCTTTTGAATCCTTGTCGCCCGCTCCCTTGTTCCAGGTCATGGACATCATGTTTCCGGCGCCCCAGTCCTCTGCGGCGGAGCGCACCGGATCGGCAAGTTCGAGCCTGAGCCCGCCAAGCGCCGATAGATGCACGCTTGCGACATTTGAATCAGGAGAGTGCCTGTAGGCCGCGCGCATTCCGGACGGGAGAGTGAAAAAATCCGGTTTCAGAAAATCGGTTTTTCCATTCGCTTTTTTTGCGGATCTGCTGTTTTTTGCGGTTTCAAGGGCGGAATTGCCGAGGATTTTTTCTGACATCACTACAAGAGCGTCCGTGTCGGTTTTTGCTCCCTTTGGAAACAGCATTACTCCGCTCAACCTGGCGGCATCGAAATATCTTGCTGCAATATCCTGCACCCGTTTTGCGTCCACGTTTCTGAGTTGGTCGAGATACCATTCGTCGAAGCCGGGGTCCCCGATTACAAAATGCATGAACCCGAGCCGTGAAGCCACGCCGTCGGCGGTCTGCGTGGCGTAGAGTTTTTCGCTTTCGTTGTTTACCAGTACGCGCTTGAGCTCTTCCGGGGACGGTCCTTCGCTCTTGATCCTTGCCAGCTCTGACAGAATGGCTTCAAAAACCGCGGGTATGTTTCCGGTATCACCTGTTTCGGCCTGAAGGTAGAACATCCCGGGATCGGCCGGCACATAAAGTCCGCCCGAAATATCAGTGACCAGCGATGATCCATAAAAAAGCTTTTGATAAAGCCGCGAAAGCTCACCCATTGCAAGTACGCCGCTCAGCATGTCAAGAGCAGGCGTATCCTCATGGGCGAGTTCCGGCGCCCTGAACGTCAGGGCCGCAGTTGGTGCTTTTACGTCGAAAGGCCGGATTTTGAACTCCGCACGCTCCCGAAGAGCCCTCTCAACCGGCCGCGCCGGGCGGTTGAATTTTCGTTCACGGATGATTTTGGAGCCGAAGTGCTTTTCAAGCTTTTTAACAAGCCCCGGTATGCGGCCGTCGCCCGAAAGTGGCCCGACAACGATGATCCCCATGTTTGACGGCGCGTAATTCCGTGTATAAAAAGCCTCGAGTTTTGCGCTTGTGGCGGCTTTGAGTGATTTTGCAAAGCCGATCACCGGGCGTCCATACGGGTGTTTGCGGAAAGTGGTTGAAAAAATCTCCTGAAAAAGCTGCCTTTCCGGGGAATCGTCGCTTCGTCTGATTTCCTCAAGTATGACTTCGCGTTCGCGTTCGAAATCCTCCCTGGAGAATTTTTGTGTTCTTGAAATCTGCCCGAATTCATCCAAAGCGTCGTCCAGATGGTGTCCGGCGCAGGTGACGTGGTAGACGGTCTGGTCAAACGAGGTGTACGCGTTTACCTCGCCTCCGATGGCCTCTATGGCATTGGCCATGCGCCCGGTTGAGGCCCTTCCGGTTTCCTTGCTGGATGAATCCTTGAATAGCATGTGCTCGACAAAATGAGCAAATCCATGCTCACCGGAAAGCTCGTCGCAACTGCCGGAACGAACCCACCAGTAAACTGCGGCAGCCGGGCCGTTCTTGTGTTGAAAGATGACCGGGATTTTATTCGACAGTGTTGCAAGTTCGCATTTTGAGTTTTTAGGCATATATAAAAGGGTAATCTCCAATACACGATTGGACAAGTGAACGTATCGTATTATACGCTCTGCGTTGTCATCTTTTGAGCGGCATGAAAGGAGCTGCGTCCATTTAAAAAAAATAATATGAACAAAGCGCGGTCGTTGTATGTGCATTTTCCATTCTGTCGCGCCAAGTGCCATTATTGCGATTTTTATTCTTCGACCGTAAAAAATCCGTCTGATGAGCTGGTTTTTTATGATTTATTGCGCGCAGAAGCGGCCCTGCGGCGCGACTTTTTGGCGGATGAACTTGAGACCCTGTATTTTGGGGGGGGAACGCCATCACTTGCCGACCCACGAATGATTTTTTCAAGTCTTCAGCCGGTTGGGGTTTCAAAAAACGCGGAATTCACGATTGAAGCCAATCCGTTTTCTGTCACCCGTGATTTTTTGAGAGCCTGTCGGGAAACCGGAATCAATCGCATCAGCCTGGGCGTGCAGGCGCTCAGACCGGAGTTGCTTTCATGGCTTGGACGGATTCATACGCGCGACAGCGCGCTTGCCGCGCTTGGGATGATTTTTGATGAGGGGTTCACCAATGTGTCGGTTGATTTGTTGTGCGGCGTCCCCGGCCAGACAATCCCGGATATTGAAGAAGCACTCGGCGTGCTCTGCTCTTTTCCGGTTACACATGTTAGCTGCTATCTGCTCACCTTGCGGGATACGCACCGGCTGCATTGTACTTTGCCCGACGAGAATACACAGCTTGATCATTTTTTGTTTGTTGACAGGCGTCTTTGCGAACTTGGATTCCGGCACTACGAGATTTCCAGCTTCGCGCGCGCCGGTTTTGAATCCCGGCACAATCTCAATTACTGGCATGGTGATTCATATCTCGGATTCGGGCCTTCGGCGCATTCGTTTGACGCGAGTACCGGCAGGAGATGGAAAAACAGCTCGATATTTCCGGATTATGGAGTTGAGTGGGAGGAGTTCCTGACGCCCGAGCAGAAAAGAATCGAAGCCCTGATGCTTGCCGCGCGTCTTGACGCCGGCTTTACGGCGGAGTGGATTCACAATGAAACACTTTTTGCGTCACTCATGAAAGACAAACTGATCGAACGTCATCCACAAACATCCGGATTTGTGCGGCTTACTCCAAAGGGGTTTGTGCTTTCGGATGCGATAGTGGCGCGGCTGATTTGACGCGCCGATGACGCCACGGCGTCATCGCATCAAAAAGTATGCGACATACCTGAAACGACAAGCGGACTTGTTGAGCCCGCAAAAGATACGGAAAGATCCACGGAAGCCTTCCATTGGTCATAAAATTCCCATGCAGCACCGGCGCCGGCTGATGTGGTGTGCGATCCGTCGGCCGCAGCAGTTGTAATGGTGCTGTAAATTTCAAAATCCCAGTGTTTGATGGTGCTGCAGCCCAGGCCGGCACCGAATGAGTTGCGCGGAAGACCGGAAACAATGGAGGCAAAATCAGTGAGGGTGTTTGAACGCGCAAGAAGCGTGCCTTCGAGCGTGGCAAGATCGGTGCCGCCATATCCGTAAAGAGCGGCTTCGGCGTACATTGCAAAATCATACGGCAGTTCTTGGTCAAGCCCGAAAGAGAATGCGTGTTGCGTGACACTGATCGCGCTTGCTGCCGCTGCCACAGCGCGCGTGCGCGCCAGTTTTCTTCGCCCGCTGCTGCCGGGGGATGCGGCCGTAACATCTTCGGCGCGCATATATCTTGTCCAGCCGTATCCGAACGAAAGCGTGGTCATGTATTCGGCCAGCCAAAGAGAGCCTATTTCCATGTCCATTGACGGGGATATCGAAAGCGAGCGGACATCGCCGGGTTCAAAACCATAAGCAATGATTGCGCCGAGCGAAAGTGCTTCTGAAACCTTGTATCCGGGTCCGGCACTCAAACGGTACGAATCGGAATCTGTTGCGCTTTTGATATGAGCGGCTTTGCCCGAAACCGACCAGCCGCCGCCAAATTTGACGAGGCCCTTTAAATCCTGGGAAAGATAACCCTCCTTGGCATAGCCGAGGTCAAATCCGATCCCCCCCCCCTTGATGGATCCGGACGCGGGCACAGCGGCCACGAATGTCAGAATGAGAACAATTATTGATGGCGCAGTGTATAATAATTTTTTCTGGAACATTTATATAAGTAAGTTAACATCAAATAATCATCCAATTAAAGGGGGATCATATGAAAAACATGTTGAAGACATCAATCGTATTGTCATTGGCTGCGGTGTTTGCCGCATCGTCGCTTTCGTTTGCAGCTCCGGCTGACAAGGAAGCCCGCAAGGCGGCTATTGAGCAGCGCCGTGAAGCGAACAAGGCAAAAATGGAAGAGCGCAAAGCGGCTCGCGAAGCGCGCAGGGATGCACGCAGGAAGATGATTGAAGAGCGCAAGGCCAAGCGCGAATCCCATCGTGCTGCAATGAAACAAAAACGCGACGCTCACCAATCCGAAATGAAACAAGAGCAGGAAAAATTCAAACAAGAGATGAACAAGCCAGAAGGCGCCGCCGCCCCCGCCCAGCAGTAAGGGGTAGACGGGGCGGTTTGAAAAAATTTTCAGCCCCGGTTTGACAGGGCAATGACAATAGCCATAAGTGTATCTGCCACTTTTGAAAC